>NZ_DASZGI010000301.1:0-39316 GCF_035938995.1 Actinocrinis sp.
GTCAGCGGAAGCGGCGCAGCCGCAGGCTGTTGGAGACCACGAAGACACTTGACATGGCCATCGCCGCCCCGGCTATCAGCGGATTGAGCAGGCCGGCGGCGGCGAGTGGCACTGCGGCGGCGTTGTAGGCCAACGCCCAGAACAGGTTTCCTTTGATGGTCGCGAGGGTTCGCCGGGACAGCCGGATCGCGTCGGCGGTGGCCCGCAGGTCGCCGCGCACCAGAGTCAAGTCGGCCGCCTCGATCGCCGCGTCGGTCCCGGTGCCCATGGCCAGACCCAGGTCGGCCTGGGCGAGGGCGGCGGCGTCGTTGACCCCGTCGCCGACCATGGCGACCACTCGGCCACTGTCTTGCAGGCGCTTGATCTCGTCGACCTTTCCGGCCGGAAGCACCTGGGCGATGACCTGCTCGATGCCGACCTGGTCGGCGACCGCGCGGGCCGCGGCGGCATTGTCGCCGGTCAGCAGGATGGGAGTCAGGCCGAGGTCACGCAGGGCCGTGACAGCCGCGGCGGAGGTCGGCTTGACGGTGTCGGCGACCACGAGCAGTGCGCGCACCTTGCCGTCCCACCCGACGGTCAAGACGGTGCGGCCGGCAGCCTCGGCGGTCTCTCGAGCTTCATCCAGGGCTGGTGGAAGGTCGGCGCCCCAGGTGTCTGCGAGGAAGGCGGGTCGGCCGACGAGGACGTCGCGGTCCTCGATCCGGCCGGACACCCCGAGTCCGGGGTGAGCGGCGAAGTCGGTGACGGGAGGGAGGCCGGCGCGAGTGTTTGAGGAGGCGGGGTTCGAGAAGACCGTGTTCGAGGAGGTGGCGGCCTCGGTCACCGCGCGCGCGACGGGGTGCTCGGAGGCTGATTCGAGGACGGCGGCGATGCGAAGGGCGGCGGTCGGGTCCTCGCCGGGAATGGGGATCAGTTCGAGGAGGCTCATCGCGCCGGTGGTCACGGTGCCGGTCTTGTCGAGCACGACCGTGTCGATCCGGCGCGTCGACTCGAGCACTTCCGGGCCCTTGATCAGGATGCCGAGTTGCGCGCCGCGCCCGGTGCCGACCAGCAGGGCGGTCGGCGTCGCGAGACCGAGCGCGCACGGACAGGCGATGATGAGGACGGCGACCGCCGCGGTGAACGCCTCGGTCGCCGCGGCCCCGGCGAGCAGCCAGCCGACGAGGGTCACCAGGGTCAAGGCGACGACCACCGGGACGAACACCGCTGAGATCCGGTCGGCCAGCCGCTGGACCTGCGCCTTACCGGTCTGCGCCGCGACGACGAGGCGGGCGATCTGCGCGAGCTTGGTCTCCTCGCCGATCCGGGTGGCGCGGACCACGAGCCTTCCGCCGACGTTGACGGTCGCGCCAGTCACCTCGTCGCCGGGCCCGACCTCGACGGGTACCGATTCCCCGGTGAGTAATGCCGCGTCGATCGCCGACCCGCCCTCGACCACCACACCGTCCGTCGCGACCTTCTCGCCGGGCCGCACCACGAACAGGTCGCCACGCCGCAACTGGTCGACGGGGATGCGGTGCTCGACGCCGTTGCGCAGGACCGCCACGTCCTTGACGCCCAGTTCGAGCAGGGCGCGCAGGGCGGCACCGGACCGCCGCTTGGCGCGTGCCTCGAAGTACCGGCCGGCCAGGATGAACACGGTGACGGCTGAGGCGACTTCGAGGTAGATCTCCGACCCGCCGGAGCGGTGACTGATCCACTCGAAGGGCATCCGCATGCCGAGGGTCCCGGCGTCGCCGAAGAAGAGGGCGTACAAGGACCAGGTGAGCGCGGCGAGGGTGCCCAGCGAGATCAGGGTGTCCATGGTGGCCATGCGGTGCCGCAGGTTCAGCACGGCGGCGCGGTGGAACTGCCAGCCACCCCACAGGGTGACCGGCGTCGCGAGGACCAGCGAGAACCATTGCCAGCCGCGGAATTGAAGCGCGGGAACCATGGACAGGGTGAGGACGGGCGCGGCGAGGGAAGCGCTGACGACCAGACGCAGGAGGGAGTGGTCGGCGCGGTCGGTCGATGCGGGGGCTGGTGTGGCGGATGCGGACGGCGTTGACGGCGCGGAGGGCGTGGCGCCGTAGCCGGCGGCCTCGACGACGGCGACGAGGTCGTTGGCGCTGACATCCTCCGGACACACGACGGTGGCCTGCTCGGTAGCCAGATTCACCGTCGCGGTCACGCCGTCGAGTCGGTTGAGTTTGCGCTCGATGCGGCTCGCGCACGAGGCACACGTCATCCCGCTGATCGCCAGCTCGACCCGGTTCTCGCCTTGTACAGTCATCGTGTCTACAACCCTTATGCCGATTACTCTCGGCGAATCTCCACGGGCGCTCTAGGCGACCAGCTGGTATCCGGCCTCGGAGACCGCCGCGCGCACCGCGTCCCGGTCGAGGGCGGCCGCGCTGGTCACGGTGACTTTCCCGCTCGGCAGGTCCACCTCGACGGAGCGCACGCCGCCCAGCGCGCCGACCTCCTCGGTGACCGAGGACACGCAGTGCCCGCAGTTCATCCCGCTCACGGTGTACTCGGCGGTGATCGTCTCGTCGGAGTCGGTCATGGTCTCTTCCCTGTCTTACGAACGAACGAGTCGGGCAATGGCGGCGGAGGCCTCCTGAACCTTCGCCGCGGCGTTCTCTCCGCCCTCGGATATCGCCTGCGCGACACAGTGCTCGAGGTGATCCTCCAGCAGCCCCAATGCGACTGCTTGAAGCGCCTTGGTCGCCGCGGAGACCTGAGTGAGGACGTCGATGCAGTAGGCGTCCTCCTCGACCATGCGCTGGAGCCCGCGCACCTGCCCCTCGACTCGGCGCAGCCGCTTGAGATAGTCGGTCTTGGCGGCGGTGTAGCCCCGGCTCTGCACGTCGCCGTGCCAGTGTCCCTGTTCGGCCATGGCCGCGCTCCCTCCTCGTCAGCGGCTGGGTTCTCGTCCCTGTCTGCAGGAAACCATACCCCCCTATGGTATATGACGGGCCGGGAAGATCGCGTGATGTGGATCACATGTAAGTTCGGAGAAGGGCTGGAGAAAAGAAGGACCCCACGTCGACGGCGCTCGACGCGGGGCCCAGTCCTTGGCGCGGCTGCCCAGCCGGCGCCCGGTGTCAGCGGAGCGATTCAGCCGGATGTAGCGCGCTGTTACCACCGGGGACGCGATGAAGACGATGTTCCCGGTGGTGGGGGTCGTGAGCTTAATCGCCCGGGCCGCCGAGCGAGGCAAAACGTGACCCATCAGTGATCCGGTTTTGCGGAAAATTTATCAACAGAGGTCCCATCCGCCCGTCCTGTGACGTCAATTCGAGACGGTCTGGTCACGCCCCGTCAGCGCGCGCTACGGTGGGTACCGCGTTCGTGTTCTGGTGATGTGTCCCTGCCTTCAGGGCTCCAGTCGAGGGTGGCGGCTCAAATGCACAAAGTGGTCGACACGGGAGGCCTCGTGGTGCTGCGCACCGAGCAGCCGCCGGGGCTCACCGTCCGCGGCGATCTGGGGCCGCAGCAGGTCCGCCTCTTCAGCGAGGCGCTGCGCACCACCGCGACGGAACAAGAGGGCGACGTCTACCTCGACTGCGGCGGGCTCCAGGTCATCAGCCTGGAAGGGCTGCGCGCGGTGGTCGACGCCGCGATCGACCTCTCCCACGGTGACCGGACGCTGATAGTGCACTCGCTCTCGCCCTACTTCCGCCGCATCTTCCGGCTGGCGCAGTGGGAGAACACGCCGGGCCTGGTGCTCGAGGCGCCCGCAGAGAACTGATTCAGGCTGAATCGTCGCGCGACTGCGGAGCGACTTACGTCAGCGCAGTCTCAGCGGTCCGGGCCACCGCCTCCGCCACTGCGGCGAGCGCCGGGGAGTCCAGCTTCCACTGCTGCCAGTAGAGCGGCACGTCGATGGGCAGCTGCGGGGCGAGGTGGACCAGCTCGCCTTCCTGCCGCTGCGCCGCTTGAGCCTCGGGCAGCATGCCCCAGCCGAGGCCGGCGGCGATCGCCTCGACGTACGCTTCCGACGCGGGCACGTGGTGCCGCCGCACGGTTCCCGCGGCCCCAGTTCCGGTCCGGCGCGCCGCGAGTCGGCGCAGAAAGCGGTCCTCGAGGTCGTCTTTCCGGTCGAACACCACGACCGGGGCGTCGCCGAGCACGCGTGTGAGTGGCCCGTCCGTCAACCACCGCTCGGCGAACCACGGCGCTGCCATCGCGTGGTAGCGCATCCGGCCCAGCCTGAGCACGGTGCAGCCCTGGACCGGCTCCGGCGACGAGGTGACGGCCGCCATGACCAGGCCCTGCCGCAGCAGCACCGTCGTATGGTCCTGATCCTGGCGGTGCAGGTCGAAGCAGACCTCGAGGTCGGCGCGCGCCGAGACGTCGGCAAGGGCCGGAAGGAACCAGGTGGCGAGGGAGTCGGCGTTCACCGCGATGGGCACGGTGGCAGGTGCCGCGCTCGATGTCCCTGGGTCGGACAGGCCGAGCTCGGCGGCCGCGTCCCGTTCGAGGGCGGCCAACTGCCGGGCGAAGCGGACGACGACCTCTCCCGACTCGGTGAGCCGCACAGGCTTCGCGCGCACGAGCAGCACCCGCCCGACACGCTGCTCCAGGGCCTTAACGCGTTGGCTAACCGCTGAGGGTGTCACGTGCAAGGTCCGCGCGGCAGCTTCGAACGTCCCCTCGTCCACGGCCACGAGCAGCGTGCGGACCTGGTCCAACGGAAGCTCCGGCATCACAATTGCTAATGATACCTACGAAACTTTAGCTGTTCTCATGGGATTTTGATTCCTAGCCTCGAGGGGTGGATACCGCTCTCCTCACGATGGCCGCGGGGCTCGGCACCGGACTGTCGCTGATCGTGGCCATCGGGGCTCAGAACGCCTTCGTGCTGCGCCAGGGCATCCGGCGCGAGAATGTGCCCGCGATCGTCGCTATCTGCGCCACTTCCGACGCGGTGCTCATCGCCTGCGGCGTCGCGGGGATCGGCGCCGCGCTCCAGGCCTGGCCGGCCGGGCTCACCGCGGTCGCCTGGATCGGCGGCATGTTCCTGCTCTGCTACGGAGCCCTCGCGGCACGCCGCGCGCTACGGCCGTCGAGCCTCACGCTGGACCGCTCCGCGCCCGCCGATCGCCCGCGCACGGCCGTTCTCACCTGTCTCGCGCTCACCTGGCTCAACCCCCACGTGTACCTCGACACCGTCCTCCTGCTCGGCTCGGTCGCTAACGGCTACGGGGAACGGCGCTGGCTGTTCGGCGTCGGCGCGGCGGCCGGCAGCGCGCTGTGGTTCAGCGGCCTCGGCTTCGGCGCGCGGCTGCTGCGCGGCGTGTTCGCCCGCCCCGTCGCCTGGCGCGTGCTCGACGCGCTGATCGCCGCGACGATGGTGACCCTCGGCGTGATCATGATCGGACGTCGCTGACTGGCGACGGTTCAGCGCGGGACGCCAGACTGGGGTGAGCACCGCTGAACCCGACACGGCAGCAGCAGGAGGCAGCTATGGCAGCGAAGGCAGAGATCGGCGTCACCGGCCTGGCCGTGATGGGCCGGAATCTCGCCCGGAATCTGGCCCGGCACGGGCACGCCGTCGCCGTGCACAACCGGTCGGTCGAGCGCACTAACGCGCTGATCACCGAGCACGGTGACGAGGGGACGTTCGTGCCGGCCGAAAGCATGTCCGACTTCGTCGCCGCGCTCGAACGGCCCCGCCGCATCGTGATCATGGTGAAGGCGGGCGGCCCGACCGACGCCGTGATCGACGAGCTGGCACCCCTGGTCGAGCCCGGCGACATCGTCATCGACTGCGGCAACGCGCACTTCGCCGACACCCGCCGCCGCGAGGCCGCGCTGCGCGAGCGCGGCATCCACTTCGTCGGCTCCGGAGTGTCTGGGGGAGAGGAGGGCGCGCTGCTCGGGCCGAGCATCATGCCGGGCGGGTCCGCCGAGTCGTACCAGGCGCTCGGTCCGCTCTTCGAGGACATCGCGGCGAAGGTGGACGGCACCCCCTGCTGCGTGCACGTCGGCCCGGACGGCGCCGGCCACTTCGTGAAGATGGTGCACAACGGCATCGAATACGCCGACATGCAGCTGATCGCCGAGGCGTACGACCTGCTGCGCCAGGGCCTCGGGCGCAGCCCGGCGGAGCTGTCGCAGATCTTCGCCGCGTGGAACGAGGGCGACCTCGAGTCGTTCCTCATCGAGATCACCGCCCAGGTCCTCGCGCACGTCGACGGCGAGACCGGCAAGCCGTTCGTGGACGTGGTCGTCGACCAGGCCGAGCAGAAGGGCACCGGGCGGTGGACCGTCCAGTCCGCGCTCGACCTCGGCGTGCCGATCACCGGCATCGCCGAGGCCACCTTCGCGCGTGCTCTGTCGGCGCACCCGGAGCAGCGGCAGGCGGCGCAGCGCGCGCTGCCCGGCCCGGCCGCGGCGAAGATCGACGACCCGGACGGCTTCGTGGAGGACGTACGTAAGGCGCTGTACGCATCTAAGGTCGTCGCCTACGCCCAAGGCTTCGACCAGATCGCCGCGGCGAGCGCCGAGTACGGCTGGGACATCGACCGTGGCGCGATGGCGACGATCTGGCGCGGCGGCTGCATCATCCGCGCCCGCTTCCTCGACCGGATCCGTCAGGCGTACGACGCGGACCCGAAGCTGCCGTCTCTGCTCGTCGCGCCGTACTTCCGCGACGCGGTGGCGGACGGGCAGGAGGCGTGGCGGCGTGTCGTCGCCTACGCCGCGAACTCCGGAATCCCCACCCCCGCGTTCTCCTCCTCGCTCGCCTACTACGACGCGCTGCGCGCCAACCGGCTGCCGGCGGCGCTGATCCAGGGTCTGCGCGACCTGTTCGGCGCGCACACCTACAAGCGCGTGGACAAGGAAGGCACCTTCCACACCATGTGGGCCGAGGACGGCCGTGAGGTGACCGCCTGACCACCTGACGGACGCGGCCGGGCGGGGATTCGCCCGGCTTCCCGACCCGGACGCGTGAACCGGGTCGCGTGCGGCGCCGTGTGCAACGGCGACGGCGCCGCACGCGCGGCTCTCGCGGCGCTTCGGACCTCGAGGAAGTCAGGGATCGGGTATGAGTAACAGTGTGCTGTGGACCTCCGTATATTTCGCGGACGAGCGGGTGCCCGCCCGGCATGCGGCGTCGAGTGCCGCGCGGCACTACGGCGCCCCGGACGGCGACGCGCCGCACGAGTGTGAGTTCTGCTCTCCAGAACCCCAGACCATCGCCGTGCTTCCCAGCGGCAGGCACGGCGCGGGCGTGCGACCATGGGGAGCACAGGAGGCGGAATGGAACCCCGAGTCGTAGATGCCCCCGAGCGGGACCGCTTCGAGATCTTCGTCGACGAGCGGCTGGCCGGTTTCGCGGAGTACAGCAGAAACGAAAGCGCGATCGCGTTCACCCACACGGAGATCGATCCGGCCTTCGAAGGCCGGGGCCTGGGCAGTATCCTCGCCCGCGCCGCCCTCGACGCGGCCCGCGAAGAAAAGCTGGCCGTGCTGCCCTACTGCCCCTTCATCAAGGGCTGGATCGCCAAGCACCCCGACTATCTGGACCTGGTGCCTGAGGGCAAGCGCGCGCAGTTCGGCCTTCAGGTCTAAGTTTCGGCCTGTAGCCCTAGGGAATCGGCGGACCGTTAGGGCGTTTGAGGCGTGCCCGCGTCGTCGGGTGCAGGCTCGGCTGGCGTCTTCTCGACGGTGCGCCGGATGTCCGGCTCCAGATAGATGACCGTCGCGATCGGTACGGCGGCGCGCACCCGTGCCTCCGCCGCGTCGATCGCGCGCGCGACCTGTTCCGCCGTGTCGTCGTGCTCGACCCCGATCTTCGCCGCCACCAGCAACTCGTCCGGGCCGAGGTGCAGCGTGCGCATGTGGATGACTGAGGTGACGACGTCGCCGTCGACGAGCGCTGCGCAGATGCGGCGCACCTGCTGCTCGCTCGCCCCCTCGCCCAGCAGCAGGCTCTTGGTCTCGATGCCGAGAATCACCGCGGCGCCGGCCAGCAGGAACCCGATCGCCAGCGTGGCCACGCCGTCCCACACCCCGCTGTGCGTGACCGCGGTGAGTACGACGCCGATCAACGCGAACAGCAGGCCGATCAGCGCGCCGAAATCCTCGAGCAGCACGACCGGCAGCTCGGGAGCCTTCGCGTGGCGGATGAACCCGACCCAGCTCTGCCGGCCGCGCAGCTGCCGCGCCGCGCTGATCGCCGTGCGGAAGGAGAAGCTCTCGGCGACGAGTGCGAAGCCGAGCACGCCGAGCGGCCAGGCGAGGTTCTCCAGCGGGTGGGGGCTCTTGATCTTCTGGTAGCCCTCGTAGAGCGCGAACAGGCCGCCGACGCTGAACAGCACGACCGCGACCAGGAAGCCGGAGACGTACCGCTCGCGGCCGTAACCGAAGGGGTGTTCCTCGGTCGGCTCGCGTTCGGACTTCCGGCCGCCGATCAGGAGCAGGACCTGGTTGCCCGAGTCGGCCACCGAATGGATGCCCTCGGCGAGCATCGAGGAGGAGCCGCTGAACCCGAACGCCACCAGCTTGGACGCGGCGATGGCCAGGTTCGCGCCCAGCGCGGCCACCACCGCCCTGGCGCTTGAGCCGCTACTCATCCGTGAACATCACCCCAGCGCGTCGGCTCCGCGAGGCCATCGGACGCCTCGTCAGGCGAAACCCTATCGGTCTGGAGCGCTCCGAGCGCGGCCGCGGCAGGGTGGCGGGGTATCCCGCGGCCGCGCCCGAAGTCTGTGGCAGCGCCCTTTTTGCTCTTCAGGGTCAAACGGGGCGGAGAGAAAGAGGCTCCCCGCCGCCCCGTTTAACCCCGAAGGCCGGGTGATTCCGAAGGGCGGCGCTTGTCCTGGGGATGGGTCAGCTCTTGAGGAACAGCTGTCCGCCCTGCACCGTGACGTTGGCGGCGGGCAGCGGCTGCGGGGCTGGCCCCGCCTGCACGGATCCGTCGGTGATGCTGTACTTGCTGCCGTGGCACGGGCAGTCGATGGTGCCGCCGGAAACCTGGCTCACCTGGCAGCCCGCGTGGGTGCAGGTGGAGCTGAAGCCCTTGAAGGTGCCCGCGGTCGGCTGGGTGACGACGATCTTCTGGGAGGCGAAGATCATGCCGCCACCGACCGGGATCTGCGAGGTCGCGCCGAGCGCGGTGCCTGAGCCGGATCCGCCGGCCTGCGCGCTGGCGCTGCCCATCCCGCCAGAGGTGTCGGACGGCATTGGCGCGGCCGAGGTGCCGGTCCCGCCGTTGGCGGAACCGTTCGCCGAGCCGGAGTCGCCGGCACTGCTGCACGCCGCGAGGCCGACGGCGGCCAGACCGGCGACCCCTGCGACGCCGGCCACACGCAGCACGGCGCGCCGCTCAAGCGGGAGGACAGCCGGGACCGCGTCGTCGGGCACGGCACTGACGACGGGGAGGGTGTCGGGGCCGGCGCCTGCGTCGGGCATTGACTCGGCGGGGCGGGTGGGCTCTGACATCGGGCTTTCTCCTTCGCGGTGGGCATTCTGGATCCTGGGGCGCGGCCGAGGCCCGTCCACTGCGAGGAGCACGTACGCCGCACCGGGCCGGTTCAGGGTGCACCGCGCCAGCCTGCCGCACGTGACGTATCGCACACCCGTGCCGTCAGGCGGGAGGTAGTCCCGGAAGGCGGGATTCGTTCACCTCTTCAGGCGGGGCGCGGCGCAATTCGCTGCGCCGTTCGAGGGACGATGATTCGTGGCGCGGCCGTGGCTCCGAGACGAATGCGTAATGATCTGCTTATCCAGTCGGGGCGAGCGGTACGGAAAGGACGATGGCCATGCTGCTTCCGGTGAAGCGTCGCGTCGAGGGCAGCCTCGTCAAGATCCTGGCGCGTCGCGTCGAGGACGCCGGCCTCGAGCTGGACCGGGCCGCCGGGCTGTGCGTCCGCACGGGCGACATCCACGAGCTGGTGACCACCGACACCGACCAGAGCGCGCCGGGAACCCGGATCGACCGGGTCGGCTATCTGGGCTACGTGGAGATCGAGAAAGCCGGGGTGATCGACCGGTACGACGAGGTTCTGGTCGGGGCGCACCGGGTCGGCATCGTGCTCGGCTTCGACAGCCGCACCCCGGGTCGGCTCAGCATCCTGATCCACAGCGCGCGCCCGCGCACCGGCCCCGAGCTGTCGCTGGGGCCGGAGTCCCCGGTCGCGTTCCGCGCGACCGACCTGCCGGAGGAAGAGCCGGGCCTCCCGCTCGACTGATCGCCGGGCGGCATTGCGGGCGCCGTCTCATTGCGGCGCCGTGCCGCGCAAAGCACGCCCCGCGAATTTATCAGGGTTCTTCGAAAATTGGCCGAGGCGCCGGCGATCGCGGATCGGGAATCCGCCGCCGTCGGCATTGCCGGAAGACCGGTTCGGGTGTGCGGCTCCTCAAATTTTCCGTGTTGTCTCAGGGTTTTTGCTACCCGTCAGTAGACATGAGCGATTCTCGCTTTAGACTGGCGGGCGAGCCGGCTCATACCCACATACCCTGATAAACACGGTTCGAGGTGGATTGATGTCCCCCACCATCCGTCATTTCTCCCGGCTGCTCGGCACCGCCATGGTCGCCCTGCTCCCCGTGCTCGGCACGGTGAGCGCGGCGCAGGCTGCCACGGCCGTCACCTACAACCTCCAGGCCACGGCCGTCGGCCAGACCGCGAGCTTCACGCTCGGCGTGCAGGTGAGCGGCTCCGCGCCGAGCACCGTGGCCTCCGGCGCGAACTTCAACGCCACCCTGTCCGTCGGCTCGATCACCGTGCCCACCAGCGCCTCCGGGTACACGGTCAAGCAGATCCAGAACGTCGACCTGAAGATCCCGGTGCCCTCGAACTCGACCTATGTGTCGAGTTCGCTGACCGGCGGCAGCAACCTCGGTAGCGGCAAGCCGAGCGTGTCGGAGAGCAGCGGTGTCGTGACGATCGCCATCCCCGGCCCGATCGCGGCCGGCCAGACGGCCACGCTCCCGACGCTGACGCTCACCCTCAAGGCCGGTGCCTCCGGTCAGACCGTTGTCAGCACCCTGGCCGGGACCAGCTACAGCAACCCCGGCCTGACCTTCACGGCGGTCGTGTCGGTGCTCTTCTTCACTGTCAACGCGAACACGGTCGGCTACCCGGCCACGACTCCCGCGCTGACCACGACCACCATCCAGTAACCCGGTCGGCGACAGCCCCGCGTCAATGGCGATGCGGTCGGGTGGGCATCCGTCTCCGGACGGGTGTCCACCCTCGCGGCGTTACCGCAACGTTCCGCGCTCTTGGGCCGGGCGATAAGGCACGCTTGGTACGGTAACCCGGTGATAAGCCGCGCGCGCCGCCGCTTCTCGACCGCCGATGTCCGCGCTGTGCGGACATTCGCGATCGTCGTCGGGTTCGTGCTGCTCGCGGGCTCCGTGGCCGGGTACATCGTCATGGTTCACGCGGTGCCTGGGCCGCTGTGGACGTTGCCGGACACCACCGTCTACCGCGACGCGGGTCAGGCTCTGCACTCCCGGCCGGGCGAGCTCTACACCGCGAAGTTCGGCAGCCCGCCGCTCGACTACCTCTACTCCCCGTTCGCCGCGCTCGGATTCGCGGCGGCGGCCCCGCTCGCGCTCGACGTCTGGAAGTACGGTCTCACCGCGCTCGGCATCGCCCTCGTCGTCGGGGTCTGCTACGCGTGCCTGGGCATAGCCCGCGTCAGGGCCGGGACCGGTGGCCGGTTCGCGGCGGCGCTGATGCTCGGCGCGGCGGCGCTGTGGCTCGAACCGGTCCAGCGCACCCTGTCGTTCGGGCAGATCAACCTAATCCTGCTGGGCCTGGTCGTCTTCGACCTGCGGCTCGCGGATCGGCGGCCGTGGAAGGGCATCGGCATCGGGCTGGCCGCCGGGATCAAGCTGACGCCGCTGATCTTCGTCCCCTACCTCTTCTTCAGCGGACGCCGCAGGGCCGCACTCGTCGCGGCGTTCACCTTCGCCGCAACCGTCGGCGTGGGGTTCGCCGTTGCGCCTTCGGACTCGTCCGCCTACTGGATTCACGGCGAGCTCTTCCGCTCGGACGTGATCACGAGCGTGCTGGTCAACCAGTCGCTGTTCGGCTTCGCGCAGCGCATCACGCACGGCGGCTCCTCCGCGCACCTGCTTTATGACGCGCTCGCCTTGGTGATCGGCGCGGCGGGATTGGCGGTCGCGGTCATCGCGTCGCGTCGCGGCGACGAGCTGCTCGGCCTGATCGTGTGCGGGGTAACCGGGCTGCTCGTGTCGCCTGTGTCATGGACGCACCACTGGGTCTACACCGTGCCCGCGCTCGTCCTGCTCTTTCCGCGCCGCCAAGCCGTGTGGCTGCGCAGCGCCCGATCGCGGATCGGTTTCGGTGTCGCGGCGGTCGCACTTTTCGCGGCATGGCCGGTTCGGCTGCGGATGTCGGGCGGCTGGAGCTCGTCCGTGCCGTGGAGCGATGGCGGCCTGCTGCGCTTCCAGGCCCACAACGGCGGCGCTGAACTGCACTGGAACGCCGCTGAGCTGTTCCTCGGTGACTACTACGTCCTCGCGGGCGTGCTGATGATCGTATGCATCGGCTCGGTACTGGCGCTGCCGCTGACACGCCGCGGTCGCGGGGCCGATGTCGCGGAAGCGGTCGAGTACCATCCGGCCGCATGGCAGTCCGCACAGCCGTCGACGACGTCGCCGACCACCGGGTGAGGTGGTGGGCGAGCGCCCGGCGTCTGCTGCGGTCGCGGCACGTCTGGGGTGTCGGCCTGCTCTCGCTCGGTGTCGGCGGCGCACAGGCGGCGATCGGTATCCAGCAGTACCGGCAGTTCCGGCTCGGCGGCTACGACCTGGTCATCTTCGACCAGGCGATCCGTGCCTACTCCCGCTTCGGCTTGCCGATCAGCCAGATGAAGGATGTGCACAACCCGGGCCAGGTGACCGCCGGCTACGGGCACGCGTTCTCGATCCTCGGCGACCATTTCTCGCCGATCCTGGCCGTCCTCGCTCCGCTGTATTGGCTCTGGAACAACCCACAGGTCTTGATCCTCGCGCAGGCTGCCCTGTTCGCGTGCGCCGTGCCGTTCGCGTGGCTGTTCACCATACGCTCCCTAAGCAGCGTGGTCGCGGCTTACTTTGTCGCCTTTGCCTTCGGTATCAGCTGGGAGCTTCAGGAGGCCTCGGCGGCGGGGTTTCACGAGGTCGGCTTCTTCGTACCGCTCTGCGCGCAGATGCTGGAGCGATATCAGGCGGGCAGGCTTCGCCAAGCGGTGATCGCGGCTGGCGTTCTGCTGCTGGTTAAGGAAGACGCCGGATATGTCGTCGCGATGTTCGGCCTCGTGGTGCTGCTCGGCCGCTCCCGGGCGCGACGACAGCGGTGGGTCGGCGCTGGATTGCTCGTCGGCGGCGTCGCAGTCGCTCAACTCGTGCTGCACCTTTGGATTCCCGCGTTGGGAGGACGCTCCGACTATTACTGGTACTGGACGCGCCTTAGCGCGACGCCAAGCATGAAGGACGCAGTGCTGCGGGTGATCCTGCACCCGGCTTACGCGGCGCAAGTCGCGACGACACCGTCGGTGAAGGTCAGCACCTTCTGGTGGTTGGTGGTGCCGCTGCTCCTGATGTGCTTCGGTTCGCCGCTGGTGCTACTCGCGGCGCCGCTGGTGGCCGAGCGCGCATTCTCCAACGATCCCGGGCACTGGGGGCTCGGACCGCAGTACAACGCCTTTCTCGCGCCGATCCTCGTTCTGGCGGCGGTCGACGCAGTCCGCAGGCTGACGGGCTTCGCGCCGGAGAGACGTGCTTATTTGGCAAGACGCGCCGCGGTGGTGTGGGCGCTGGCCGTCGCAGTGATCGCGGCGTGGACGAGCTGGACCACTTTCCCGCTCGGGCAGGCGCTTCGGCCGAGCGACTGGCAGAGCAACGCGTTCCAACGGGCGCAGACAGCGGCGGTGGCGATCATCCCGAATGGCGCGAGCGTCGAGGCCGACGACAACATCTCGACGCATCTCAGCTCTCGCACCAACGTCGTGTTGCTGGATCAGACCCCGCATCTGCGCGAGTGGGTGGTGCTCCAGACCTTCGCAACGGAGTTCCCGTTGACGCAGGACCAGTTGCGGGCGCGCGTGGCGTGGCTGCTCGCACACGGCTACCGGCAGGCGTTCGAGCAGGACGACGTGTACGTCTTCCGTAAGGCCGGCTGACGCGTGCGTGCCGTGCGTCAGCCCTCGAAGACCGTGCCGCGCGCGACGAGGGTGGGACCGGTCCGCGGAAACGCCCGCTGAATCTGCCGGAACGGCGCAGTCCCGAGCTCGGTGACGAGCCCGGCCAGCGCGCTGCTCGGCTGCATGAACCGGCCGCTGCCCTGGCTGCGCTCGGGAAGGGACTCGTTCTTGACGGCCGCGATGCGGCGGCGGCCGATGGCGTTGCGCGCGGCCTCGAGGGCATATCCGGCGGGCATGCCGTACAGCCGGACCTCGACTTGTGTGAGTCCCGCCGCCTTCAGCAATTCCTCCATCGCCCGAGGGTCGTAACGGCGGTAATGGCCGACCAATTCGTCTTGAACTCCGTATCGGCGCTGATGGGCCGGGGTCGAGATGAGCAGGGTGCCGCCGGGGCGCACGCGCTGCGCCCACGCGTCGAGCGCCACCTTGTCGTCCTCGATGTGTTCGAGCACTTCGAAGGCGGACACCACGTCGAACCGGTCGTCCGGATCGACGACGGACAGGTCGCCATGGCGGATCTCGCCTTCGATCCCGGCGTTAGCGAGCCGCCGCGCCGCGATCCGGTACGAGGCCTCGTCCGGCTCGACCCCGACGTACTGGTAGCCGTTGCGGGCCGCGAGCCGGATGCCGAGCGCCGCCTGGCCGCATCCCACGTCGAGAAGAGTGCCCGGTTCGGCGGGCAGCATCCGGCGCGCGAGGTCGAACCGGAGCCAGCCGTTGAACGAAAGCGGCGGCAGCCGCCGCTCAGCGGTCCGGGCCTGCTCGGCAGGCGGTTGCTGGCTCATGTCAGGGCCTCCAGTCCGGGCAGGGCGCGCAGCCGCTCGACGAGTTCGCCGGTGACGCCGTCGGCTGTGAAGCACCGCTGTGCCAACTCGCGGCCGGCCGCACGTCGGCGCGCCAGTTCCTCGGGGTTGTTCGCCAGAGAGCGTAGGGCCTCGGCGAGTGCCTTAGCGTCACCGGGCGGCACGAACACCGCGGCGTCCGCGAGCGCGCGGCGCTGTGGTCCGGTTCCCGAGGTGACGACGGCGCACCCGGCGGCAAGCCCCTGATAGACCTTGTTCGGTACCACCCGAAGCGCCTTCGAGGTCGTCCCGAAGATTCCGAGACAGACGTCGTGTCGCGCGACGACTTCGGGCAGTTCCTCGGCCTCGACCCAGTCGAGCCAGGTCACGTTCGGGTTCCGGCCGGCTACGCGTTGCACCGCGGCCCGATCCTGGCCGTCGCCGATCATCGTCGCCTCGATCGGCTCGTCCGCGAGCAGCCCGAGCGCCTCGCCGATGACCGGCGCGCCCTGGAGTGGCGTGTACAAGCCGAAGAACACGACGCGCAGCCGGCTCTCTCCAACCCGCGCGCCGTCGGCAGTAGGCTGGTCTGGCTGGTCCGTGGCAGGGGAGGCGTCGAACCACGCCTGAGGAGCGCCGACAGGAGTGACCACCGTTTTGTCCCTCAGGTCCGCCGGAATCAAGTCGGCGTGTTCCCGCGTATCGACGAGCACGATGTCCGCCGCCCGCAGCGCGGCCCGGTCGAGCCGCCGCAGCAGCGCGCCGCGCACCCTCCCCCCGACGCGCCGGTCCGCCGCAGTGTCCCCGGCACTGATCAAATGGTCCAGTACGATCGGCGTCCGGCGGAACAGAAGTTTGGCCAGATGTACATCGAAATGCCCCATGTATCCGACGACGACCGCATCGGGAGAGTGCTTGCGCGCGCGCACCGCCAGGCGCGTCCAGCAGCCCAGCATCCGCCCGCCGAGCAGCGGCAGGCGCCACGGCTGCCGCAGCATCGCGACCCGCTGGGCGGTCGAAAGCCGCAGGGGCTCGGCGCATTCGAAAACTCGCGCACCGTGCCGGGCCAGCCCGTCCAGGACGATTCCGGCGCGCGGATGCACCCTCGTATCGTAAGTACCGAATCCGAGGACCATAGGCCGGCCGGCGGTGGCTGTGGTGCGATCGTTGCTGGTCACGCGGATACTCTAGGCAGC
The DNA here is from genome assembly GCF_035938995.1 of Actinocrinis sp. GTDB lineage: Bacteria > Actinomycetota > Actinomycetes > Streptomycetales > Catenulisporaceae > DASZGI01. The sequence continues at coordinate 16,135 of NZ_DASZGI010000301.1, forward strand.
CGCGCCGGGTGTGGTGTACACCGGTGTCCGACGGTTTGCAGCCCGGTCTTCACGTCGCTCTTATGGCTATCTTCATAAATCTTAGTTTGGATGTTTCACCCGGTCGCGGCAGCGCAACAGTGCGGGCAGGACGAGCGCGAAGTGGAGTGCAATGGCAACGCAGACCGCCGGAGCGTCCGCGCCTGACGCCGGTACAGGCCCGGGCGTGCTGCCGCCTAGATCCGGGCCGGGGAATCTCGCCGCCAGGTCGGCTGCCGTGCTGGCCGAGTTCCGGGATGTCGACCCGCTCCGCGCGGCCGGGGTGATCCCCGGAGTGCTGGTCGCGGCATGGCTGATCGTCGCATTTCCGGCACTTCTGCTCGGCCTCTTCTACCCGGTCCCGATCACCGTGGTCGCTCTCGTGCCCGGCGTCATGCTGGTGCGCTGGGTGCTCCCGGTCCTGCGCGTCAAGCGCGGAAACGGCGCCCGCACGCCCTGGTGGTCCATCGCGTCGGTGGTCGTGATCGCCGCGGCGTGCGGAACGTTCGCGGTATTCACACACAGCAGCCAGCTGATCATCCAGCGCGACGCCGGCTCCTATGCACAGATCGGCTACTGGCTGGCGCACAACCCGAAGCTGCCGATCTCGGTCCAGAGCGACGCGTTCGGCGACGCGGTCAACGTGCTCGGCTTCGACAGCGCGGCGTTCTACCCCAAGGGCGACGCGCTCGTCCCGCAGTTCATGTCCGGCTGGCCCATGCTGCTCGGACTCGGCTACCAGACCGGCGGCTGGGGCGGCCTGTTCGGGCTGTCCGGGCTCGTCGGCGCGCTCTCCGTGCTCGCGGTCGGGGCGCTGGCGGCGCGGCTGGTCGGCCCGCGCTGGGCCCCGCTGGCCGCGCTCGTGGTGGCGGTGACCTGGCCGATGATCCACGTGTTCCAGGGCCCTTACTCCGAGCCGATCGCCCTGCTCCTGCTGACCACCGGGCTGGTCCTGCTGACGTGCGTGATCGGGGATCCACGGTCTGCGGTCGCGGCGACCGGCGCGCGACAGGCGGCGCTGACCGCGGGGCTGGTGATCGGCCTCGGCCAACTGGTCCGCTTGGACGCCGGAGTCGAGATCGCGCTGCTGCTGCCGGTCGTCGGCTGGTGGTGGGTCACCCGGCGGCCCGGCGCGCTGCCGTTCCTCGGCGGCCTCGCCATCGGGTTCGGGCTCGGCGGCGTGGACATGGCGGCCGTGACGCTGCCCTACGTGAAGGGCAACTGGCACTCGGTCCTGCTGATGTTCGTCGCGCTCGGAGCGGCTGGCATCGCGACCATCGCGGCCAGCCTGCTCGCCCGGCGCCGCGGATTCGCCGAGCGCAGGTCGCGTTGGTGGCGCGGCGTGCCGTCGGCCGCCGCGGTCCTCGTGCTGCTGGTGGCGGCGGGGCTTCTGGTGCGGCCGTATGTGCAGACGTCCCGGTCGGTTACCGACCAGGGGGTGATCGGACACACCAGCATCGCGCAGGCCGCTCTCGGACTTCCGGTCGACGGCACCCGCTCGTACGCCGAGCAGAGCCTGCGATGGGTCTCCTGGTACGTCGGCTGGCCCCTGCTCGTGCTCGCGCTGGCCGCCGCGGTCTGGCTGACCTGGCGGGTGCTGCGCGGCCGAGCGCGCCCTTGGCTGCCGGTGCTGCCGGTGCTGCTCGGCTCGACCGCGCTGACCCTCGTCAATCCCGGCATCACCCCGGACCATCCGTGGGCCGACCGGCGGCTGGTGGTCGTCGTCTTCCCGTGCGTGATCCTGCTGGCGGTCTGGGCGATCGCCCGGGTGGTGCCGCGCCTGTATCGGTCGTGGCTGCCGGGGCGCTGGCACCGCGCGGCCCGGTGGGTCAGCGTGGGGCTGTGCACGGCGCTGTGCCTTGCGCCGACCGCGGCGGCGGCCTTCCCGATCTCGCTCAACCGCACCGAACAGGCCGAGCCGGACGCGATCGCCAACCTGTGCACCCAGCTGAAGCCGTCCGACTCGGTCATCAGCATCGACGTGTTCAGCTCCTGGCTCCCGGTGATCCGCGGCGAGTGCGGTGTGCCCGCCGCCTATGTTCAGCCGGCGCCGATGGACGTCACGAAGGTGAACGTCGCCTTCGCCGCCGCGTCGATCCGCGCGGCCGGGCGCACCCCGGTAGTGATCGCCTCGACGTCCCAGCTGCTCCAGCAGGTGGGGCTGACCGGTGTCCAGGTGGTGAACATCGACGACCAGCAGGACGCTCAGGAACTGGTGAAACGGCCGACCGGTGTGATGCCGGAGACTTACACGCTTTGGATGGCGCGCCCATGACTCTCGACCAGTCCGCTGCGAAGACCGCTCTGACCGCGAACGGCACGTCGGTGAAAGCCACGGTGCTGCACGGCGCGCTTCCCGAGCAGGCCGCCGCGAGTCCAGCTGAGACACCCGCGCCCTACGTCTCGATCGTCTTGCCCTGCTACAACGAGGAAGGGCACGTCGTCGCCGAAGTGGAGCGCATCTGCCGAGCCATGGACGAGTCCGGATACCGATACGAGCTGCTCGCGGTCGACGACGCCTCGACGGACCGCACGCTCGAACTGCTGCGCGGCGCCCAGAAGGACTATCCGGCGATGAAGGTGATCTCCTTCCACCGCAACGGCGGGGCGGGCACCGTGCGCCGGATCGGCACCCACACGGCCCGCGGCGAGATCGTCGTGTGGACCGACGCCGACATGACGTATCCGAACACGCGCATCCCGGAGTTCGTCCGCGCACTCGAGCTCGACCCCAACATCGACCAGGTCGTCGGCGCGCGCACCAGCGAGGAGGGCACGCACAAGCTGCTGCGCATCCCCGCCAAATGGCTGATCCGCAAGATCGCCGAGAAGCTGACCAACGAGCGGATCCCGGACCTCAACTCGGGGCTGCGCGCCTTCCGCCGCGAGATCGCCCTGCCGTATCTGAGGCTTCTGCCGGCCGGCTTCTCCTGTGTCACCACGATCACCCTGGCCTTCATGTCCAACCAACGCGACGTGCGGTTCATCCCGATCGAGTACGCCAAGCGGGCCGGTGTGTCGAAGTTCCGCTTCGGCGCCGACGCCTACCGCTACATCCTGCAGGTACTGCGGATGGTCATGTACTTCAATCCGCTCAAGGTACTGATGCCCATTGCGCTCTGGCTGGTCGGCATCGGTTTCGCGAAGGGGGTGTTCGACCTCGTCGTGCACCCGTGGCGGTTCGCCGTGAACACGGTGCTGGTCTTCCTCACCGGGTTGATCATCGCCAGCCTGGCGCTGCTCGCCGACCTGGTCGTCCGCTCCCGTGACAGTTGAGCAAGGCTCCGGCCCGGTGGCCGGTCCCGTGCTGCCAGAGGACCACGAGCAGGAGACGCGCGCGGCGGAAGCAGGTGAGCGGCACGGCTCCGCGCTGACGAAGCTGCGCCGAGCGGCGGGCAGCCGTCCGGCGATTGCCGCCTTCCTAGCCGTGGCCCTGGGTTTCGGCTGCTACGCCGTCGTGCACGACTGGAGCGCGATCCGCGCCGGATTGGACCGCCTGACCGTGCCGCAGCTCGTGGCGGCGTTGGGGTGCGTGCTGTTCGCCCTGTTCGCCGGGCTGATGCAGTGGCGCGCGGTGCTGACCGACCTCGGCTCACCGTTGCCGCTTCGCGCTGCCGCCCGCGTCTTCTTCCTCGGCCAGCTCGGCAAATACCTGCCCGGCTCGGTGTGGGCGGCGCTCGGACAGATGGAGCTGGCTAAGGCGTACAAGGTGCCCCGCGCGCGCTCCGCGGCTACGTACGCGATCACGATGCTGACGACGCTCATCGCCGCCGTGGTCGTCGCGGCGGCGCTGTTACCGTTCGTCGAGCCGGCGCGGCTGCACACCTATGTCTGGGTCCTTCTGATCGCGCCCATCGGGTTGGTCACGCTGCTGCCCGCGGTGCTGCGCCCCGTTCTCGCCACCGTGTTCAGGGTGCTGCGTCAGCCGCCGCCGGACCACCCGATCACCGCGAAGGGCACCGCGCTCGCGTTCGCCTGGGCGGTGATCGGCTGGTTCGGATACGGCCTGCAGATCTGGGTCCTGGCGACCGCGCTCGGCGCGCCGACCGGTCGGGCCTTCGCCGCCTCGGTCGGCGGCTTCGCGCTGGCCTGGTCGGTCGGCTTCCTGATCCTCTTCGCCCCGGCCGGTGCGGGCGCGCGCGAGGCGACCCTCGTCGTGCTGCTCGCGGCCGTGCTGCCCACCGACACGGCCCTGCTCGCGGCGCTGGTTTCCCGCCTGCTCATGACCGCCGCCGACCTGGTGACCGCCGCGGCCGCGGTCGCCGCGACCCGGATGCGCACCCGCAGGCCGGACGTCAGCGGCTAGTTCTCGAACCCTTCGATCAGCGTGTCCGCGTCCGGATCGTTGCGCCCGATCGAGAAGCCCGGCTCGGCGAGGGTCGGCTCGAGGGGCGACATCATCGGCGCGGCGAAGGGCGGGGCGAACGGGCTGGCCAGCGCGTTCGGATCGTTGCGGTAGATCAGCGCGCTGACCAGCGCGACGAGCAGCCCGGCGGCCATTCCGGTGATCAGCCCGGCGTCCAGCGCGCTGTAATAGATCTGCGGCGGCCCGTCCCCGCTCAGGGCGGTGCCGAACTGGAGCGGGACGACCGCGACGTACGGAACGACGACGGCGATCACCACCGCGCCGAGCACGGCGAAGAACACCGCCGCGCGGCCGCGCACCGCCCCCACGCCGCGCCCGGCCGCGTAGATCAGCAGCCAGCCCAGCACGATGACGGCCACGTCCCGGACGATCGCGCCGAGCCAGGCGTGGTTCGGATTCGAGACCCCGAGCCCGACCCAGATGCGCTGCGCCTGCGCTTCGGTCGGCGCGGTGAACCGCCAGGCCACCTCGTCCAGCGAGCCGAGGAACGGGCGCAGCCAGCGAGAGTCGCCCTCCCACTGGCTCCACCGCCAGGACTCCAGGCTCTGGTTTCCGTAGCCGAGCGCGAATATGGCCAGGATTCCGGCGCCGACGCTGGCGATCCACAAACGCCGCCGTTGGGAGATGGTGCCTGTCATAGCGCCTCCAACCTTCGACAGCAGTATCCGGACGCGCCTGCCCTGACGCCAGATCAGACACCGCTTCGTTGCCCGGCCGCAGCCGTAACGACGTTCACACCAGGTAATGCCGCTACGCAGTGGTGCTGGGCGCGTAGATCTGGATCCGGCCGTCCTGCTCGCGGACGGGAAGCCGGGGCAGTGCGGGCAGTGGCCGGCTCATCGGCCGCGGATGGGTGAGGTTGAGCCCGGCCGGGGTGAAGGTGGCGCCGTGGCATGGGCAGGTCAGCAGCTCGTGGGTGGCGTCGAGAGCGAGGCGGCAGCCCTGGTGGGTGCAGATCCCCGACACTGCTTGAACGCGTCCGGACACGCGCCGCAGGAAGCCGTTGACCGCGCCCAGATCGAACTGGAGCACCGCGCCCTCCGGCAGGTCGGCGCTGTCGAGCACGGTCTGCCAGGTCCCGTGGGTCGGGGTGATCTCGGTCTGCGGCGGAGTCTGGCTGCTCGCGGCCGCGCTGCCCGCGTTGCCGCCACCCAACATGCGGTCGACGCTCGCACCCGCCGCAGCTCCCGCAGCGGTTAGGGCACCGGCCGCGAGGATCCGGCGGCGCGCCGGCGCGCGCCAGGCGGGCCGCGGCGGCTCGGCTGCGTCCTGGTCGGTCCGTGCCCGCTCGGCGAGGCGCTCGCGCAGAGCTTCGACGAAAGCGGTGCGCGGTTCGCCGGCGTCGGGCGCGGCGGCGCTCAAATCGATCGCTGCGCGCAGGACGGAAAGCTCGTCCTCGGTCGGGGCGAAGGGCTTGGGGCGGCGCCGCCGCAAGAGCCGGTCCACATAGCGGTCCACCGGTTGCCTCATGGCGCTTCCCCTTCCTTTTCCAGGCCCGCGGCGGCGCGCAGGGCGCGGTGTTGCAGCACTTTGGCGTTCGCGACGGACACACCGAGCTCCGCCGCCGCCTGCCGGACCGAGTAGCCGCGCAGGAACCGCAGCACGAGGATCTGCCGCTGCCGCTCGGGCAGAGCGCGCAGGATCCGCGCCGCGCGTTCGTCCGCGCGGCCGTCCTCGGGCGGCGGCGACATGCTCGCGAAGTCCTCGAGGTCCGTCGCCGGGTCGATCTCAGTGACCTGATGGCCGAGCGTGCGCCGCCAGTGCTCGGCGAGCACTGTGCGCGCCGTGGCGGACAGGTACGCCCGCACCTGCGCGACGCCCGCCGTGGCGCGCAGCGGCCCGTAAGCGGTCAGGAACACTTGCGAGGTCAGATCCTCGGCGTCGGGGCGGTTGCCGACCTTCGAGAACATCAGCCGGTAGATCCGCCCGACGTTGTCGGTGTAGATCGCGTCCCAGTCCGGGTACACGGCGCTGGGCAACCTGGTCGGCACCGACGCCGCGCCGTCCTGACGCGCGGGCGGATCGGCCGCCTCAACGCGCCGGGCCGCGCGCATCGCACCGCCCAGCGGCCAGACCACCCGTCGTCCGGTCACAGCTCATACTAGATCGACACCCTCCCTCGACGTCGGCGCCGACATCGCTGCCGACGCCGACGTTCCGGCTCCTCTTCCATCAAGAGATACGGGTCGGGGTTACAGACGGCCCGCGGTTGCCGTGCGGGCTCGGGAACCCGGTGCATGTGTGACCCGGCGCACATGACCCCGCGCACATGACCCAGTGCACGTGTAACCCGGGGCCGTATCTCCCGTCGGGCGCTGCTCCGCCGCTTCGGGTCGGCGCCCTGATCTTGCGACCCACGATCAGGAACGGACTTATGGCTTCGAACTCTCGACCCCGCCGCGCACTCCCGGCCGCCGGGCTGCTGTTGGCCGCCGGCGTCATCACCCTCGCGGCGTGCTCCGGCCCGTCGCATCCGGCCGCCGCGACAGCAACCGGCATCGTCCCAGGTGCCGGCCAGTCCCTCGCCGGACAGCCCGGCGCCACCGGAACCGCCACCGGCAGCGATGCCGGTGGCGGTTCGGCGATGCCGGGTATGACCATGTCCGGCATGCCGACTGGTTCGGCCGGCGTCGCGCCGGCTGCTCCGGTCGCCGGGAACGCAGTGGCGATCCAGAACTTCGCGTTCGCGCCCGCCGCGCTCGTGGTGAAGGTGGGCACCACCGTCACCTGGACCAACCGCGACACCGATGCGCACACGGTGACCAGCCAGAACAACAGCGGCCCGCTCGGTTCCGCCGCGCTTTCGACCGGGCAGTCCTACACGTACACGTTCACCAAGCCTGGAACGTACGCCTACCTGTGCACCATCCACCCGTTCATGACCGCGACCGTGACGGTGACCCAGTGACCGACCAGGGCATGACGCGCCGCCAGTTGGCCCGCCACGCCGGCTGGTTCGGTGCCGCGGTCGTGCTCACGGTCACCGGCGGCGAGGTGATCAGCCACGTCGTGGACGGCAGGAACGGCGGCGGGGCGGCTGGCGGCGACGCCAATGCCCTGCGGTTCGTTCAGATCTCAGACAGCCACATCGGCTTCACCGGCGCCGCGAACACGGACGTCACCGCCTCGTTCAGCCGCGCCCTCGCCGATATCAATGCACTGAGCTTCCGGCCGGACTTCGTCATGCACACCGGAGATCTGACCCATACCTCCACCGTCGCCCAGTTCGACCAGGTCGACCAGATGCTGTCGGGGCTGCGCGCGGGCCGGGTGTTCACCGTCCCGGGCGAGCACGACTCGGTCGGCGACGCCGGGCGCGCCTACCGGCAGATCTTCGGCCACAACACGGTGGGGGAGGGTTGGTACAGCTTCGACACGCACGGAGTGCACTTCATCGCTCTTGTCAATACGCTGAGTCTGGAGAAGCTGGGCCACCTCGGCGCGGATCAGATCGATTTCGTCCGCAAGGATGTCGCGGGTCTGTCCTCGGACACGCCGATCGTGCTCTTCAGCCACATCCCGCTGTTCGCGATGTATCCCCAGTGGGGTTGGAGCACGGATGACGCGCTTCAGGTCCTCAGCCTGCTGAAGCGCTTCGCCTCAGTGACCGCGCTCAACGGCCACGTGCACCAGTTGTTCAGCCGGGTCGAGGGGAATGTTACCTTCCACTCCGCGACGACCACCGCTTACCCACTGCCCAAACCCGGTACGGCGGCCGCCCCGACGCCGCAAGTGCTGCCCGCCCGAGGGCTTCAGGCGGCGCTGGGAATCAGGACCGTGGACTACCAGCAGGGCGGCACAGGCCTCGCGGTGACCGACCGGACGCTGAACTGAGGGCTCTACCAGCTAGCGCCGGGGATCGACGTGGATCTTCGGCGCATCGCCCCATGCCGGATCGCGGTCCCCGGCAAGGATTCCGGCAACGTCATCGAGCGTGACGGTGGCCGCGACGAGTGGGCGCGGGTCGACGTCGCCGGTGTTGTAGAGGTCGATCGCTCCGTCTAAGCCTGCTGATGCGCCGAGGATGCCGACGACGGTCAGATCCTTGAACACGACGGTGCGGCTGTCGACGTTGCTGGGTTCTTTGGAGATGCCGATGAACACGACGCGGCGGCCCGGCTCGACGAGTTCAAGGGCACGGCCGGGCATCGCCTCGCCATTGGAGGCGTCAACGACCGCGTCGTAGCGCAGCCCGGGAAGCGTCTCGGCCGTCCAGACGTACTCGAGGTCCAGCGACCGGGCGAACCGCAGCGAGGCCGCAGTCGCGCCGAGTACGTGGACCTCCACGCCGCGCGCCCGCGCGATCAGTCCGACGAGCAGGCCGATCGTGCCGGGACCGAGGACCAGCAGACGCTCGCCGGGCGCGACGTCCGCGGCCTGGAATGCACGCACCGCGTTCCCGCCGGGTTCCACCATCGCCCCCGCCGTCGCGTCGACCCCGTGGGGGAGTTCGCGCAGCGCCCACGCGGGGACTGGCAGCCGTTCCGCGAGCGCGCCAGGCCAGCCGCGGCGAAGGCCGATCTCGTAGCGGTCCGCGCACAGATGCGCCCGACCGCTCGCGCATCGGTCGCACGTCCCGCAGCCCAGCATCGTGTCGCCGGTGACGCGCAGCCTGGCCCACCTCGGGTCCACGTCCGCTCCGAGCGCGGTGACCACGCCGCACCACTCGTGCCCGATCCGCAGCGGATAGGCGGCGTGCCCGCTGCGCAGATACGCCATGTCCGCCGAGAACAGCTCCATGTCGGTGCCGCACACCCCGGCGCGTTCGACATCGACGACCACCTCGCCCGGGCCGGGCACCGGGTCGGGCACCGACCTGACCTCGGCCCGCGCGGGCCCGGTGATGACGAAGGCCCGCATGGTCCCCTCCCGGCGGAGAGCCGCTGAAGTTATCCACACCATGATACCGCAGCGGAGTCGGCGGGTAGACTCCGCACATGGGGTCGCAGCGAAGCGCTCAGTGGTACGCCGGGACCGACCGCAACGCCTACATCCATCGGGCGTGGATGCGCCGGGGGCTGCCGGCCCACGCCTTCGACGGCAGGCCGCACATCGCGATCGCGAATACCGCATCCGACCTGGCTCCCTGCAACACGCACCTGAACGAGGTCGCCGAGAGCGTCAAGCAGGGCGTCTGGGAGGCCGGCGGCGTTCCGCTCAACCTGCCTGTCGTGTCGCTGGGGGAGACCCTGGTCAAACCGACCGCGATGCTCTGGCGCAACATGGCCGCGATGGCGGCCGAGGAACTGCTGCGCGCCAACCCGGTCGACGCCACGGTCCTGCTCGGCGGCTGCGACAAGACCATCCCGGCGTTGCTGATGGCCGCCGCCTCGGTGGATCTTCCCGCGGTAGTGGTGCCCGGCGGCCCGATGCTGACCGGCACGTTCCGCGGCGAGCCGCTCGGCTGTGGCACCGACGTCTGGCGGCTGAGCGAGGAGGTGCGCGCCGGAACCCTTTCCGAGCAGGCGTTCCTCGCGTCGGAGTCCTCGATGATCCGCAGCCGCGGCCACTGCAACACGATGGGCACGGCCTCGACGATGGCCTGCGTCGCCGAAGCGCTCGGCATGACCATCCCCGGCGTCGCGGGCACCCCCGCCGCCGACAGCAGGCTCCTGGAGTCGGCGCACGCCGCGGGGCGGCTGGCCGTCGAGATGGCCGCCGAGGACCGCCGCCCGAGCCGGGTCCTGACCCGGGGCTCCTTCCGCAACGCCATCGTCGCCCTCGCCGCGATCGGCGGCTCGACCAACGCCGTGGTGCACCTGCTCGCCCTGGCCGGCCGGCTCGGCGTCGAGCTCGGGCTCGACGACTTCGACCGCCTCGGCTCCGGCGTCCCGCTGCTGGTCGACCTCCAGCCCGCCGGCCGCCATCTGATGGAGGACCTTCACCGGGCCGGGGGACTGCTCGCCGTCTTGCGCGAGGTGGAGGACCTGTTGGATCCCGAGGCGTCCACGGTCACCGGCGATCCCCTGGTCAAGTACCTCGTCGGCGCGCGGATCTGGGATGAGACGGTGATCCGCCGCCGCGCCGAGCCGCTGCGCGAGCACGCCGGAATCGCCGTGCTGCGCGGCAACCTCGCCCCGTCCGGTGCGGTGATCAAGCCCGCGGCGGCTTCCCCGCACCTGCTGCGGCACCGCGGCCGGGCCGTGGTCTTCGACAGCGTTGAAGACCTGCGCGCGCGGATCGACGACCCCGGCCTGGACGTGGACGAATCCTCGGTGCTCGTCTTGCGCGGCTGCGGACCCAGGGGATATCCGGGCATGCCCGAGGTGGCGAACGTGCCGCTGCCCGCCAAACTGCTCAAGCAGGGGGTCCGCGACATGGTGCGGATCTGCGACGGCCGGATGAGCGGCACCGCGTATGGCACGGTCGTCCTGCACACCGCGCCGGAGGCGGCCGCCGGTGGACCGCTCGGCATCGTCGAGAACGGCGACCCCGTCGTCCTGGACGTCGCCGCGCGTTGCCTCGATCTCGACGTGCCCGCCGACGACCTGGCGCGCCGCCGCCCCTCCGCCGCGATGACGGCTGCCTTTGCGGCGCCCCTGCGCGGCTGGGAGCGGCTCTACATCGATCACGTCATGCAGGCCGATCAGGGTGCCGACCTCGATTTCCTGATCGGCTCCAGCGGATCAAAGGTCTCCCGCGACTCCCACTAGGGCCTATCTAAAAAGGAGCGTCGGATGAGCCTGAGGCGTCTGGCGCGTGCGGTTCGCAGGGCGGCGGAGTTCCCTGATGTCGGGAAGCAGTGAACGATAGGTGCCTGGCAGCACCGGGGGGTGTTTCGCCCACACGCGAGCCGAACACACAGCAGGTATCGCGGTCCCGGCGATGCTTTTGGACGCCCTAGGAGGTCGCCGGGCGAATGCCGCCCGCCCCCGATCGCCCGGGCGGCCCGCCCGCTTCGCCGCCGAACCCCGACGCGACGCGAGTCGAGTCTGCCGACCGGTGTCGTCCCCGCGCGAGCATTTCGGCTCCGGGCGAAGAGCCTTGACATCCCAGTCAGTGCCCGTGCGGTACGGTCGTGGCGTCGTCCGGTTCGGCGCGAGTGGGGGCCAGCGATGTTGCGCGTGCATCTCACCGCCGAGGATCTGGGGCGGATCCGGTTCGCCGGCGCGCCCGCGCCGATTCTCGAGGCGGCGCTGATGCTGTTCGAGCTGCGCAATCGGCCACGCAGCCCGCGCGGTGCGCCGGATTGGCGCGGTACGGTCCGGTCGGCGTTTCCGAGCAACGCCCGGCCGCTGCTGCACCTGGCGCCTTGCCGCGACCGCGTGCTCTTCCTCGACGTGCTGACTCCCGACCCCGAAGAAGCCTTCCACGTCGTGCGCAACAGCACAGAGTCCGTACACGCTGCCAATCTGGAGATCATCTCGCGGATGAGCTCCCATGTGCCGCCGTGGCTGATGCGCTACGTCGAGGGTGACGTAAAGGTCTTGGAGGCGTTCGACAAGGCACTGCGCTCGTTCCACGCCGCGTGCCTGGCGCCGCACTGGTCCGGTGTGAACGCCCGGTTCCATCACGACGTCACGCAGCGCATGGCGACACTCGGGCACTACGGAGTCGTCGAGATGCTCAGCACCCTGAGTCCTGACGTCTACCTGAACGGCATGACCATCGAGAGCCCGTATCCCCGGGATCGCGAGATCTACCCCGGCGGCAAAGGCCTGGTCCTGATACCTTCAGCATTCTGGACCGGCTACCCCTTGTGCACCTGGAATCCGCAAGACCCGTCCCAGTATGTGTTCATCTACCCGGCGCGCACCGGCCGCGAGCGCCCCGTCGCCGAGCCGGACCGCGACTCGCTCGCGGCGCTGCTCGGTCCCACCCGCGCCGCCGTCCTTCGGGCATTGCGCGGACAGCCGATCACCACCAGCGGCATCGCCCGGCAGGTCGGGATCAGCCTGCCGTCGGCGTCCGAGCACGCCGCCACGCTACGCGACGCGGGTCTCATCACCAGCCGGCGCCACGGTCAGGCGGTCCGGCACGACCTGACGCACCTGGGCCGCGCCCTGCTGCACTGAACACTTCGATCCTGACGTCGAACACTGTCCCGGATAAGCACTGTCCCGGATAAGTACTGACCCGGAACGCGGACGGGCGCCGCCCCGCCCGGTCTCCCGGCGAAGCGGCGCCCGCCTCCTGCGTTTCCTTACGCGGTGCGGATTGCTAATTCACGGTGATCGTGAGGGTCGACGTCGTGTTCTCGATGTTGACGTCGTTGTTGCTCTCGGTCAGCTGGTTGAACGTGACCGTGCCGACCGCCGGACCCTGGCCCGCCTCAGGCAGCGGGTTGGCCCAGATGCCGAAGCCGGACTTGCCGTTGCCGAATCCGTCGTTGTTCGCGTGCGCCCCGGAGATGCTCATTCCGGTGAAGATGGTGTCCGCGAACGGGAACTGCGCGGTGCCGCCGACGTAGTCGGTCTGGAACATGATCCCGGTATATGTGGGATCGGTGATTGTTCCGTTATTGACTCTGATGCCTTGGAAGGCATTTGTCGCGGAGAACGCCCAGATCGCTCCGAACGCCTGATTACCCCAGAAGTGCCCGCCGTCACGTTGCAGAGAGAAGTTCTGGATCGTGGTGGTCTGCGGAGCGGCTTCGAACCCTTCGAAGGGGAACCCGAAGTTCAGCGAGCTGATCGTCAGGCCGGGGTAGCACAGCGTGTCCGAGACGGTGAAGTTCTGGACCGTGTTGCTGCCACCGCCGTAGATCGCCACGCCGGCCGCCCGCCAGGGAGCGATCGCCGTGACGTTCTGGATGGTGTTGTTGATCTCCTTGCAGCCGGAGCAGCTGTCCTGCGCGGCGAACAGCGCGAAGCTGTCGTCGCCGGTGGTGCGCGCCTCGTCGTTGGAGATGAGGTTGTTCTGGCTGCCGTTGGTGAGGTTGATGCCGTCGGCCAACGTGTCGCGGATGCGCATGTTGGTGAACGAGGAGTTCGTGACGGCGGTCAGGCCCCAGACGCCGACCACGTTGTGCTCGATCCACACGTTGTCGATCGAGATGTTCGACGTGTTGGTGAGCTGGAACGTGTGGCCGGGACCGTCGATGCGGGTGGTGTAGTTGCCGAACCAGGCGAAGCCGCTGAACGACGAGCCGCTGGCGGTCGACTGCACGTCGAAGCCGGTGTCCGTGTTCGTCTGGTTCTGCGGTGCGACGAACTGGGTGTACCAGACGCCGGCGCCGACGATCTTCATCCCCTTGCCGCCGACCTGGATACGCCCGGTCAGCGCGTACTGGCCGGCCGGCAGGAAGACGCCGGTGTAGGTGCTGGACCCGCTCACCGTGTTGATGGCGTTCTGCACGTCCTGCCCGGTGAAGCCGGCCGGTACCAGCAGGTGCGCCGGGTCCGGGTTCGCAGTCGGCGCGGTCTGCTCCAGGTTCATGAAGTCGATCGCGTACTGCGAGGTGTTGCCCGAGTCCTTCTGCAGCTTGAACACGGTGCCCTGCGGATACGACGAGGGCAGCATGAAGCTGGATTCGTCGTAGATGTGCCGCGGCGAGCCGGCGCTCGGCGAGTCGCCGGGTCCGGTCTCCGCGCCGTAGAGCCACGCGTAGTGCGAGGTCAGGTTCAGCGGCTCCACCAGGTTCCCGTTCGCGTACAGGTCGAGGGTGGCGTTGATGCCACCGCCGCCCGGCGCGTCAGGGATCGAGTAACGCAGCACGAACGTGTTCGTCGACTCGCGCGAGGTCCAGGCCACCGAGTCGCCGGTGTTGTCCAGCGTCACGGCCTGGCGGCCGGTGGCCTCGCCGGCGATGTCGCCGATCGTGCGGTTCGGGCCGACGACCGCGGCCGAGCCGCCCAACTGGCCGGTGGTGCTCTTGTACGAGTCGTACGGCATGTTCGCACCCTGACCCACGAACAGCGGGGTGTCGCTGGTCAGGTGCGGAACCTTGATCGGCAGCTCGTTCGGGTCGGTGGCGAGCACCATGTGCGCGTCATACTTCCCGTTGACGGCCGACCAGGTGCCCAGGGTCACCGGCGCCGCCGTGGCCCCGGAGTTGATCACGCCGTTGACCGCGCCGGTCAGCGTGGCGACCGTGTTGTTGGACGAGTCGCGCAGGGTCACCGTGATGCCGTGCGAGCCGCTGGTGGTGGCGATCGTGCCCTGGTTCTTCACCGTGGCCGTGAAGGTCACCGTGTTGCCGTTCGCCGGGTTCGGCGGCGTCCAGGCCAGCGTGCCGACCAGGTCGGCGCTCTGCACCGGGGCGACCACCAGGTTCGTCGGGTTGGTGTAGCTCTGGTTGGCCTGCAGGTTGAAGTTCTTGTGCGTCTCGTCGACCTTCGTCGTGAGCTGATACGAGCCGGCGCTGAGCGTGCCGATGCTCGCCGACACGGTCTGCGAGGCGCCGGGCGCCAGCGCGCCGACGGTGGTCGAGCCGACCTTGTTCGTGCCGAGGTAGAAGCCCACGTCGGTCCCGACGGAGGCCGCGGTGCCCTGGTTCGTGATCACCGCGGAGGTGGTGACGTTGTCGGTCTCCACCGGCGCGGACGGCGTCCACGAACTGCTGGTCGGGGTCAGGTCCGGGTTCGGCGCCGGGGTGCCGAAGACCTGGAACTCGGCGCACTGGCCGCCGGGCGCCCCGCTGTTGCTGGTGATCGACAGCTCGACGTCGGCGACGGTCGCGGTGACCGGGATGGTCACCGTGTTCGCGTTGCTGTTGGGGTCGAACGAGTAGCTCTGCGCCGGCACCAGCGTGGTGAACGTCGTCGCGCTCTGCTCACGGCCCAGCACCGCGATGGTCTGGGTGCGCGCCGACCAGACGGTGGCCGGGTTGAGCTTGACGACCACCGAGGTGATGTTGGCGTTGGCGCCCAGGTGCACCGTCAGGTTGCTGGGATACGACGAGCCCTCGAAGTACGTGGTCACGTCGCCGTCGTTGGCGTTCGCCGGAGCGTAGATGTACGTGTACGGAGTTCCGTCGATCGGCTTGCCCAGCGCCAGGTTCGTGCCGGTGCCGCCGGAGCCGGTGCGGGTGACGGTGTTGCTCGGCGAGGATTCGAGCCCTGCCGCGTTGGTCGCGGTCACGTAGTAGGAGACGGTCAGCGTGGCAGCCACCGAATCCGTGTACGTCAGGGTCGTGCCGGATACCGAGGCGATCTTCGCCGAGTTGCGGTAGATGTTGTAGCCGGTCACCCCGACCGCGTCGGTCGCCGCGCCCCAGGTCAGGTTGATCTGCCCGGACTGCGGCTGGGTGTAGGCCAGGTTGGTCGGCGCCGTGGGCGGCGTCGCGCTCTGGCCGTTGCGGGTCACGCTGTTGCTGTTGGCCGACTGGTTGCCGGACGCGTCGCGGGCGCGCACGAAGTACGTGACCGTCTCGGTGGTCGGCGGGTTGTCGGTGTACGTCGTCGCGGTGCTGGGGACGCTGGTCAGCAGCGTGTTGTTGGCGTAGATGTCGTAGTTCGTCGTGCTCGACGAGGTCGACGCGGTCCAGGTCAGCGTGACGGCGCCGCTGCTGGACTGGGTGTAGGCCAGGTTCGTCGGCGGGTTCGGCGGCGTGGTGCCGCCCGACGGGCCGTAGACCTGGAACTCGGAGATCTGCCCGGCCGGCCAGCCGGTGTTCGCGGTGATGTTCAGCCGTACATACCGGGTGGTGGTCTGGGTGAAGTTGATCGTCACCGTGCTGTTGGTCGCCGGGTCGAAGGTGTAGCTCGCCGAGGCGACGATGTCGGAGAAGCTCGACCCGTCCGTGCTGCCCTGCACCGCGAGGGTCTCGGTGCGCGCGGCCCAGTTGGTGATCGGGGTCTGCAGCACGACCTGGTCGATCGCGACCGTGGAGCCGAGGTCGACCTGGAGCCACTGCGGGAAGGCGTTGTTCGTGCTCTCCCAGTAGGTGGACTGGTTACCGTCGTTCGCGTTGCCCGGCGTGTAGTTCTGCGCGGAGCCGCTGGCGGTCATGTTCTTGCCGAGCGCCAGGTTGGGCGTGGAGGACGAGGCCGGGCCGTAGATCTGGAACTCGGAGATCTGCGCGGCCGCCCAGCCGGTGTTCGCGGTGATGTTCGCCCGGACGTAGCGGGTGTTCGCGGTGCCGAAGTTGATCGTCACCGTGTTGTTGTTCGCGTTCGGGTCGAACGTGTAGTTCGCGGACGCCACGATCGTGGAGAACGTCGAATTGTCCGTGCTGCCCTGGATCGAAAGCGTCTGCGTCCGCGCGCCCCAGCCGGTGGGCAGCTGCAGCACCACCTCGTTGATCTGGGTGGCGGCGCCCAGGTCGACCTGCGCCCACTGCGGGAAGACGTTCGAGCCGTTGGTGCTCTCCCAGTAGCTGGCCTGGTTGCCGTCGTTGATGTTCGTGGCGACGTACTGGCCGTTCACGCTGCTCGCGGTGACGGCCTTGCCCAGCGCCAGATTGCTGCCCGCCGCGTGCGCGGCCGGCGCGGCGACGAGCGCCGGAAGCAGCGAGGCCAGCAGACCGGCCATCGCGAGCGCGGCGGTCCGCAGCCGAGTGGGTCCGTTTCTCGTTCTCATCCTCTTCCTTAAGGCGAAAACGCGCTCTTCGAGTCGGCTGGAGCGGCGGCGAAAGATCGCGTCGCGGGGAACGCCTTGTCCCCGGCGCGCGATCCACAGCCGCCACCAGGCCTCGCCGGGCTCGAAGAACCCGTGGGTGTGGGAGGCGCCGAGGAAGCCGGATGCCCCGCACGGAACGACATCGTCGGCGTGGTGCGAGAGTAGATAAATTGCAGTCTTCGGCTGAGCGTTAACTGCATGTTGATAAAATTTTGCAGAGTTACAGCAGGAAGTTACAGACGCGGCCTGCGCGGGTCAACGGGTTGCAGCGACTTTTTCGCGCGCGACGCCTCAGCTCCGCACCGGCTTCAGCCGCATTACAGCCGCGCGGTGTCCGTGCGGTCACGGTGCGCACGCGAGCGGGGTGCGCGCGGTCCGCAATTCACCGACTTGGCCGGATATCGCGTCGCGGCGTTCATCGGGAGGTTCGCAGCCGTGCCCGACACTGTTAGCGTCGTGTTGACCGCGGTCGGCGGCGAATTGAACAGCGTGGATGCCGATCCGCAGCGCCGAGGAGGCAGCAGCCATGGATCTGGCCGACGTGGGGCGGCTCGGACAGCCCGTCATCGAGTCCTCGACGACCACCGATGCGGCCCTCGATCCGGAGACGGGGCCCAGGCCCCTCCTCGACGCCCCACAGAACGCCGCCGCGGGCATCGCGATGTGGGTGTTCGTGGTCGGACCGCTGCTGAGTCTGGCCGTCATCGTCCCGTTGGCCTGGGGCTGGGGCCTGACGCCGCTGGATCTGGCGATGGCGGTCGTCGGCTATGTCGTCTCCGGATTCGGTGTGACGGTGGGTTACCACCGCTGTTTCACGCACCGCGCGTTCAAGGCGCGGCGCGGGTTGCGTATCGCCCTGGCCGTGGCCGGCTCGCTCGCGGTGGAGGGCTCGCCGGTCCAGTGGGTCGCCAACCATCGGCGTCACCACGCCTTCTCCGACCGCGAGGGCGACCCCCACTCGCCGTGGCGCTACGGCACTGATATACGTGCCCTGCTCAAGGGCTTGCTGTACGCGCACATGGGCTGGATGCTGCGGCGGGAGCTGAGCAACCGGGACCGGTTCGCCCCCGACATCAGCGCGGACCGCGACCTGCGGCTGATCGGCCTTCTGTTCGGCCCGCTGACCGCGGTCTCACTGCTGCTGCCGGCGCTGATCGGCGGGCTGGTCACGCTCTCCTGGACCGGCGCGCTGGCCGGGTTCTTCTGGGCCGGGGTGATGCGGATGGCGCTGCTGCACCACATCACCTGGTCGGTGAACTCGGTCTGCCACGTGGCCGGCTCGCGCCCGTTCGCCAGCCGGGACAAGGCGACGAACTTCTGGCCGCTGGCCGTCATCTCGTTCGGCGAGAACTGGCACAACTCGCACCACGCGGACCCGAGCGGCGCGCGGCACGGCGTCCTGCCCCGCCAGATCGACCCCTCGGCCCGGCTCATCTGGATCTTCGAGAAGTTCAAGTGGGTCTACGACGTGCGCTGGCCGCGCACCGACCGGCTCACCGCCAAGCTCCTGCCCGAATCCGATCCGGCCTGAGCCGGCGGACGCGGCGTCACACCACGGGGACAAGGTCATGGGTGCAGTGTTCATCGGGCGTTGTCACAAGCTCGCGCTGATGCGCAGGAGCAGCGGTCCGGAGAAGCCGCAGCGAGGGCAGAACGGACAGAACGCGGCGGCGGTGCTAGGCTCGCGCGGCGCGTCGGAGCACCGCGCCGAAGCAGTATCGGTCGATCCGCCCGACCGCACGTGGCCCGCGCCGTGGACGGTTCGCGGCTGAGTAGCGGCTGCGCTCTTCAGGGAGCGGACTCAGCCTTCTCCGAGGCCTAATTCACTCAGCCGCGCCGCGAGCCGGTCGGCGGCCGGCACGCCGAGCCGACGGCAGATCGCCAGCGCCTGGCTGAGCTGGGCGGCGCCGGCTTCCGGCCGTCCCTCCTGCACGAGGCATTCACCGAGCCCTTCGAGCGCGTCCGCCTCGTCGACCGGTGACGCGATCTCGCGGGCCAGGCGCAGCGCCTCGGTGTAGCGGGTCCTGGCCTGGTCAGGATCGCCGGTCGCGGTCAGCACCGCGCCCCAGCGGTTGAGCGCCTCAGCCTCGCCCTGCGGGTCGCCGACCTGCCGGAACAGCTCCAGCGACTGCTGGTGCGCGCGGATGGCGTCCTTGTAGTCGCCGGTCAGCAACCAGACACTGCCGAGATCGTTGATCGCGTTCGCCTCGCCCTGCTTGCTTTCCAGCTCCTGGAACAGCTCCAGTGCGCGCTCGAGCGCCCGGATCGCGTCGCGGTGCTCCCCGGCCAGCTGCTGCACCTTGCCCAGGCCCAGCAGGCCGATCGCCTGGCCCTGCCGGTCTCCCAGCTCCTGCGAGATCTCCAGGGCGAGCGAGTGCGCTTCCACCGAGCCGGTGAAGTCGCCGATCATCCGCCGGACATGGCCGAGACCTGACAAGGCACCGCGCTGGCCGAGGAGGCTGCCGAGCTCCCGGAACAACTCGAGCGCCCGCTCCTGCGCCTCGACCACGCCCGCGTAGTCCCCAGTGATCTGACGCACGGAGCCGAGGCCGAACAGGGCGATCGCCTGCCCTTGCCGGTCCCCGATCTCAGTCGTGAGCCGAAGCGAGCGCTCCAGCGCCTGGGTGGCCCCCGCGTAGTCCCCAGTCATCCGCCGGACGGTGCCGATTTCGGCGAGGGCACGCGCGTTGCCACGCCGATCGCCGATCCGCTCATACAGATCGATGGCCTGCCCTAGCGTGTCGATCGCTTGCTTGTAGTCGTCGAGGAGCCAGCGGACGGTGCCCAGTTCGGTCAGTGCATTGGCTTCGCAGAGTGCGTCCCCGGATGCGCGGGCCAGATCGAGGGCACGCCCCGTGGCCTCGACCGCACCGTCGTAGTCATCGCCGAGCCAGCGCACCGTGGCCAGGTCGGTGAGCGCGGTGGCCTCGCCGAGCTGATCGCCCCGCCGTTCCGCGACCTCGGCGGCGGCGGTGTGCAGCCGCAACGCCTGAGGCCACGGCCCGTGGCTGCGCAGGTAGCCGTGCATCGCGACGGGCAACGCGACGGCGTGGAGTGCGTCCGCGCGCCCGGCCGACAGATCCACGGCGGCGATGAGATTCGGCAACTCGGCGCGTATCCAGGCCGCGGATTCCTCCAGCGTGCCGGGATCGGGCCGTTCTCGGGGCGGGTGGCGCACGGCGGCGGCCGATCCCGGAGTGCGCCGCGCCAGGAACCGGTCGGCTGCCCGGGCCGTGTCCAGGTAGTAGTCGAGCAGTCGGTCGACCGCGGCGTCGCGCTCCTCCGCGGCCTCCTGCTCCGTCATCGCGCGGGCGTACAAGCGCACCAGGTCGTGCGGCCGGTAGCGGCCCGGGTCGTCGTCGATCAGCAGGTTGTGGTCGACCAGGTCCTCGAGCAGACGCTCGGCGGAACGCAGGTCACTGTCGAGCAGCGCGGCGGCCGCGTACGCGTCGGTGTCGGGACCGGGGAGCAGCCCCAGGTGCCGGAACAGCCGCTGCTGCGGTTCGGTCAAGCCCTGATACGAGAGGTCGAAGACGGTGGCGAGTTCGTGCTCTCCATCGGTCAGCGCGGTGACCCGGCGGCTCTGGTCGCGCAGCAGCCGCACGAGGTAGTCCACGGTCCAGGCGGGCCGGTGGCGCAGCAGCGCGGCGGCGATCCGCAGCGCCAGCGGCAGTCTGCCGCACAGGGCCGCGAGTTCCTGCACGGCCGGGTCGTCCGGAGCCACCCGCTGGTCGCCGACCATGACACGCAGCAGCTCGACGGCGTCCTCGGCGGGCAGCACGTCCAGCGACACCACGCGGGCGTCGTCCAGCCCCTTGAGCCGGCGGCGGCTGGTGACCAGGACGAGACAGCCGGGCGCGGCCGGAAGCAGGGGCCTGACCTGCGCCTCGCTCGAGGCGTTGTCCAGCAGGATCAGGGTTCGGGTATCGCTGAGCCGATTGCGGTAGACCGCCGCGCGCTCCTCGAGGTCCTGCGGGATCTGCTGCGGCGGCACGCTCAGCGCGCGCAGGAACCAGTCAAGCGCCTCGCCCGCGCTGCGCGGCCGATAGCCCCGCGTGTAGCCGTGCAGATCGATGAACAGCTGACCGTCCGGGAACCGCTCGGCGAAGCGGTGCGCGGCGTGCACGGCGAGCGCGGTCTTGCCGATGCCGGCCATTCCGTCGATCGCTGAGATCGTTACCGTGCCGCCGCCCGCGCTGGTCTGCGAGGACAGCGCGGAGAGCAGCTCGAGCTCGGCCGAGCGACCGGTGAAGTGCCCGGCCGCCGCCGGAAGCTGGCGCGGCACGGGCCTCGGGTCGCTGCGGGGCGCCGGCTCGGGGCGCGGGGCGAGCGACTCGGCGTCCCCGGCCAGGATCGCGGCATGTAGATCGCGCAGCTCAGGGCCCGGTTCCACGCCCAGCTCCCCGACCAGAACCTGCCGCACGTCGCGATACACCGCCAGCGCCTCAGCCTGGCGGCCGCACCGGGCCAGCGCGAGCATCAGCTGTGCGTGCAGCCTCTCGCGCAGCGGATACTCCGCTGCCAGCGCCTGCAGCTCAGGGATCACCCGCTCGTCATTGCCGAGGTTGAGTTCAGCCTCGATGCGGCCCTCACACGCCTGGAGGCGCAGGTTCTCCAGGCGAGGGCGCCAGACCTCGGTGAGCGTCTGAGACGGGATGTCGACCAGCGGGGTGCCGCGCCACAGGTCCAGCGCGGCGGCGGCGACCGTCGCCGCCTCGGACCAGCCGCTCCGTCCCAGAGCGGCGCCCGCCTCGCGGCACAGGGCCTCGAAGCGCAGCACGTCCAGTTCTGCCTCGTCGACATGGATCAGGTAGCCGGGGTCGCGCGACACGATCCGGGCTTGTGCGTCCGGGCCGAGCGCGTTGCGCAGGCGCATCACATGGCTGCGCAGCGTGACGGCGAAGGCGGGTGGCGGCGCCCCGTCCCAGACCACCTCGGCCAGCGCGTCCACCGAGACCGGTTCGTTGGCGCGCAGGAGCAGCGCGGCGAGCAGCACACGCAGGCGCGGTCCGAGCGGCGGCGGCGCCGGCTGCCCGTCTTCGTCGCCGAAGACGAGAAGCGGACCCAACAACGCGAACCGCATGCGGACTCCCAGGCGCGGTCGCCGACCGCTTATCGCAGGCCACGATGACCATAGGGCAGATCGATGCTACCCGTATGCAACGAGGATTCCACAGCATTGCCACGGCCGCCGTCCACACTTATCCCGGCGCCGCTGACTGTCTGGGCCGCCGCCCCGCCTGAAGCGCGGCGGCCCCGGACGGGGGCAGCCAGCGGCGGACTAACTCGTCACGCCGCGAGTAGGTCAAGCGCCCGCGGTCCGTGTTCGAACTCAGGGTCGACCTGACCGGACAGGTCTACGCCCACTGCCTTGTTCGCCCAGGCGCGTGCGTTGCGCAGGTGGAAGTCGATCGCCTGGCGCTGAAACTGTCCCCAGTCCTTCTCGCAGCCGTCGACGATGAGTCGGAACAGGTCGAGGGACTCCCGGTTCGCGGGCTCGAGGGCGTCCAGCGGGGCGTAGCGGCCCTGCTCCGCGGCGCGGACGTAGGCCGAGGTCGTGAGGCAGGTCAGCAGGTCGTCGCCGACGCGCTCGCGCAGGAACTCCTCGTCCTCGGGACCGGTGACCTTGTTGCCGATCACCGCGATCCGGACGCCGTAGCCGTCGGCGTATTCGCGGTACTGGCGGTAGACCGACACGCCGCGCAGGGTGGGCTCGGCGACCAGGAAGGTGAGGTCGAAGCGGGTGAACATGCCGGAGGCGAAGCTGTCCGCGCCGGCGGTCATGTCCACGACGACGTATTCGCCCTCGGTGTCGACGAGGTGGTTGAGGTACAGCTCTACCGCGCCGGTCTTGGAGTGGTAGCAGGCGACGCCGAGGTCCTCCTCGGTGAACGGCCCGGTGGCCATCAGCCGCACCCCGCTAGCGTCCACGCTCCAGTCGCGGTGGAACGGATCGTCCCCGTCCAGGCGCAGCAGCCGCGAGCCGCGACCGGCCGGGGTGGTCTTGACCATCTCGGCGGCGGAGGCGATCCGGGGATTGTCGCCGCGCAGGTATTCCTTGATCGAGTGCAACTGGCCGCCGAGCGCCGGAACCGCGCAAGCGGCCCGGTCGTCCAGTCCGAGCGCGACTCCGAGGTGCTGGTTGATGTCCGCGTCGACGGCGACCACCGGCGCGCCGGCCGCGGCCAGGTGTCGGGCGAAGAGCGCGGACAGGGTGGTCTTCCCACTGCCGCCCTTACCGACGAACGCGACGCGCACGCCGCCTCCTTACAGAAGATGAAAGTCGTTTTCAACCGC
>NZ_DASZGI010000302.1:0-8833 GCF_035938995.1 Actinocrinis sp.
GCCGCTGATCGACTACGAATGCGGCCCGGAAACCGGGGCCGACAACTTCATCGAATGGTGGCACAAGGCCGACCGCGGTGAGCTGGATCCGTTCGTCCTGGTCGTGGAGGGCTCGATCCCGAACGAGGCGATCAAGGAGGAGGGCTACTGGTGCGGCTTCGGCAACAACCCGGCGACCGGGCAGCCGATGACGACCAACGAGTGGCTGGACCGGCTGGCGCCCAAGGCCACCGCGATCCTCGCGGTCGGCACCTGCGCCACCTACGGCGGTATCCACGCCATGGCGGGCAACCCGACCGGCGCGATGGGCGTCCCGGACTACCTCGGCTGGGACTGGCGGTCGAAGGCTGGCCTGCCCATCGTCTGCGTGCCCGGCTGCCCTATTCACCCGGACAACCTGTCGGAGACCATCCTCTACCTGCTCTACCAGGTGGCGGGCCAGGCGCCGATGATCCCGCTGGACGAGGCACTGCGGCCCACCTGGCTGTTCAGCGCCACCGTCCACGAGGGCTGCGACCGGGCCGGCTACTACGAGCAGGGCGACTTCGCCAACGAGTACGGCTCGCCCAAGTGCCTGGTCAAGCTGGGCTGCTGGGGGCCCGTGGTCAAGTGCAACGTGCCCAAGCGCGGCTGGATCAACGGCGTGGGCGGCTGCCCGAACGTGGGCGGCATCTGCATCGCCTGCACGATGCCTGGCTTCCCGGACAAGTTCATGCCCTTCATGGACGAGCCGCCCGGGTCGAAGGTCTCCACCACCGCGAGCACGATGTACGGCACCGTGATCCGCAGCCTCCGCGGCTTCACCGCGAGGACCGCCGACGAGGAGCCCAAGTGGCGCAAGAAGGGTGACGAGCTTCTGACGGGATTCAAGAAGACCTGGTGACCACCGGCCGGGCGGCGCCCCGCGCCGTGCGCCAGAAAAGGGGAGTGCTATGACGACCGCCGAAGACACCGGCCTGGTGGAGATGGCCTGGGACCCGATCACCCGGATCGTCGGCAGCCTGGGCATTTACACCAAGATCGACTTCAAGCAGAAGAAGGTCGTCGAGTGTTACAGCACATCGTCGATCTTCCGCGGCTACAGCATCTTCATGAAGGGCAAGGACCCGCGCGACGCGCACTTCATCACCAGCCGCATCTGCGGGATCTGCGGTGACAACCACGCGACCTGCTCGGTGTACAACCAGAACATGGCCTACGGGGTGCGCCCGCCGCACCTGGGCGAGTGGATCATCAACCTCGGCGAGGCCGCCGAGTACATGTTCGACCACAACATCTTCCAGGAGAACCTGGTCGGCGTGGACTACTGCGCCAGGATGGTCGGGGAGACCAACCCCGGCGTGCTCGAGCAGGCCAACCGCACCGAGGCTCCGCACGCCGCCGAGCACGGCTACCGCACCATCGGCGACATCATGCGCTCGCTCAACCCGCTGGAGGGCGAGTTCTACCGCGAGGCCCTGGCCGTCAGCCGCAGCACCCGTGAGATGTTCTGCCTGATGGAGGGGCGGCACGTGCACCCCTCCACGCTCTACCCGGGCGGGGTGGGCACGGTCGCCACGATCCAGCTGTTCACCGACTACCTCACCCGCCTGATGCGGTACGTGGAGTTCATGAAGCGGGTCGTGCCGATGCACGACGACCTGTTCGACTTCATCTACGAGGCGCTGCCCGGCTACGAGGAGGTCGGGCGGCGCCGGGTGCAGCTGGTGTGCTGGGGCTCGCTCAACGACCCGGAGTACTGCGACTTCCGCTACGAGAGCATGACCGACTGGGGCCGCAAGATGTTCGTCAGCCCCGGCGTCGTGGTGGACGGACAGCTGGTCACCAACGACCTGGTCAAGATCAACCTCGGCATCAGGATCCTGCTCGGCCACTCGTACTACGAGGACTGGGAGGACCAGGAGATGTTCGTGACCCGCGACCCGCTGGGCAACCCGGTGGACCGCAGGCACCCGTGGAACCAGCACACGATCCCGCGCCCGGCCAAGCGCGACTTCGACGACAAGTACAGCTGGACGATGTCGCCGCGCTGGTTCGACGGCGAGAACTACCTGGCCGCCGACACCGGCGGCGGACCGATCGCCCGGCTGTGGGCCACCGCGCTCGGCGGCCTGGTCGACAACGGCTACGTCAAGTCCACCGGTCACAGCGTCCTGATCAATCTGCCGCGCACGGTCAGCCGCCCGGAGGTCACCTTCGAGTGGAAGATCCCGCAGTGGAGCAACGCGATCGAACGCAACCGGGCGCGCACCTACTTCCAGGCGTACATGGCCGCGAGCGCGCTGTACTTCGTCGAGAAGGCGCTGGCCGAGCTGCGCGCCGGGCACACCAAGACCTGGGAGTCGTTCTCCGTGCCGGACGAGGCGGTCAGCGTCGGTTTCACCGAGGCGGTGCGCGGCGTGCTCTCGCACCACATGGTGATCCGGCGCGGCAAGATCGCCAACTACCACCCGTACCCGCCGACTCCGTGGAACGGCAGCGTGCGCGACAGTTTCGGCACGCCCGGCCCCTACGAGGACGCGGTGCAGAACACGCCGATCTTCGAGGAGAACCCGCCGGACCAGTTCAAGGGCATCGACATCATGCGCGCGGTGCGCAGTTTCGACCCCTGCCTGCCCTGCGGCGTGCACATGTTCCTCGGCGAAGGGCGCACCCTGCACAAGGTCCACTCGCCGCTCGGCGCCGCCACCGTTCTGTAAAGCAAAGCACTGGTTCGCCAGGTCGACGAGGCGGAAAGGCGGGCGCGATGACCGGCGCGGGCGCAAGCGACGTCGGAGCGAGGGTGGAGCAGCTCGTCGCGGCCTTCCCGGACGCCCGCGACCGCTCGCGCGCCGAGGAGCTCGTGCGCCTCGTCGTCGGAGTGTACGGCGAAGGACTCGAGCGGGTCGCGGCGGAGCTGAGCCGCCGCGACCCGAAGATGCTGGCCGACCTGGCCGAGGACGACCTGGTCGGCGGGCTGCTGCTTGTCCACGGGCTGCACCCGCTCGAGGTCGACGCGCGCATCCAACAGGCGCTCGACCGCGTCAGGCCGTATCTCGGCTCGCACGCCGGCGGTGTCGAGTACCTGGGAGTCGACGAGGACGGCGTCGCACATCTGCGGCTGGCGGGGACCTGCAACGGCTGTCCCTCCTCGACTGTGACCGTGCGCTCGGCGATCGAGGGCGCGATCGAGCAGGCCGCACCCGAGGTCGCCGCCATCGACGTCGAGGGCGTCATCGCCCCGTCATCACCATCGGAGCCGCAGCTGCTCCAGATCGGCAGGCCCCCGCAGCAGGCGACCGCTGCGGACGGCGGTACCGCCTGGACCGACCTGCCGCCGCTCGGACCGCCCACGAACCGCCCGACCGTGCTGGAGCTGGATGGCTCGCGCATCGTGGTCTGCGCGGTGCGCGGCACGCTCTACGCCTATCGGGACGCGTGTGCGGTCTGTGACGCGTCGCTGCGCGAAGCCCGGCAGGATGCGGGCCTGCTCACCTGCCCGCAGTGCGCAGCCGTCTACGACCTTCGGCTCGCAGGCCGTGCCGTGGCAGACGGAACGCACCACCTGGACCCGCTTCCGCTCATCAGCGACAGCCACGGCACGAGGGTCGCGGTCCCCCGGACGGTGGCCCCGTGACACCGCGCCCGCCCACCGGGCTCGCCCGCTTCACGGCGACCGCTGACGCTCCCGCGTCGGCGCAAGGGGCTGCGACCGCTGGCGCGACCGCACCGGCGCCTGCCGACCGCTGCGAGATGTGCGACACCGAGATCGACGACCGGCACGGCCACATCGCAGACCTCGACAACAGATCGATCCTGTGCGCCTGCCGCGCCTGCTATCTGCTGTTCACCCGCGAAACAGCGGGAGGACTGCGCTATCGCGCCGTGCCCGACCGCTACCTGCGCGACCCGGACGATCCCGTCACGGCCGCCGAGTGGGAACGGTTGCAGATCCCGGTCGCGGTCGCCTTCTTCCTGCGCACTACCGCGTCGGACAGCACCGCATCGGACATCACCGCACCAGAAAACGCTGTGTCAGGCGATGCCGCGTCGGACGCCCGCAGTGAGTCAGCCGCCGCGTTCTACCCCGGACCAGCTGGGGCGACCGAGTGCCTTCTCGACCTTGACGTATGGGAACGCCTGCGCGCAGAGCATCCGCTGCTGGCCGCCGCACGCCCCGACGTCGAGGCGATCGTCATCCGGCGAGACAGCGAGCACGAGGACTGCTACCTCGTCCCGATCGACGCCTGCTACGAACTGATCGGCCGGATGCGCATGCAGTGGCGCGGATTCGACGGCGGAGCAGAGGCGCGCGCGAGCATCGACGCCTTCTTCGACGACCTGCGCCGCCGCAGCCGGGCGCTCGGCCGTGAGCGGGAGGCGGCCGATGGTTGAGTTGGTCTTCGACTGCACCGGTATCAGCGCCCAGCAATACTCCGCCGCGCCCGCGCTGGAGATCGCGCTGCGCATCAGCGAGATCACCGGTGCGAAGATCGACGCGATCGCGCTGCGCTGCCAGGTCCGCATCGAGCCGACCCGCCGCACCTACACCGAGGCCGAGGCGGGGCGGCTCTACGACCTGTTCGGCGACGCCCCGCGCTGGCCGGACACCCTCAAGCCGCTGCAGGCGGCCACGCTCTCGGCCATGGTGCCGGGATTCACCGGCGCCACCGACGCGCACATACCGATGCGCTGCGACTGCGACCTCGACGTCGCCTTCGCAAAGTACTTCCACGCGCTTGACTCCGGCGAGATCCCCCTGCTGCTGCTGTTCAGCGGCAGCGTGTTCACCGATGACGGGCACCGGCTCAGCGTGCAGCAGGTGCCCTGGAGCAAGGAGTGCACCTACCGGCTCCCGGTCTCGGTCTGGCGTGAGGCGGTGGACCGGCACTTTCCCGGCGGCGGGTGGATCCGGGTGCGCCGCGAGACGCTCGACGCCCTGCAGCGCTACAAGTCCGCGCACGCGCTCACGACCTGGGACGCGACCCTCGAGGCGCTGATCGAACACGTGAGGGGGCAGCAGCCGTGACCACGTCCCCGGACCGCTCGGTCTCAGAACGCGCAGTGCTCGACGAGGCCCGCGCCGTCGCGGACACGATCCTGTATGAGGGCTACGTCCTCTATCCGTATCGCGCGTCGGCGCAGAAGAACCGCGAGCGCTTCCAATTCGGTGTCCTGATGCCGCCCGAGTACGTGGACCTCGATCCGTCGGAGCACTCTCATAGCCGGACCGAGTGCCTGCTCGACTGCGGGGACGGCGCCGTGCTGGACATCCACGCGCGTTTTCTCCAGCTGCAGCGGCGCGTCGAACCCGGCGCCGCGGCCTGGGACGAGGCGATCGAGCACGAGCACGAATTCGCCGTCCCGGTCGCCGCGCTCGCGCACGGGCCGGTCTCGTTCCCGATCCACGCTGATGAGGGCTCGAACACCGACGGCGCGACGACCCGCCGCCGCGAAGCGCTCACCGCCGCGCTGACCGTCACCGGCGAACGCGTCGCAGGCCCCTTCCGCGCCTTGAAAGTGGCCGCCCTCCTCGAGAATCTCACCGAGCCCCTACTGCCACAGCCGCGGTTTGCGCTTCGTTCCGACGCCCTTCCGTACGCTCTGGTGTCCGCTCACCTGCTCGTCCACGCGCCGGGCTGTGCGTTCGTGTCGATGGTCGACCCGCCGCTCTGGGCCGTGGACGAGGTCGCCGCCTGCCGCAACGAGCACACCTGGCCGGTTCTCGCCGGACCGCCCGAGGTCAGTGACCTGCTGCTCTCGTCGCCGGTCATCCTCTACGACCACCCGCGGCTGGCCCCGGAGAGCCCCGGCGACCTGTACGACGCGACCGAGATCGACGAGATCCTCACCCTGCGCACCCTCGCGCTGACCGACGCCGAGAAGCAGGAGGCCCGCGCGACCGATCCACGGGCGGCCGCGCTCATCGACCGGATCGACGATATGCCGCAGGAGCTGCTCGAACGCCTCCACGGAACGATCCGCTACCTCAAAGCGGTCACCGAGCCCCCGGCCGCCCCTGCCGTGGAACCCCCTCAGCCTCCTGCTGTCCCGTGGTGGGACCCCGAAGCCGACGCCTCAGTCTCCCCGGAGACCGACCACGTCGTCGTCCACGGGGTGGAGCTGAGCCGAGGCAGCAGGGTCCTGATGCGCCCCGGGTCCCGCCGCGCCGACGCCCAAGACCTCTTCCTGGCCGGCCGGCCGGCGATCGTCGAGGCCGTGCTCAAGGACGTGGACGGCGCAGTGCACCTCGCCGTGACACCGCTGGACACCCCGGACGCCGAGCTGCACCGCTGGCACGGCCGGTATCTCTACTTCGCCCCCGACGAGGTCGAGCCGCTCGGGAGCACACCGTGAATACGGGCGCACCCGCGTCCGGCCGAACGCTCATCGCCGGCGTCGGCAACATCTTCCTGAGCGACGACGGGTTCGGCGTCGAGGTGGCCCGCACCCTGGCCGACCGGACGCTGCCCGAGGGCGTCGAGGTCGCCGACGTCGGCATCCGCGCCGTACATCTCGCCTTCGACCTGCTGGACGGCTGCGAGCTGCTGATCCTCGCGGACGCCGCGGCACGCGGAGAGGCGCCCGGAACCGTCACCGTCCTCGAGGTCTCATCCACGGCCGCGCCGGACGACGACCAGGCCCACGTCGGCCTCGTCATGGACCCCCACGCCCTCGGTCCGGACGCCGTCCTCGGCCTGATCGACACGCTCGGCGCCCGCGTCGGACGGGTCGTGGCGGTCGTGTGCGAGCCGGGCGCGACCGCGCCCGGCATCGGGCTGAGCCCGCCGGTCGCCGCGGCCGTGCGCCCCGCGGCCGACCTGATTGAACGGCTGGCCGCGGGGGAGTCAGTCACCTCGCCCCGGCCGTCGCCGGGCTCCCGGAGGACAACGCCAGGCCACCCGAGGAGGATGAGGCTCGGATGATCGGAAAGCTCCTGACCGTGGCCGCCGTCGCGCTGGTCGTCGCGGCCGTCGTTCAGTCGTCGCAAGACATCAAGCGCTACCTCGACATGCGTCAGATGTGACCGCACGCCGCCCGAGCCGGTCGCCGCCCGGCAGCCGGTGGCCCCCATTGTTACGAGCCGAAGGAGGAATCCATGTGCCTGGGCTTGGCCGCACGCGTGATCGCGGCGGACGCCGGCCACGCCGACCTCGCCGTCGTGGACATCGCGGGCGTGCGGCGAACGGTCAACGTCGGCCTGCTGGACGAGCCGGTCGCGCCGGGCGACTGGGTGCTGGTCCACATGGGCTTCGCGCTCAGCCCCATCCCCGACGACGAACTTGACGACGTGCTCGCGTCCCTCGGTCTCATGGCCGACGAACGGGAGGCCGACGGCGGCGCCCGCACCGCCCCGGGCCAGGAGCCCCAATGGACACACTGACCGCACGAACCACCCCGTCCGCACCCGTGCCCGCGTCCGACGCACAACCCGGCAGAACTCCACGAGCGCTGGCCGGCGCGCAGCTGTTCATCCGCTACGCCTACCCGCCCAACGCCCTCGGCTACTGCGGTCCGGCCGACAGCGCCGCCCTGTTCCAATACGGCGCCACCGGCACCGTGGACCACGGACTGGTCCAACTCGCCCGGGCATTCGAGGGGGCCTGGCCCTACCTCCAGCTGATCGCCGGAGCGACCGGGATCGGCGACCCGCTCGACCGGCGCGTGGTCGAGGCCTACTGGGTCGGCAACAACCTGCTGCCGACGGTCGGGCTCGCGGCGACGGCCGAATCGATGGAAGAGCGGTTCCGGCCGCGCACCGGGCGTCAGTTCACGCACTTACTCGACGGGGTGCTCGCCGGGGGAGTGCCACATCACAGCTTCCACGTGTTCTGCGTCTACCCCTGGGTGGGCCTGCTCAGCGACGGCCGCAAGGCTTCGCACGCCCTAGGCGTCCTCGACCGGTGCCGCATCCGTTGGGGCAGAGTCGACCGCGTGACCGGCGACCAGGTGACCGTGACCAGCCGTCCTCTCACCTGGGACGGCAGAGCGCTGGCGTTCGGCGAGCCCCGCCCCGAAGTCGCCCTGCGCGCGGAGGGCGGTCTCGGCTATCTCGCGGACCTCCAACCCGGCGACTGGGTCTCGCTGCACTGGGACTGGGTGTGCGACCGCCTCTCGCCCCGCCAGTTCCGGCAACTGCGCGGCTACACCCTCCGACAGCTCGAGGTCACCAACCACAGCATGACCAGCAACGGCATCGTCCCCGCCCTCGGATGACACTCACGATGACGCACCCCGCGCGACGCTCCGCGGCGTAGGCGGGTGGAGGAGCAGGGTGCGAAATTGCGCGCGCAGGGTCGGGAGGTGGACCGGTGTGCCCGCCACTTCCGCGGGCAGGACGTCGAGTTCCCACGTGACCAGGTGCCGGTAGCGGGCGCCGGAGTGACTGATGCCGTCCAGCTGGGAGGCGTCGTCGAAGTCAAGCAGCGCGCAGCCGATGAGCTGGAAGGCGTCGACGTTGCCACGAGTGCGCGCTGGGGCGCTCGTCGTCAGGTCGAGCAGCAGTCCGACCGCGGTCACGTCGGCCCCCGCCGCGAGCGGTGGCGAGCCGGTGAAGGTCGCGCCCAGTGCCCAGGGGCCCGCGTGCTGCGCGAGACGGGGGAGGAGGGTCTGTTCGAAGGCTTCACGCAGGGCGGACAGTTGGTGCAGCGCGGCCGGCGGCGCCGCGGCGAGCAAGTCGTCGTTGCCGGTCGGTGCGGATGGGCCGAGCGCCGTGCGTGGGCGGTGGGCCGGGACGAAGGACGCGCTGCGGGAGGCCTCGGTGAGCACAGCGAGGGCCCAACACGCAGTGGCCAGAACGTCGGGTTTGACGGGAGCGGCGTGGGCCGGGCCGGAGATCGCGTGCGAAGGGTCG
>NZ_DASZGI010000303.1:0-9096 GCF_035938995.1 Actinocrinis sp.
CGGCAGCCGGAACACCGGCAGCGTGTTGCCCGGCACGAAGTAGCGGAACTCGTCGAACACCCCGTAGTTCGGCAGGTGGTGCTTGGCCGAGGTGATGACGACGCGCCCGCCGTACAGCAGCGCCGCGGCGTCCAGCGGCGCGCCCGCCGGCAGCCCGGTCCGCGGCGCCAGGTCCGTCCGCCGGTCCAGGTACCCCGTCACCACCGCGACCCCGCCCAGCCCCTCATCCCCGAGCCGCGCCGCCACGCGATGCAGCGTCGCGATCGACGCCTCCACGAACGACGCCCGCAGCGCGAGGTCCTCCACCGGGTACCCGGTCAGCATCATCTCGGGGAACACCACAACCCGCGCCCCCCGAGCGTCCGCCCGCCGCGTCCACTCCACGACCAGCTCGGCGTTCCCGTCCAGGTCCCCCACCGTGGCATTGACCTGCGCCAGCGCAATCCTAAGCTCCGTCACCCTTCCAGCCTAGGCGGTACCCAGCTGTCCCTCCGCGCCCGGTTCTCTGCGATTTTTGGCCGAACGGAGCATCGTTCCCCGGTCCGATCTCGCGGCTCGCGCCGCCTCAGATTACGCGCGTGTTCCCGGGCGCCTTCGCCGGCTCGGATTAGCCCTGGAACCCCAGCATCGTTACTGCTGCTTTCCTTCTTCAGCTGGCATGAATGCTCGGCCCAGAGTTTCAAAGCTTGCAGGTCGCCGCGCCCGAAGGGCAACGGCCGCGATGGCGCCGAGGCCGAGCCAGCCGAGTGCGGTGAAGGGCAGCAGGTTCACCAGGGTGTAGGCCGGCGGGCGGAAGGTCCCCCAGAGCGGGAACAGGAACACCACGACCGCTGCAGCTGGGATGAGCAGGTGCCGCACGAGCCGGAACTGGTCGCGGAACTCGGTGCGGAACGCGCGGATGACCGCGAGGTTCACCGCGAGGTAGACCAGCACGACCGACAATCCGCCCGCCGAGGCGAGATACCCGAACGTGCGCGCGCCACCGTAGACATAGGTCAACGGCAGCCCGAGCGCCAGCGTGAGCCCCGCGAGGCAGCCGATCGCCAGCACCGGAGTCTGGCGGCGGGACAGCCGGGCCAGTGACCCGGGCAGGACCCGTTCGCGTCCCATCGCGAATACGACCCGGCTGGCCGCGTTGGCGGCGGCGACGACGAAGCTGAGGCCGGCCACGAAGATCACCAGCTGGATGGTCCACAGCACCGACGGCGACCAGTACCGGCTGGTCAGATAGCCCAGCGGGCTGGGCTGCGCGATGAAGCCGCCCACACCGTGCCGCCCCGCCGCGAACATCTCCGCGCACACGACGAGCAGGTAGAACAGCCCGCTCACGACGACGATCCCGACGATGCTGGCCGGGACGGAGCGGCGCGTGTGCCGGGCCTCCTCGCCGAGTGCGGCGGCCGCCTCGAAGCCGGCGAAGGCGGTGATGCCGTAGATCATCGCGTCGGTGATGTCGGTGAGCCGGTCATTGGGCGACGAGGCGGGCGAGAACACCGCGGCCGAGTAATGCGCGGGCCCGATTTTGACCAGGATGGTGATGGCCAGCGCGGCGATCACGGCCATCTCCCCGGCCACCAGGACCAGATCGGCCGACGACGAAGTGCGGATGCCCAGGTAGGCGACGCCGGCCACGGCGGCCAGGATGACCGGGAACAGCACCCAGGGGCCGATGGTCGCGTGTGTCGCATCCTTGACCAGGTCTGACCCGTAGGTACTGGTCAGAGCGACGCCGGCCGGTACAAACAGCGCATACGCGTAGACCATCATCCAGCCGGTCAGGAAACCCGCGGCCGGACCCAACCCGCGGCTGTTGTAGGTGTACGCCCAGCCAGCCGACGGCACCCGGCGGGCGAACTCGCCGATGCTGAACGCGCAGCACAAGGATCCGACGAAGGTGATGAGCACGACCAGCGGAGACGCGAATCCTGCGTAGGCCACCACGATAACCAGCAACGCGACGACCGAAACAGCCGGGGCCACGATGCTCGTGCCGAACGCGATCACCCGGGCCGATCCGACCACATCGCGGGCCAGCCCGCGGGTTTCCTGGCTGACGGCGCTCATGCCACGGTCCTCCTGGTGCACGGTGCCCGTCCACCCGGTACTAAGCAGGCAGGCCGACCTGCCCGGGAAGGGACTATTTCCGCTTGCCTGGAGCTATTGCCATTTGCCCTGGTCCATTATCACTTGACCGGATCCGAGGCGTCGTATCAGGATGTGATAACTGACCTTCCGACGGCCACGGCCTGGTGATGGACGAGACAAACGTGCTCGAGTCGGTCCGCGAGACGGGCCGCGAGGGTACTCCCGCCGCCTTCGACCTTGTTGCGTCCAAACTGCGCTGTCCCCCGACCCGCCCCGGGACGGTCCCGCGGTCGTCGCTGATCGACCGCCTGGCGCGATTCGACTCCGGTCCGATCGTCTCGGTGGTTGCCCCGGCGGGCTACGGGAAGACGACGCTGCTGTCGCAGTGGGCCGTGCGCAACGGCCAGGGCTTCGCGTGGGTGCAGGTCGACGAGCGGGACAACGACCCGAAGGTCCTGCTCACCTATATCGCCGCGGCGCTGGATGCGGTGCAGCCGTTGGGCGGCCCGGTATTTGATGCGCTGGCCTCCCAGGCCAGCTCGGTGCCCGGTTCGGTGGTGCCGCGGCTGGGGTCGGCGTTGGCGTCGATGACCGTGCCGGCGGTGCTGGTCCTCGATGACGTGCACCTGCTGCACAACTCCGAGTGCCGGGCCGCGCTGTCGGTGCTGGCCGATCACGTGCCGGCCGGGTCGCGGCTGGTGCTGGCCGGGCGGGCCGAGCCGCCGCTGCGGGTCGCGCGGCTGCGGGCCGAGGGCCGGATCACCGAGATCGGCCCCGGGGACCTGTTGCTGACCGCTGAAGAAGCGACGGCGTTGCTCCGCGATGCGAAGGTGGCGCTCGGCCACGATGAGGTGGCGGTGCTGCATCAGCGGACCGAAGGGTGGCCGACCGGGCTGTACCTGGCGGCGCTGTATCTGCGGGAGGGCGGGTCGGTCGGGAACGCGGCGGCTTCCTTCGGCGGCGATGACCGGCTGATCAGCGCGTACTTCGAATCGGAGTTCCTGGCCCGGATCTCGTCGCGGGACCGGGAGTTCCTGACCCGGACCGCAGTGCTGGACCGGATGTACGGGCCGTTGTGCGAGGCGGTGCTGGACCTGGCCGGCTCGGCCGCGACCTTGGACCACCTGGTGCGGTCGAACCTGCTGCTGGTGCCGCTCGACCGGCGCGGTCGGTGGCACCGCTACCATCACCTGTTCCGCGACATGCTGCTCGGCGAGCTGCATCGCCGAGAGCCGGAGCTGATCCCCGTCCTGCGGCGCCGCGCGGCCGGCTGGTGCCTGCGCAATGACCTG
This sequence comes from Actinocrinis sp., assembly GCF_035938995.1. Taxonomy (GTDB): domain Bacteria; phylum Actinomycetota; class Actinomycetes; order Streptomycetales; family Catenulisporaceae; genus DASZGI01. The sequence goes on from NZ_DASZGI010000303.1 coordinate 3,378, forward strand.
CCTGAGGAGGCACTGGAGTATTCCATGGCCGCCGGGGACGCCGAGACGGCCGCCCTGCTGGTGGAAAGACTCGTGTGGGCGACCTGGAAGCAGGCCCGGGTCGTCACCGTCCAGCGGTGGCTGCAGTGGCTGGGTGACCGGGGCGCGCTCGCGGCACGACCGATGCTCCTCGTGTGGGCCTCGATAATCGCCTCGCAGACAGCGCGGCCGGCCGCGGCCGAGCGATGGGCCGACGCGGTCGATCACTGGCAGCACGGCGACGCGGCCCGGCCGCCTGACCCGGCCGCCGAGGCGTGGGCTGCCGTGCTCCGGGCCATCCTGTGCCGGCGCGGGGTCAAGCAGATGCGCGCCGACGCCGACGAGGCCGCGTGGCGATTCGCGGCCGCGGGCATCATGGCTCCGGTGACCGCGCTGTGCCAGGGGGTCGCGCGTGTCCTATCCGGTGACACCGAGGCCGGCGACGCGTTCTTCGAGGATGCCGTCAGCATGCGGGAGTCCGGCGCACCCGATGCTCTCGCGGAGGCGCTGAGCGAGCGGGCGCTGATCGCGATGGCACGCGGCGAATGGAGCCGGGCCGAGGTCCTGGCCGGGCAGGCAGGTGCCGTGACCGGCCGGGCCGGGATCGACGACCTCCTCACGACCGCGGTCCGGGCCCGGGTAGCCAGCCACCGCGGCGATGGCCCGGAAGCGCGCCGCGAACTCATCGCTGCGCAGCGTATACGGCCTTCGCTAAGCTACGCGCAGCCCCATCTCGCGGTCCAGGCTCGGATCGAGCTCACCCGCGCCTACCTCGCGCTGGATGACATGGCAGGGGCCAGGACCGTTATGCGGGAGATCGAGGAGGTGCTCCGGCGCCGGCCCGACCTCGGCACCTTGGTCGGCGAGACCCAGGCCCTCCGGACCCGGCTCGCCACCGAACGCGGGTCAGGCGGGCACGAAGCCTCGTCACTGACCACCGCCGAACTGCGCGTGCTGCCGATGCTCGCCACGCATTTGTCAGGTCCCGAGATCGCCGCCGAGCTGTTCCTCTCCCCGCACACCGTCAAATCGCAGCAGCTGTCCCTCTACCGGAAGCTGGGGGCCGCATCACGCAGTCAGGCGATCGCACGAGCCCGTGAGCTGGGCCTGCTGGAAGGGTGAACGACCCCGCGATTCACGCCATTCGGGGGATGGAACTCGCGACGGCACGGGGTGGAATGGTGGCCTGACGGCGGACGGAGGTCGTATGAGCCAGACTGCGAGATTCCAGGAGACGTTGCGCAGGCTGGCCATGATCGACGAAGCCTTCGTCGAAGACCAGGCCGGACTCAGGCTTGGCCAGGCCACGGAACTGGTCCTGGATCCCAAGACCGCGGCGTTGCTTCAGCTAGGCGTATCGGTGGCAATCGGGTCGCCGGCAGTCTGCATCGAGTGGAGTGCAGGCCGCGCGCTGGTGGCAGGAGCGACCGACGACGAGATCGCCGACGTGCTGCTGGCGATTGCCCCGGTGGCCGGGCTCGGCCGGGTCGTGTGTGCCGCCCCCGACGTGGCGACCGCACTGGGGTATGACGTTGCGGCCGCGCTGGACGACCCGGGCGATCCATGAGAGCCCCTTACATACGGGGCGGCGGCTGGTTCGCCGAGCGCCGATGGCCCACGGGCTCACGTGGCCGGAAGGTCGGCGATTGGCCCGACCCAGTTCCCAGGGCGCCAGCGCCTCGCGGTTCCAGGCAGTCGACAAAGGCCGCACCCCCCGCGGAGCGCAGCCGGGGTCGCAATTCATCCGAATCGACTGACGACAGTTTCCCGCCTCGCGCGGATGCTGAACACGTGGGCCTGACCTGCCGGGTTCGGCCGGGCCTGCGCGAACGTGCTGGTAGGTCAGCTGTGTGAGAACGTCCCAGGGGGTGACCGGTGGCCTCGAAAACCGAGAGCGCAGTGGTCAACGTCGCCGGCCTGGTGCAGGGCATCGTGCTGGTGACGTTCCCCGCGTTGAGCACGATCTTCACCGAGAAAAGCGAATACGGGCTGTCGAGCACCCAGTACGGGGGCCTGTTCCTGCCGCAGGTGGTGACGGCGATCACCGCGTCGCTGCTTGGCGCGGGGCTGGCCCGGCGGATCAGCACGAAACGGGTCTACCTAATCGGCCTGGGTTGCAGCACCGTGGCGATGGGGCTGCTGATCGCCAGCGCGGGCGTGAAGACCGACCAGTCGGTCGCCTATCCGCTGCTGCTGGTCGCGACGGCGTTCCTCGGGGCCGGGTTCGGCCTGGCCGTCCCGGTGCTCAACACCTACTCCTCCGTGTTCCACCCCCACAGCGTCGACCGTGCGGTACTGGTGCTGAACGCGCTGCTCGGGCTGGGTACGGCGCTCGCGCCGGTGTTCGTGGCCGTGTTCGTCGGCCTGGGGTTCTGGTGGGGCCTCCCGATCCTGTCCGCGGCGATGCTGGTGGTGCTGCTGGCCTTCAGCGCGCGGCTGCCGTTGCAGGCCGGGGCGCGGGCCGCCGGTGCGGCGCCGCGGGCCAGGCCGGGCGTGCCGGCCCGGTTCTGGTTCTTCGCCGCGTTCGCGGTGCTGTACGGCCTCTGCGAGACGATGAACGGCAATTGGTCCCAGCTAGACATGACCACCCGGGTGGGCGCGTCGGCCACGCAGGCCTCGTTCGCGCTGGCGGTGTTCTGGGGAATGGTCACCGTCGGGCGCGTCCTGTTCGCGGCGATCGGCCGGTGGCTGCCCGAGCGGGTCACCTACCACATCTTGCCGTTCGTCCTGGTAGTCACGTTCGTGCTGGTCGGAACCCTGCCAAAGGGCGATGCCGGTGCCGGTATCGCCATCTTCGCGCTGGCCGGGCTGGGTTGCTCGGCTCTGTTGCCGCTGACGATCAGCTTCGGCGAGAAGGACCTGGCGGTCATGTCGGCGGCGGTAGCCGGCGGCATCATCGCGTTCTACCAGCTGGGGTACGGCATCGCCGCGTTCGGCGTCGGGCCGCTACAGAAGGCCGGCCTGAGCCTGTCGGCGATCTTCGGCTTCACCGCCATCGTCGCCGCGGTCATGGGCCTGCTCTCCTTCGTCGTCGCGCCCGCCCGGTCCCGGCCCGCTCGTCCGGTCACCGGGGAAACCGGATCACCCCACCCGGCGGGCCGCATGAGCGCGCCCGACCCGAACCCGCCTCAATGAGGATTCTGGCCCTAAGAGAAAGAAGGACCGTGGGCTCGTTACCCGAATATCAGTGATCACGGGCTTATCGGTGATCTGCAGACGGCGGCGCTGGTAACAGTCGATGGCACCCTTGACTGAATTCCTAATTCCCCGAACGGTCCGTGGTACCCGCCCTCAGCCCCATTCATGGCCAATAGCCGACGCACAGCCTGATCACAGGGCAGCGCCTGAAACTTCAGCCGATTCGGTTGATGTCGCTGGCACCATCCGGCCGGACCATGAGCATATGGCCAGCTGGCGCCATGAACCGAACGTCCCGAGGGGGCTTCAATGAGCACCGCCGAACCTGGAGCACGCTCGATCCACAGCCTCATCCCGGCCCGTCTTGACCGGCTGAGATGGTCGCCGTTCCATACCCGGATGGTGTGCGGCCTGGGCGGCGCGTGGATCCTGGACGGGCTGCAGATCACCGTGGCCAGCTCGGTCACCGGGGAGCTGACCAAATCCTCCACGCTGGGCATGACCTCCGAGCAGGTCGGGCTGATCGCCTCGGTCTACCTGGTCGGGGAGATGATCGGCGCGCTGGTGTTCGGCCGGATGTCTGACCGGCTGGGTCGCAAGCGGCTGTTCATCCTCACGCTGCTGCTGTATCTCATCGGCACCGGGCTGGCGGCGTTCGTCACCGGCCACCACACCGGCTGGCTGCTGTTCTTCTACGCCACCCGGTTCGCGGCCGGCATGGGCATCGGAGGCCAGTACGCGGCGATCAACTCCGCGATCGATGAGGTGATGCCCTCGAAGTACCGGGGCCGGGTCGACATCTGGATCAACGGCAGCTACTGGGCCGGGGCCATCTTGGGCTCGTTCGTCTCCTACATCTTCCTCAACCACTTCGCCCCCAACGTCGGATGGCGGCTGGCCTTCCTGCTCGGCCCGGTGCTCGCGGTGGTGGTCATCATCGTCGGCCGGGTTCTGCCCGAAAGCCCCCGCTGGCTGGTCACGCACGGCCACCAGGAGGAGGCCGACAAGGTGATGGCCAAGATCGAAGAAGCGGTCCGCAAGTCCGGCCAGGAACTCGCGCCCATCGATGAGAGCAAGGCGATCGATATCGCGCCGGAGACGCGGTACGGCTACCTGACGTTCCTGCGGCTGGTGTTCCACCAGTACCCCAGGAGGGCGATCCTGGGGGCGACGCTGATGATCTCCCAGTCGTTCCTGTACAACGCGATCTTCTTCACCTACGCCCTGGTGCTGATCAACTTCTACCACGTGCCGTCGAACAAGGTGCCGCTGTATGGGCTGGCGTTCTCCATCGGCAACCTGTGCGGGCCGCTGGTCCTGGGGCCGCTGTTCGACTCGTGGGGCCGTAAGCAGATGATCGGCGGTACCTACATCGTCTCCGCTGTGCTGCTGGCCTTGTCGGCGGTCATGTTCGACGCCAAAGTCCTGAACGCCACCACGCAGACCATCATGTGGGTCGTCATCTTCTTCTTCGCCTCCGCCGGCGCCAGCGCCGCCTATCTCACCGTCAGTGAGACGTGGCCGATCGAGATCCGGGCCGAGGCAATCGCGGTGTTCTTCGCGATCGGCTGCATCGCCGGGGCGGCCGGCCCGGCCCTGTACGGCGCGCTGATCGGCAACGGCACCAGCCGGACCGGCCTGTTCACCGGCTACCTGATCGGCGCCGGCATCATGCTGATCGGCGGCCTGGTCGAGGTGTTCCTAGGCGTCCAAGCCGCAGGCAAGTCGCTGGAGCAGGTCACCAAGCCACTCACTTCGACGGACCAGGGCACCCCGGCCGCCACCGTCACCTCCATCGTCAGCGAGTCCGCCTGATCGCCGGTCTTCTCGCGGCAGCGACGACTAGTCCACAGTCAAATCCGCGAGAAGCCGGGGCAGCCCGAACCGATGCCAGATACTGCGGAGTTCACCGCGACTGGCTCAGACCTGGCCGACCCGGCCGGACGGCGGGAAGGGGCGCGTGATCGAAGGCAACCGGCCCAGGAAAGGAATCCACCATGGGCGAGCATTACGACGTGATCATCATCGGAACCGGAGCCGGCGGCGGCACGCTGGCCCGTCACCTGGCTCCTTCGGGCAAGCGGATCCTGCTGCTCGAGCGTGGTGACTGGCTGCCCCGCGAGCCGGAGAACTGGTCCACGGTGGACGTGTTCGTCGATGGCCGCTACGTCTCCCCGGACAGCTGGTATGACCCGAAGGCCAAGTCGTTCTTCCAGCCGCAGGTGCATTACTTCGTGGGCGGCGCGACCAAGCTGTACGGAGCTGCGCTGTACCGGATGCGCGCGGAGGATTTCGGCGAGCTGCGCCACCATGACGGCCTGTCGCCGGCCTGGCCCATCTCCTACCAGGACATGGAGCCGTACTACACCGCGGCCGAGACGATGTACCAGGTGCACGGCGCGCGGGGCGAGGATCCGACCGAGCCGCCGGCCAGCGCGCCCTATCCGTACCCGGCGGTCTCCCACGAGCCCCGGATCCAGCAGCTGTCCGACGACCTGGCCGCGGCCGGCTTTCACCCGTTCCACGCGCCGTGCGGCATCCGGGTCAACGAGGCGAACATGCC
>NZ_DASZGI010000304.1:0-32229 GCF_035938995.1 Actinocrinis sp.
GTGCGCGCCCGATCGTGTGGGTCCGATCGGGCGCGCACGAGTCCATCGGTGCAGGCAGGTCTCGGGTCAGAGGCGTCGGACGCCGGATGCGTGAGCCGTCAGACGCGTCAGACGTCAGGGGGTCTTCAGTGCTGCGTCGCGATCAGGTCGTCCACGTGGCTCGCGCCGGTGCCGATCCCGGTGGGGCCCTCGATCGCCACCGCCTGCGCCCTGGTCGGCCGGAAGCGCCGGTAGAGGTCGGGCTCCTTGTACCGGCCGACCGCGCGGTGCCAGTTGAGGATCGCCGCGATCCAGTCCTGCAGCTCGCGGGCCCGCCGGTCGAGCACCGCCCGGACCGGCGGCTCGACCGCCCGGTCCGCGTAGAAGGCGGGCAGCTCGTAGGCGATGACGTGCTGGAACTGCTCCAGTCGGGCCGCCATCAGGTCCGCCACGAGCTCGACGGCGCGCTCCCGCCCGCAGCGGAGGAAGTTGTCGACGACCAGGACGATGTTGTGTCTCTCGCCCTCGAACTGGATCTCCTTCTGGAAAGAGAACAGGTCGTTGAGCATGCAGCAGTAGTCGGCGGCGGTGTTCTCCAGGTCCTGCACGACACGCGAGCGGTAGAGCTCGGGCGGGACCAGCTCGCCGTGCTTGATCCGGGCCAGTTCCATCGTCAGCGGCGCGCCGAAGGTGTCGCGGCGCATCTCGACGTAGTCGACCGGGTCCGGGATGCGTCCGACGATCTCGTTGGACACCTCCCAGATCCAGGCTTCGACCATGCCCTCGACGGTCGTGCGGAGTCTGCGCTTGTGCGCGGTGGCCATGGTCGCGGTCGCGCGCTGCCACAGCTCCGCCAGGCCCGTCTCCATCGGGTTCGCGGGGGCCGGCAGTTCGCCGAGTTCGGACTCGTCGATCGGCATCAGGCGGGAGAGGCGCTGCGCCTGGGCGATCGCGCCGGGCAGGTCCTTGCCGCGGGAGAACACGGCCGGGTAGTAGTCGTCGGCGTAGGTGCCCCAGGTCAGCCACAGGGAGCCGAGGTTGAGCTCCGCGGCGGGCCCGTCCGGGTCGAGACCGGCCGCGCACAGGGCGAAGTCGAAGGTCTCCAAGTCGCGTTTGCTCCACAGCGCGCCGCCAGGCGTCTGGTACGTGGACGTCGGAGCCACCATGCCCGTGCTGCGCGCCCACACGCGTATCGCCTCGCGCGCGCCCTGCAGGTTCGGGTTCAGGCGCAGCGGGAACGGCACGCTGAGCGTGGGCAGCGGGAGCGGACCGGTCTCCTCATGTGGGATGTGCGAGTGCTGCCGCACTCTGCCGAGCCCAGCCGTCACGGTGCCGAGGCCGGTCGGGCCGCCGAGCGGGCGGCGCGCCTCCTGATTCATGTAGCGGCTCGAGCGCATGTGCCACTCGTGTCCGCCGGACTGCCAGTCCTGCAGACCCTTCGCGTACGCGGTCACTGCCGCCGCCTGCGCCGGATCGGCGCCGGTCAGCGCGAGCAGTTCGGGCACCTCGGTCAGCGCGGTGTGCTCGAACTGCTGGAGCCGGGAGGTGAGCAGCTCGTTGACGGTGTCGGCGGCGCGCTGGGTCGAGTAGCCGAGGAAGCGCTCGAAGACCAGCACGCTGTTGCTCAGCTCCCCCTCCTCCTCGACCTCGCGCTGGTAGGAGAACAGGTCGTTGCGCAGGTGCACGGCGTCGGCGAAGGTCTCCTTCAGCACGCGGATCGGCCGGGTGGCGGCGAGGTTGTCGGGCACCTCCATCCCGTTCGCGTGCTCGACGATGTCGGCCGACCAGGGCGCGCCGCCGACCTTGCGGCGCATCTCGATGTACTCGATCGGGTTGGCGACCTGCCCGGTGGTGATGTGGGACAGCTCCCAGAGCGATTCCTCGAGCAGGTTCTGGGTGCTGCGGGCGAAGCGGCGGCGCCACCCCGTGGACATGCGGGGCACGGTGCGCGTCCAAAGATCGGCGAGACCGCGCTCGACCGGATTGGTCGGTTCCGGCATCAGGCCGCATTCGACCGGCATGAAGGCGGGGAGGCGGTCGAGGTAGGCCTTCGCGCCCGCCTTGTCCTGCGGCCGCTTGTAGAGCTCGAGGAAGTGATCGTCGAAGTAGAACACCCATACGTACCAGTCCGTCACCAGGTCCAGCTCCGGACCGTCGCAGTCGGGATGGGTGTAGGCGCACATCAGGCCGTAGTCGTGCTTGCCGAGATCGCTTTCGTCCCAGATGTGCCGGCCGCCCTGTGGCTCGAAGAAGCCCATCTCGTCGGCCCACTCACGGCTGTGCTCGCGGGCGCGGTCCACGTTCGGGTTGAGGCGCGCTGGGTACGGCATGTAGAAATCGGGCAACACGAAAGGTTGCATGACGGCACGCCCCTCCTGATCACCTGAGCGGTGCGGCAGTCGGCGCGTCGCGCGCCGTCCCCACCCGAGACAACGACACCAAACCCAGACCCCGAAGTCATGTGCGCGGTCACCGAATCACCCGTGAGAGTTAATCGGAAGCCTGGGAGCGCGTTGAAGCGCATCACCGGGATAGGTGCATAGTGCGGCCTGGAAGATTTCGCCGACCAGGGGAAGCGGAGGCGCGAGCGATGACCGGTGCGGAGATACCTCAGGACGCGGCCAGTCCGGAGACTCCTGAGACGGACCCCGAGTCGGATGCGGCCCTGATCGGTGCGCTGGCGGAGACCGAGAGCGAACCGGTGCGCCGTGCGCTGCTGACCCGGATGATGGACAGCGGCAAGCGGGCCGGCGGCATGGTCACCGGGCGTGGCGTGTGGTCCCTCGAGGCCCTGACCAACCGCATCGTGCGGCTGGCGCCCGAGCTGACCGTGAACAGCGGGGCGGCGCTGAGGAAGCGTTATCCCGGGCGCGGTCCGGACCAGATCGCGGACGAGCTGATCGCGCGGGCGGCGCGGGCCGCCGCTGCGGTGGGCGCGGCGACCGGCGCGGCCGCCTTCCTGCCGATCCCGTTCGCCTGGCCGGTCGAGCTGGCCACCGAGTCGGTCGTGGTGATCGGCATCGAGATCAAGCTGGTCGCCGAACTGCACGAGGTGTACGACACGCCGGTCGGCGGCGCGCCGCGCGAGCGGGCGCTGGCCTACGTCGGCGCCTGGGCCCAGCAGCGCGGCGCCGTCGCGCCCGCCGACGCCACGATCGCGGCCGGCTCGGTCGCGGCCAAACGGCTGCGCCGCCGGATCGCGCTGCGCACCGGCCGCGACCTGGTCTCGCTCGGGCCGCTACTGAGCGGCGCGGCGCTGGGGGCGGCGATGAACCACCACGAGACGCGGCGGCTGGGCCGGCGGATGAAGCGGGACCTGCGGCGGCGCGTGGTGATCGAGCCGCCGCAGTGAGCCGCGGACGCGTCAGGAGCTGAGCGACACGTCGTCGACGTCGACGACGGATTGGCCGTACCAGCCGTGCACCCAGACGGTGACGGATGTCGTGCTCGCCCCGGTGGTGATGGACGTGCTCAGCTGGGTCCAGCCGGAGGCCCCGGGCGTCCAGGTGCTCGAGGCTGTGCCGCCGGGGACGTTCGCGCCCAGGTACGCGTAGTTCCCCTGCACCCACACGGTCAGCTTGTATGTCGTGTTCGGCTGGACCGCGACGCTCTGCGAGCACTGGGCGTCGTCGGATGAGGTCGGGGTGAGCTGGAGTGCGTGCGAGCCGGAGTGGGTCGGCGACGAGACGACGGCGCCGGTCCCGGAGTCACACGTCCACGGGCTGAGCGCGCCGGTCTCGAACCCGGAGTTGGCCACCAGGTTGCCGGTGGCCGGAGGGGTGGAGCTGGCGCTGGCGCTGGCCGACGGGGACGCAGGCACGGACGGCGATGCCGACGGAGAGGCGCTGGCGCTCACACTCGCGCTCGCACTGGGATTCGCGCTCGGGCTCGAGGGCGTCGTGGATCCGTACGGGTTGGCGATGATCGTGATCGTGCGCGACTGCACGCCCCAGCCGTTCGCCTGCGACCCGGGCAGCCACACGTCCACGGTGTGGTTCTGGATCCAGGTGCCGATGTCGCCGGCGTAGCAGGTCCCGTATCCGGGGACGGTGAAGTACGTGCCCCAGGGGATCACGCGCGGGTCGACGGCGCAGACGCCGAGTTGGGAGTTGTACCCGGACGCGGTCAGACCGCCGTCGTTGTAGGAGGTCACCGTCATGTTGATGGTGCTGCCGACCGGGGTCTGCCAGGGCACGACCGCGCCGCTCGACGAGAGCTGATACGGCACGGAGAGCTGGCCCATCGCCGCGTCCGAGCCGCTCTGGTCGGCCAGGGCGACCACGGTGTAGAAGGCGTTCTGGCAGGGGGCGGTGTCAGTGGCCGTGAGGGCGGGCTGCCCCCAGTCGGTGATCCAGGCCACTGACTGGCCGTTGCGCCAGACGCGGTAGGCCTGAGCGCCCGGGACCCGGTTGAAGGTGATGGTCACCTGGCTGCCGGACAGCGAGCCGGTGATGCCGGAGGGGGCGGGCAGGCGGCCGGTCAGATTCACCGGGGACGCGGTCTGCTGCGGGGGCACCCACGGCGTGGTGGTGCGCGCGGGCGGCGTCACGTTGGTCCAGAACGGACAGGTGGGCAGGCTGCTCGTGCCGACGGCGCTGGCGCTCTGGGCGAGAAAGGGTGCTGCCACGGCAAGTGCGGCGAGCAGTACGGCGCTCCCGGCGCCGACGACGCGCACTTTGCGTGTGCGGGTTCGAAGCGTGAGTGTTTCGCGGAAACTGCGCAGGACGGTTCGGAGAGACATCCGGCCCGTTCCTCCTTGCCGTCGGCGTGGTTGGACGGACGGGTCGCGCGGGGCGACCCGATCCGCCGGCGCCGTGGCGGAGTGCGTCTCACTATGGTTCAGCCCGATTCGGCGCGTCAACGCACGTCGGAGGGTTGATGGCCCCGATTGGTCAAGGGAGACATAAGGCAGCGATATGGGTGCTCGGGACCGTCAGAGCGGCAGGCCGCGCTCGAGGTGTTCGAGGGCTGAGTCGAGCAGGGCGATGTAGCCCACGTAGTCGGATTCCGGGTGGTCTCCGGCGCGCAGCGCGAGCGCGATCAGCACCCACCACCTGCGGTCGCCCATCTTCATGAGAGATGCCCCCTATCGCTAGCTCTTCCTAATCGCTGGACGTGGTTGATCCTCGCCGCGCACACCCAGTTGCGCCTGGCCCGCCACCTGACCGAGGACTTGCGCCGCCCCTGGGAGCGGCCCGCCGCTCCGGGCCGGCTGACCCCGGCCCGGGTACGCCGCGGGTTTCGGAACCTGCGCGAAGACCGGCTCGCCAGCCGGTGCACCGAAACCCACCTACCCCGGCCCCGGACGCCCAAAGGGCTCGAAGAACCGCCGTCCGGCACCCCGCCACGACGTGGGACGGATCCTCGCCACCGGCGAGGCCTACGAGCGTCCCGCCCACCACAAGAAAGGCACCAAACCGCGCCGCGCCACTTAAACGACAAGTTGAGAGTTACACGTTTTTTGGCACAGGCGACACGACGTGCCCGGACGAGATCGGGGCCGCCGATCTGCCGGACACGCGATCCCCCGTTGATCGCCTGTGCCGGGATCAGCCTGGCCTGACGCGGGCCGCAGCGGTACCTGAGAGGTCTTAGGGTGCCGTTCGCGCAGGGCGAACGAGAATTTGCTTCCGTAAAGCTGTAATCATGTAATCATCGAGGCATGGCTACTCAGGACGAGGTCACCGAGACCATCCGCGGCTGGTTCACCGGCCGCCTCCCCCAGGATCTGTTCGACGGGCCGCCCGAGGTGACGGTCGACCGCGAGGAGATCACCATCGTCGGCCGCATCCCCGAACCCGAGACGGCGGACGACGCCTCCGAGGCCGAGCGCGCCGCCGCCCGCGAAGGCCGGATCAAAGAGTTCCGCGAGCGCACCCGGGAGTCGCGCATACGTGTCGCCTCCGAGGCTGAGCACAAGTTCCGACGCAAGGTGTCGTGGTGGGTGCGCTGCGGCGAGACCACGCAGCCGTTCACCACGCTCGCGGTGCCGATGATGACCCGGCTGCGCCAGCGCGACCGCCAGGTGCTCGACACCCTGGTCGACGCCGGGGTGGCGCGCAGCCGCGCCGACGCGCTGGCCTGGTGCGTGCGGCAGGTCGGCGAGCGGGCCGAGTCGTGGATGGCGGAGCTGCGCGACGCGATGCGCACCGTCGAGCGGATCCGCGACGCCGGCCCCGATCTCGACGGCTGACCCCCCGCCCCAGCGAACTTCCCCGCGGTCCGCTTCCCAACGCCCGCCCCGCCCCGCTTCCAGCTCCTAGCTCTTCGCCGTCTCCCCCGCCGCGTTCACCGAGGTGTCCTGCTTCGCCAGCGCCTGCTGGTCAGCCAGCGCGATCGCCAACTCGCCGGCGGCGGTCGGGTGCAGCGGGGCGCTGTCGTGCAGGCCCTGCACATAGGGCTGCGACGTGCACAGTTCGTGGCCGTCGAAGCGGGGCTGGACCGGGGTGAAGCCGAAGGTCTGGGCGCCGTCCTTGAGCACCGTGTTCAGGGTTCCCAGCCGCGACAGCAGGACACTGACCTTCGCCTCCGTGAAGCCAGCCTGGGTCAAGCAGCTCACGTCGCTGCCGAACGGGGCGAAGTACTCGTTGATCAGCACTTGGGGATGCTGCGGCAGGGCGGCCAGGTCGTGCAGCAGTTCGTAGTAGTCCCTCGTGAATCCGGCCAGGTTGGACTGGAAGTACGCGGTCGAGGCCTGGTCGTCACAGGTCGCGGCGAGTGCGCAGAGCACTGCCATGCTGTGCCACTGCAGGTCGTTGGCGCCGATGCTGACCGCGACGACCGTGGCCCGGTCTGCCTGCTCCAGAAGGCTGAACTGCGGCGGCGCGACCTGGTTGCCGATGTACTGCACGCCGAGGATGCCCTCGGACGCGGTGGCTCCGCTGCACGCCAGGTTGAGCACGTTCCAGCCGTTGACCGCCGCCAGATCCGCAGCGTAGGAGTCGGCGCTGCGGCCGCAGGCGGTGTCCAGCGCGCTGGGCTTGTCGACCAGCGGGTTGCCGAGCCCCGCCGCGGTCGAGTCGCCGATCACCACGGCCTGCACGCCCGGCCGGACGTCGCCGGCCGGGCGCGGCGCGGCGCCCGGCCGGCTCGATCCGACCAAGTCGTCCAGGGACTTGACCTGGCGCAGGGTGCCCGGGGTGCCGGCGGCGAAGGCCACCACGGCGACCACGTTGGCCACGATCGCGACCAGCGTGCCGATGCCCACGACCCGCACCATCTTCGGGCGCGGGTAGTGGCGCGCACCGGCGAGCGCGAGCAGCAACAGCACCGCGAACCCGGCGGTGATCACGGTCTGCCAGACGAAGTAGTGCCGCCAGCCGGAGACCAGCGCGGAGCTGAGGCCGCCGGCCGCCGCGCGCTTGTCGGAGCTCTGGACGAACTGGGTCAGCTGGTCGTCGATGGTGATGCGGGTCAGCTCGAGCCGGGGGCGGATCAGGCCGCTGAACTGCTGCCGGGTCGCCATGGCCTGGCCGAACAGGTCCAGCTCGCCGGGGCCGGAAAGGCTCAGACCAGGGCGGGCGGCGCCGACCGCGACGGTCTGGCCCGCCGTGGACACCGACTGCGCCGGGGTGACGATGAGGGCCAGCCATGAGGCGATCCCGGCCACGAGGAGGAACGCCAGGGCGAATCCCCCGATGATGCGTGCCCGCAGCACGAGCGTGCGTTTCACCGGCGCGCCTCCCGAGTGTGCATCCGTGCCATACCGCCACGGATGGAACATCATCTCACGGAGGGCGCGCGAGTCGGACTATTCCCGAGGATCGTGACAATCCATGCGGATCCGCGTCGCCATGGCGGTCACCGCGCCAGCCGCGGCAGCAGGGCGGACGCGGCGGTGATCGACAGCACGGTCGCCCCGAACAGCACGGCGAAGTCGAGCGGCAGGTGCCCGCCGGTTCCGATCAGGAGGCTGCGCAGGCCGTCCACCTCGTAGGTCAGCGGATTGACCCGGGTGATCGGCTGGAGCCAGCCGGGCATCACCGAGATCGGGTAGAGCGCCGTGGAGGAGAAGAACAGCGGCATGGTGATGGCCTGGCCGATGCCCATCAGCCGGTCGCGGCTCAGCACGATGCCGGCGATCGACATCGACAGGCAGGAGAAGAACCCGGAGCCGAGCACCACGAGCACCGCGACGCCGAGCAGTTTGAGCGGGTTGGCGGTCATGCCCACGCCGAGGATCGCCGCGAAGACCAGCACCACCAGCGCCTGGATCAGTGCCTTGACCCCGGCGGCGAAGGCCTTGCCGGTGATCAGGGCGGCGCGCGGGGTGGGCGTCACCAGGAGTTTGGTGAGCACGCCGGCGTCCCGCTCCCAGATGATCTGGATGCCGTAGAAGATGGCGATGAACATGGCCGACTGCGCGATGATGCCCGGGGCCAGGTAGTCCAGGTAAGGGACCTTGCCGGTGGGGATCGCGCGGATGCGAGTGAAGGTCTCGCCGTATACGGCCAGCCAGAGCACCGGCTGGATCGCACGGGTATAGATCTCGGTGCGGTCGTGCCGGATCTTCTGCAGCTCGACGACGCACAGCGTGAAAATGCGGGACGGCAGCACGCGCCAGCCGGTGCGCAGCGCGACCGGCTCAGCGAAGCCGAGCCGCTGTTCGACGGGTGCTACGGACATCGCGGAATCCCTCCCTGGTCGGTTCGTCGAGCGTGTCGCCGGTGTAGTGGCGGAAGACGTCCTCGAGCGTCGCGCCGGGCGAGCCGAGCGAGGCCTTGAGCTCGGCCGGGGTGCCGGTGGCCCGGATCTTGGCGCGGTGCATCAGCGAGATGAGATCGCAGTACTGGTCGGCCTCGTCCATGTAGTGGGTGGTGACGAAGACCGTCATGCCGGTAGCGGCCCGCACCTCGCCGATGCGCTCCCACACCGAGGCCCGGGCGATCGGGTCGAGGCCGATCGTGGGCTCGTCGAGGATGAGCAGGCGCGGAGCGGAGACCAGTGCCTGGGCGAGTTCCAGGCGACGGATCATGCCGCCGGAGTAGGTGCCAGCCATCCGGTCCGCGGCGTCGGAAAGGCCCACGGCGTCCAAAGCGGACGCGACGCGGGCGGCCCGGCGTTTGCTGGGCACGTCGAAGAGGCGGGCGAACATGGCGACGTTCTCCCGGCCGGTCAGCGCCGAGTCGGCAGACAACTGCTGCGGCACGTAGCCCAAGAGCCGGCGCACCGCCATCGGGTCGCGCGCGGCGTCGATCCCGAAGACCCGCACCATGCGGGGCGGCACGGGGAGCAGGGTCGTGATGGCACGGATCGCGGTCGTCTTCCCGGCGCCGTTCGGGCCGAGCAGGCCGTAGACGGTGCCCGGTTCGACCAGCAGGTCCACCTCGTCGACGGCCCGGAACTGCTTGAACGCGTAGACCAGGCCCGTGCACTGCAACGCCGGGACCGCGCCGGAGCCCGGATCCGCGTCGACGTTCGCATTCAAGCCCGGATCCGCATCGGCAGCACCGGGGTCTGAACCGCGGGCCTGCGCCGGTGCCGCCACGGGCGGCGGCGCGTTGGTGTCCGCATTGTCCACTGAAGCGCTCATCTTCCCTCCACCTCACTTCCTTGGTTCGCAAAGCCGTCCTCGCCCGAATCGTCGCCCGGGAGGGCCGTGGAGCTCATCAGGCGGTCTGCGATCCGGCGCAGCGCGGGCAGGGCCGCAGCGACGGCCGCCGCGTCGTCCGACGAGAGCCCGCCAATCAGTTCGGCGAACAACGCGGTACGCCGATCCGACCAGCGCGCCAGCCGGTCGAGCCCGGCGGGCGAAGCGCTGAGGTGGGCGGCGCGCCGGTCGACGGGGTCTGTCGAGCGGATCAGGTAGCCGCGCGCGGAGAGCTGGTTGACCAGCGCCGAGACCGAGTTCCCGGCCAGCCGCAGCTCACGCGCGGCCGCCGACACGCCGATCCCGGGCTGGGAGGCCACCAGCCGCAACAGCTCGACCTGGGCGCCGCTCAGCGGTTCGAGACCCAGCTCGCGCCGAACCCGCCGCCGCGCCGCACGCTGAATCCCGCCGAGCAACGCCGCGAACTCGCCGGCCAACGCCGAAGCGTCAGCCTCGGCGCCGGGTGCCGTGATCTCGGATGTAGCCTTCATGCCTCAAAGGTAACTCCTATACAGAGATAAATAAAGAGGGAAGCTCAGTTATTTGCGGCGAGCGACATCCCAGCCCGATGCGCGAGAGCCATCTCGGCCCGATGGACGTCTCGTAGAGCCGCCTACGGTTGATGTCACGCGATTGCGCCGACCGTGTCAGTGGGCCCACTCTGACAGCTCCCTCGACCCATGGGGCCTGTTAATTGGACACTGCGGAACGGGATTCGGGAGACGGCGGTGGCCATCGCCGTCTCAAGCCCGAGTCAAGGCTCCTCGCACGGCGGAGTCCATATCCGCAGCCGTGGGGATCGCCAGCCGCTGACCCACCCTGGACAGCCCGCTTCATCCGCGGGCCCACCCTCACAGCTCCCTCGATCCCGTGGGCCTGTTAGTGGCGCGGCGCGAGCTCAGTGAGACCGCGCGGCAGCCGCGAGCAGCCGCTGCCCCAACCGCGACGCGGCGTCCTGGATCTCGCGCGACCGCTCGATGCGGAACGGCGCGGGGACGGCCGCCAGCTGTTCGGCGTACCAGGCGGGGTTGCTGGTGCTGCCGACGAGGCGGGTGGTCCCGTCGTCGAGCGGCTCGAGCCTGCCGAGCGCTCGGGGGACGCACGGCGCCAGCTTGTCGATCGGTGCGTCGATGACCACCTCGGCCTCGTACTCCCATCCGACGGCGAGATGGTCCTCGAGCATGCCGACCGGATCGAGGTCGGCCGGCGGGATGAAACTTTCCTCGAGCACCTCCACCGCGCGGACCCGGTCGATTCGGTAAGCGCGCCGGGCGCCGACCTTGTGGGACCAGCACAGCAGGTACCACCGGCCGTGGCGCACCACGACCGCCCACGGGTCCGCATCGCCTTCCCACTGCGAGCCGGACTCGGAGCAGTAGCCGAGCCGCACCCGCCGACGGTCCGAGCACGCCCGCACCAGCGCGGTCGTGGTCTCCGGCGCCGGGCGTGCCGCGCTGCGGTCTGGTGCTGGCGCCGTGGTGCGGCGGACGGCTTCGGCCTGGGCGGCCACCGGTTCCGGAAGCGCCCGCATGATCTTGCCGAGCGCGCTGCCGACCAGGTCCGTGGGGTCGCCCGCGTCGTGATGGCCGTCGAGCACGGCCATGACCAGGCCGAGCGCCTCGGCGGCCGTGAAGACCAGCGGGGGCAGCCGCAGCCCCCGGCCGAGCCGGTACCCGCCGTAGGGCCCGCGGATCGATTCGACCGGGATGCCCGCCTCGCGCAGGATACCGATATAGCGGCGGGCGGCGCGCTCGGTCACGCCGAGCTTGTCGGCGAGCCGGTCGGCGGTGATGCCGGGGCCCGCCTGAAGCAACTCCAGGGCCAGCAGCGCCCGCGCGGTGGGGCTCGTGTCGGGCTTCACACTTCCTCCACGTTCCGGAAGCACATTGACCGGAACAGAGCCTAAGGTGCCGGACATGGCCGAGGACACCACTTTGCGCTCACCCGCTGTCGGCGACCACGTTCGCCGGTCGGGCCGACGCGAATCCGCCGCGACGTCGGCGAACGGGTCGACCGCGCGCAGGACCCCGGTCACGCAGGATTCCCTGCGGATCGTTCCGGCGAACGAGGCCACGTGGCAGGACGTGCAGGACGTCTTCGACGGCGCCGATTCGCGCCGCTGCCAGTGCCAGCGGTTCAAGGTCGTCGGCTGGATCTGGCGCGACTCGACCTGGGAGCAGCGGACCGCGATGCTGCGCGACCAGACCGCCTGCGACATCCCGCTCGCCGCCGAAACCGGCGGCCTGATCGCCTACGTCGAGGACCAGCCTGCGGGCTGGGTGGCGGTCGAGCCGCGCACGGCGTACCCGAAGCTGCGCACGCTGCGCGTGCCGTGGAGCGGGCGGCAGGAGGACAAGGACGACCCGGACGTCTGGGCCGTGACGTGCTTCGTGGTCCGCAAGCGGTATCGGGGCCGCGGCCTGACGTATCCGCTGGCTCGAGCCGCGGTGGACTTCGCCCGGGAGCGCGGAGCCCGGGCGCTGGAGGCCTACCCGATGGTCACCGAACCCGGAAAGGAGATCACCTGGGGCGAACTGCACGTCGGCGCCCGGCAGGTTTTCGAGGAGGCCGGATTCGAGGAAGTCAGCCATCCCAGCGTGCGCAGATTCGTGATGCGGATCGAATTCGGAAAAGCGCCGGCGAGCGCGGAGCATGAGGGTTCTTCGATGGTGGCCGAGACGCGATGACGGCCGTGGATCGGCGCGATTTCGGCAGGCTTTGAAGATCGGGCGTGACGTGGCGATCCCCGTTCCCCCTCAGCATCACCAAAGGTAGGGTTGACGATCCGCGCTACCGCCCACATAATCAGCCCCCGGAAACGTTTCCAACGTTTCATCTCCCGGTTGCCACGGCGCTGTCAACCGAACACGGATCCAGTCCGATTGCGGGCGACTCCCCTCCCCCGCCGCCGGACTCGCCGACCCACTCCCGTCCACGCGTCCCGCACGACGCGGCGGGCGGACCCCATGGAGGTCGCACCTTGTTCGGACTGTTCAGATCGCCCCCGCCCGCCGCGGGCGACGCGCCCCGGCGCCGCCGCCTCCGGCTCCCACTCCTGCTGATCGCCGTGCTGGCACCGATCAGCGCCTTGCTGTTCGGGATCACCTTCGCCACCACCGCCCAGGCCGCACTGCCCGGTCCGCCGTCCGGCTGGACCCAGGTGTTCGCCGACGACTTCAACGGTTCCGCGGGCAGCGGGATCGACGGCCAGTGGATGTACGACACCGGCCAGGGCGTGTGGGGCACCGGCGAGATCGAGAACATGACCAACTCCACCGCCAACGTCCACCTGGACGGCAACGGCAACCTCGACATCACCGCCCTCAACAACGGCGGCTGGACCTCCGGCCGCGTGCAGACCACCTCCGCCAACGTCGGCGCCCCGGCCGGCGGCAAGCTGGAGGTCACCGCCAACATCGACCAGCCCAACGGCGGCCCCGGCTACTGGCCGGCGTTCTGGATGCTCGGTCCCGGCCAATGGCCCGAGAACGGCGAGATCGACATCATGGAGGACGTCAACTCGCTGTCCGAGCTGTCCGGCACCATCCACTGCGGCGTCGACCCCGGCGGTCCCTGCAACGAGCCCAACGGCATCGGCAGCGGGCTGCGCGGCTGCGGCGGCTGCCAGTCCGGCTTCCACACCTACACGATGATCCTCGACCGCACCAACACCTCGGCCGAGTCGATCACCTTCTACCTCGACGGCAACTCCTACTTCACCGTCACCGAGGGGCAGGTCGGCACCTCGACCTGGCAGGCCGCCTTCGACCACAACCTGTCGATCATCCTCGACCTGGCCATCGGCGGCGCCTACCCCAACGGCGTCTGCGGCTGCACCACGCCGACCGGCGCGACCTCGTCCGGCGGCACCATGCAGGTCGACTACGTCGCCGCGTACACCACGAACGGTGGCGGCGGCCCGCCGCCCCCGCCGCCGCCCGGGTCCGGCCAGATCACCAACCGCTACAACGGCCTGTGCCTCGACGTGCGCGGCGCCAACAGCGCCAACTTCACCCCGGTTCAGGTCTACACCTGCAATGGCACCAACGCGCAGCAGTGGTCCGTGGTCCAGGCCGGCAGCACTCTGCACGCCCTAGGTAAGTGCTTGGATATCAACGGCGGCGGCACAGCGAACGGCACAACAGTCGACCTATACGACTGTAATAACACAGGCGCACAGGTCTTCATCCCGCAATCGAACGGCTCGCTCTACAACCCGCAGTCCGGCAAGTGCCTCGACGACACGGGCTATGGCGGCTCCGGCACCCAAGCCCAGATCTGGGCCTGCTCCGGCAACACCAACCAGCAGTGGAACCTCCCCTGATCGAAAGCATGACGCTGCCCCACCGCGTCAGCTGATCATCCGCGCCGGCACCCCTGCTAGCGTGGAGAGATGACCGCAGGACCGGGCGCCGGACGGCGCGCTCCGTGACCACTCCCACGGCGCGCGTCGGCCGGCGCCCGCCTGTTGGCTTTCCGCTCGGCGCCGCTGTCACGCTCGCCGAACTCGAGGGCGATCCGCACCCCGTGTCGGCCCGGCTGCGCGCGCAGGAGCCGGTCTCCTGGCTGCCGGTGCTCGACGGCTGGCTCGTCACCGGCTACGACCTGGCGCTCGACGTGATGCGGGACGCGCGCACGTTCACCGTCGACGACCCGCGTTTCTCCACCGCCCGCGTCATCGGCCCGAGCATGCTCTCGCTCGACGGGCCCGAACACGCCCGCCACCGCGGCCCCTTCGTCGAGCCCTTCTATCCGGCCAAGGTCGAGGAGCGCTTCGCAGCGTTCGTGCAGGAGGAAACCGAGCGCCTGCTCTCCGCTCTGCGCCCGCGCGGCGCGGCCGATCTGCGCGCCGAATTCGCTGGCCCGCTCGCCGTCGCCGTCGTGGCGCGGGCCTTGGGCATCTCGGGCGCCGACGCTGCCACCGTGCTGGCCTGGTACGCAGCGATCGTCGGCGCCGTCTCGGACATCACGGCCGGCCAACCCCCGCGCCCGGCCGCGGCGGCGGCGTTCGCGGAACTCGGGGAGACCGTGCACGCCTCCATCGCACCGCGCGACGGTGACGCGGCCTCGCTTCTCGCGGACGCGGCTGCGCACAGCACCCTTACTCCCAGCGAGATCGTCTCCAATGCGGCGGTGCTGATGTTCGGCGGCATCGAGACCACGGACGCGATGATCGCCAATGTCGTCTACCACCTGCTCCCAGACCCCGAACAGCTCGCCCTCGTGCGCGCCGATCCGGATCTCGCGGGCGACGCCGTCGAGGAGTCGTTGCGCCTGGAACCGGCGGCATCGGTTGTGGACCGGTACGCGACCCGGGACGTGTCGATCGGCGGCGCCGACATCCGCGCCGGAGAGCTGGTACGGGTGTCGCTCGCGGCCGCGAACCGCGATCCGGCGGTCTTCGACGAGCCGGACCGGTTCGATCTGCGCCGCCCGAACTCCCGCAAGCAGTTGGCGTTCGCCCGCGGCCCGCACTTCTGCCCGGGTGCGCACCTGGCACGCATGGAGGCCCGCGATGCTGTCAGCGCACTGATCGCGGGACTGCCGGGTCTGCGCATGGATCCGGCGCAGGGCTTGGCTGACGGGCCGCGAGGGCTGGTCTTCCGCAAGCCGCAGACGCTTCGCGTCGTGTGGGACGCGTGATCCCGAGGGCCGTGACGCTGTCCTCTTATTAAGCTGTCCCCTTACTACGCCGGCTTCTTAGTTCAGCGACCGCGCATCGGGCTTGGGCGCGGACACCGCCTTCGGCGGGCCGGGTCGGGCCGGCATGGTCCGCGGATCGAGCTCGGTCAGCCGCTGCTGCGCACTTTCCAGCAGCGGCACAGGCAGGTCCGGGTCCAGCGACCGGTCCAGCAGCATGACCAGCTCCGCGACGGTCAGCCGGTCGATGTCGATCTCTTCCACGCCCCGTATGACGAGGCAGCGCCCTGCCGGTTACGTCCTCGTCGCCCGTTCGGGGTGCTCGCCGGGTGCACGCACCGGCGCACTCAGGGCACCCTGCGCCGAGCTGACGCCAGCTCAGGTGCGCATCGCGTCGATGATCGCGGACCAGCGCCGCACCACGCGGGCCCGCCGCGCCGAGTCGTCGCTCAGCAGGTTGGCCAGCCCCAGGCCACGGGCCATGTCGAGCGTCGCCTGCACGGTCTCGCGCACCCCTTCGGCGTTCTCGTCGACGCCGAGGAAGCCGACTGCGGCGCGATGGGCTTCCCGCCCGACCTTGTTCTCCAACGCAACCACGCGCTCGCGCAGCGGCTCCTCAGTCGCCGCGGCCACCCAAAGGTGCAGCGCGGCGCGGAAGAGTTGGCCGGTGTAAAGGCGCACGAGCATGTCGACGACGGCCTCGGTGCGCGCTGAGCCGGGCGGCGGCAGCTCCGCCGCGTGCTGGTGCAGGGTCGCGAGCCGTTCCGCGGCGACGTGCTCCACTGCCGCGGTGAACAGATCCTCCCGGGTGGGGAAGTGGTGCTGCGCGGCGCCTCGGGTGACTCCGGCGCGCTCGGCCACCACCGCGACCGTGCTGCCGCTCCATCCGTACTCGGCCAGGCATCCGACGGCGGCTTCGAGCAGCCGTTGCCGGGTGACCCGGCTGCGGTCCTGCTGCGGCGCGCGCGCGACGGTACCGGCCACGGTCAGCGCGCCCAGGACGGCGGCCGCCGCTCGAGGAAGGCGTGCATGCCCTCCTGCGCCTCCACTGAGCCGAACAGCCGCGCGGACAGCTCGGCCATCTCCTCCCCGTCGCGGTCGAACACCCGCAGGACCTCCGCCGTGACCAGCCGCTTGGTCTCGGCCAAGCCCTGCGGCGAGGCCTTGCACAGCGCGTCGAGGTACGGCGCGAGCACTGCGTCGGCGTCGGGGCCGTGGCCGGTCACCAGGCCGATGCGCTCGGCCTCGGGCCCGTCGAAGGTGGCGCCGGTCAGGTACCAGCAGGCCGCCGCGCGGGGATTGAGGCGGGGCAGCAGCGGCAGCGAGATGACGGCCGGTGCGAGGCCGAGCCGTACCTCGGTGAAGGCGAAGGTGGCGGCCGGACCGGCGACGGCGAGGTCGCAGGCGCCGAGTAGTCCGAGGCCGCCGGCGCGCACGTGCCCATCGGCGCGGGCCACGACGGGTTTCGGCAGCTCCACGATGGCGCGCATGAGCTTGACCAGGAGTCGCGGCGCGGAGCCCGGATCGCCCGAGGTCGCCTCGGTCAGGTCGGCGCCCGCGCAGAAGACGGTCCCGGTGTGGCTGAGCACGATGGCCCGCACCTCCGGGTCGGCGGCCGCCCGGGTCAGTCCTTCCTCGAGTTCGGCGACCAGCCGCGAGGACAGCGCGTTGCGGTTGGCGGGCGAGTCGAGGGTGAGCGTGGCCACCGCCTCGGCCACGCCGTATCGGACGAGCGGTTCGGTCATGCGCACGGGCCCCTTTCCGGCTGGGGTGCTGGGTGCGGCCGCGCGGTCACGGCCGGGTTCGAAGAGAGATCATCGCACTCCGGTCTTCAGTACGACCTCGGCAGGCCGAGGGTGTGTTGCGCGACGAAGTTCAGCACCATCTCGCGGCTGACCGGGGCGACGCGCCCGATCCGCACCACGGACAGCAGCGCGGCCAGCCCGTACTCCTGCGTCAGGCCGTTGCCGCCGAGGGTCTGCACGGCTTGGTCGACGGTGCGCACCGCCGCCTCCCCGGCCGCGTACTTGGCCATGTTCGCCGCCTCCCCGGCGGCCATGTCGTCCCCGGCGTCGTAGAGGGTCGCGGCCTTCTGCGTCATCAGCCTGGCAAGCTCGATCTCGATCCGGCACTGGGCCAGCGGGTGCGCCAGGCCCTGGTGCGCGCCGATCGGCACGCCCCAGACGGCGCGGGTCTTGGCGTAGTCGACCGCCTTGTCTAGGGCGTAGCGCGCGATGCCGGTCGCGAACGCGGAGGCCATGATGCGCTCGGGGTTGAGCCCGGCGAACAGTTGCAGCAGCCCGGCGTCCTCGTCGCCGACGAGCGCGTCGGCGGGCAGCCGCACGTCGTCGAAGTAGAGCTCGAACTGGCGCTCCGGGGAGACGATCTCCATCGGGATCGGCCGGTATTCGAACCCTGGCGTCTCGCGCGGGACGATGAACAGGGCGGGTTTGAGCTTGCCGGTGCGGGCGTCCTCGGTGCGCCCGACGACGAGGACCGCGTCGGCCCAGTCGACGGCCGAGATGAACACCTTGCGGCCGTTCAGGATCCAGTCGTCGCCGTCCCGGCGGCCGACGGTGGCCAGGCGGTGCGAGTTCGAACCGGCGTCGGGTTCGGTGATCGCGAAGGCCATGCGCAGGCTGCCGTCGGCGAATCCGGGCAGCCAGCGGTGCTTCTGCGGCTCGGTGCCGAAGCGGGCGATGACGCTGCCGCAGATCGCGGGGGTCACGACGAGCAGCAGCAGCGGGCAGCCGGCCGCGGACAGTTCCTCGAGCACGACGACGAGGTCTGCGACGCCGCCTCCTCCGCCGCCGTACTCCTCGGGCAGGTTCACCCCGAGGTAGCCGAGGCGACCGGCTTCGGCCCACAGGTCGTCGGTGGGCCGCCCGGTGCGCGCGCGCTCCATCATGTAGGCGCCGCCGTAGCGGCGGCCGAGGGCGGCGACCGCGTCGCGCAGCGCGAGGCGCTCCTCGGTGTCGAATATTGCGCGGGGGGCGGCGGTGGGGCGCGCGGTCACGACGTCAGTCCTTTGCTTCCGGTGGTGGCGGCCTCGTCGGTTCCTGCGGAGTCTGCGGACGGCGCGGCGGGATGCGGTTCGACGACGGCGAGCACCGCGCCGACTTCGACCTGTTGGCCGGGGCGTACGCGAAGCTCGGCGAGTACGCCGTCGGTCGGGGAGGCGACCTCGTGCTCCATCTTCATCGCCTCGAGCCAGAGCAGCGGGCGGCCCGCGGCGACCGGATCGCCCTCCCCGAACGCGATGCGCACGACGGTGCCGGGCATCGGGGCGAGCAGCGAGCCGGGCGCGACGTGTTCGGTGGGCTCGGGGAAGCGGCTGATCGGCCGGTAGGCGGCGTGCAGGCCGGGCGTGTCCACCCAGACCGTGTCGGCGGCGGCGTATACGGATACGTCGAACGTACGCCGCACGCCGTCGCTTTCGAGGACGACGCGGTCCGGTGCGCTCGAGATCAGCCGCACGCCCGGCAGTCCCTCGAGTTCGAGTCCGTCGCGGCCGAACCGGTATCTGACCTCGTACTGCGTGCCGTCAGTGGTCTGAAACCGCTTGACCTGCGGCTGCGCGGGGAGGTTGCGCCATCCGGACGGGAGGTCGCGGGGTAACGGTCCGGTCCCCCGGCGCGCGGCGGCGTCGGCGAGCGCGGCGGCGACTGCGCCGAGCGCGGGCAGGCCGTCCTTCGACTCCGTCAGCAGTGCGTCGCGGTGCCGCGCCAGGAAGTCGGTGTCGACCGCGCCGCTCAGGAATTCCGGGTGGCGCAGCGCCCTGACGAGAAGGTCCCGGTTGGTGTCGACGCCGTGGATGCGGGCCCGGGCGAGGGCGTCGGCGAGCCGGCGCGCCGCCGCGGTTCGGGTCGGCGCCCACGCGACGGCCTTGGCCAGCATCGCGTCGTAGTCCGCGCCGACCACCGTCCCGTCGTCGACCCCTGAGTCGATGCGCAGGCCGCTTTCGGCCGGCCCTGTTGCGAAGGTCACCGGCGCAAAGGTCGTCGTCTCGCCGGGGAAGTCGAAGCGATGGATCGTCCCGGTCTGCGGCCGCCAGTCGCGTGCCGGGTCTTCCGCGTAGAGGCGGGCCTCGATGGCATGGCCGCGCGGGGCAGGCGGCTCGCCGGTCAGCGCGGCGCCTTCGGCGATCCGCAGCTGAAGCGCCACGAGGTCGAGTCCTGTCACGCACTCGGTGACCGGGTGCTCGACCTGCAGGCGCGTGTTCATCTCGAGGAAGAAGAAGCGGCCGTCCGCGCCGAGCAGGAACTCCACGGTTCCGGCACCGGCGTAGCCGATCGCCCGCGCCGCCGCGGCCGCGGCCTCGGCCATCCGGCGGCGGGTGTCGTCGGCAAGCCCGGGCGCGGGGCTCTCCTCGATCACCTTCTGGTGGCGGCGCTGGAGCGAACAGTCGCGCTCGCCGAGCGTCCACACCGTGCCGTGCGTGTCGGCCAGCACCTGGACTTCCACGTGCCGACCGGTCTCGAGGTACGGCTCGCAGAACACTTCGTCCGAGCCGAACGCTGACGCCGCCTCGGCACGGGCCGCGGCCAGAGCGGCGGGCAGATCGCTGAGCGCGCGCACGATCCGCATGCCGCGCCCGCCGCCCCCGGCCGCGGCCTTGACCAGCAGCGGCAGGTCGGCGGCGGTCGCGGCGTCCGGGTCGACGGCGCCGAGGACCGGCACCCCCGAGGCTGCCATCAGCGTCTTGGCACGCGTCTTCGAGCCCATATCCGCGATCGCCCGCGGCGGCGGCCCGATCCAGGTCAGCCCGGCGTCCAGGACCCGCTGGGCGAACTCGGCGTTCTCGGAGAGGAATCCGTAGCCGGGGTGGACGGCGTCGGCCCCGGCGTCCAGGGCGGCGCGCACCAGCAGTTCGCCGCGCAGGTAGGTGTCGGCCGCGGCGGAGCCGGGGAGCCTCACCGCGGTGTCGGCCTCGCGCACGTGCGGCGCATCGGCGTCGGCATCGGAGTACACGGCGACGGTCGCGATGCCCAGATCGCGGCACGTACGGAAGACCCGGCGGGCGATCTCGCCGCGGTTACTCACCATCAGGGAGCTGATCATCGTGGTCCGCCTCACATCCGGAAGACGCCGTAGCCGCGGGCGCCCTCGACCGGCGCGCTGTGCACGGCGGAGAGACAGAGCCCGACGACGGTGCGGGTGTCGCGCGGATCGATCACCCCGTCGTCGTAGACCCGGCCGGACAGGAACACCGGCACCGACTCCGCCTCGATCTGCCGCTCCACGGCGGCGCGCATCGCGGCGTCGGCCTCCTCGTCGAAGGGCCGCCCGGCCGCGGCGGCCGACTGCCGGGCCACGATCGAGAGCACCCCGGCGAGCTGCGCCGGTCCCATCACCGCCGATTTGGCGCTGGGCCAGGCGAACAGGAAGCGGGGGTCGAAGGCGCGGCCGCACATGCCGTAGTGGCCCGCGCCGTAGGAGGCGCCCATCAGGATCGAGATGTGCGGGACCGTGCTGTTGGACACCGCGTTGATCATCATCGCCCCGTGCTTGACGATCCCGCCCTGCTCGTATTCGCGCCCGACCATGTAGCCGGTGGTGTTGTGCAGGAACAGCAGCGGGATGTCGCGCTGGTTGGCGAGCTGGATGAACTGCGCGGCCTTCTGCGACTCGGCGCTGAACAGCACGCCGCGGGCGTTGGCGAGGATGCCGACCGGGTAGCCGTGAACGCTCGCCCAGCCGGTGGCGAGGCTGGCGCCGTAGAGCGGCTTGAACTCGTCGAAGTCCGAGCCGTCGACGACCCGTGCGATCACCTCGCGCGGATCGAAGGGGGCTTTCAGATCCCCGGGGACCAGGCCGAGAAGTTCGTCCTGCGAGTATTTCGGCGCGGGAGCCGGCGCGTCCGCTGCCGGGCCGCGCTTGGTCCAGTGCAGCCGCCGCACGATCCGGCGGGCGACGCGCAGGGCGTCGGGTTCGTCGACGGCGAAGTAGTCGGCGAGGCCGGAGACCCGCGCGTGCATCTCCGCGCCGCCCAGCGACTCGTCGTCGGACTCCTCGCCGGTGGCCATCTTCACCAGGGGCGGCCCGCCGAGGAAGACTTTGGCCTGGTCTTTGACCATGACCACGTGGTCTGACATGCCCGGGATGTAGGCGCCGCCGGCGGTGGAACTGCCGAAGACCACCGCGATCGTCGGGATCCCGGCGGCCGAGAGCCGGGTCAGGTCGCGGAACAGGGCGCCGCCGGGGATGAAGATGTCCTTCTGGCTCGGCAGGTCGGCCCCGGCCGACTCGACGAGGTTGACCAGCGGCAGCCGGTTGCGCAGCGCGATCTCGTCGGCCCGCAGCGCCTTGCGCAGCGTCCAGGGGTTGCTGGCGCCGCCGCGTACCGTCGGGTCGCTGGCGGTGATGACGCACTCGGTGCCCTCGATCACGCCGATCCCGGTGACCAGCGCGGCGCCGACCGGGTGCTCGGTGCCCCAGGCGGCGAGCGGGGACAGTTCGAGGAAGGGGCTGTCGGGGTCAAGGAGGAGCTCGACGCGTTCGCGGGCGAGCAGCTTGCCGCGCCGCCGGTGCCGTTCGACGTATTTCTCCCCGCCGCCGGCCAGCGCCTTGGCGTGTTCGGCGGCCAGCGCGTCGAGTTTGGCGAGCATCGCGGAGCGGTTGGCCGCGTATGCGGCGCCGACGGGGTCGAGACGGGAGGCGAGGATCGTCACAGCAGGGCCTCCGGGATGTCCACGTGGCGGGAGCGCAGCCACTCCCCCACCGCCTTGGCCTGCGGATCGAAGCGGGTCTGCGCGCCGACACCCTCGCCGAGTAGACCTTCGACCACGAAGTTGACGGCGCGCAGATTCGGCAGCAGATGGCGGGTGACCGGGAGCGTGGCGGTCTCGGGCAGCAGTTCGCGCAGCAGGGCGACGTCGAGGGTGTGGGCGAGCCAGCGCCAACCGTCGTCGGTCCGCGCCCACACGCCGATGTTGGCGTCTCCGCCCTTGTCACCGCTGCGCGCCCCCGCGACGAGGCCGAGCGGGACGCGGCGAGTGGGCCCGGGCGGCAGCGGTTTGGGCAGCTCCGCATGCGGCGCCGGTTCGGGTGGTTGGACGAGGGCGGGCGGGGTGATGGGCAGCCGGAGGCCGTCGGGCAGCACCGCGACGTGGTCGGCCGTCGACGGGCTGACGTACATGGCCTCGAAGACCCCGTATACCGAGGCCTCGGCGGGCGGGGCGGTGACGTGGAAGCCCGGGTATCCGGCCAGGGCGAGCTCGATCGCCGCGCTGCTGACGGCGCGCCCGGCGACACGGCGGTCCCGGTCGCGCACGATGAGCCGCAGCAGGGCGCTGGCCTGCTCCTCGGTCGGCGCGTCGGATCGGTCGGTGCGGGCCAGGGACCAGCGCACCTCGGCGGGCCGCGGGCGCCCCGGCGCCCCGGTCAGGACCTGCTCCATCTGTTCGCGCACCAGGGCCGCCTTCGCCTCTATGTCCAGGCCGGTGAGGACGAACACGATCTCGTTGCGGTAGCCGCCGATCCGGTTGAGCCCGACCTTGAGCGTGGGCGGGGGCGCCTCGCCGCGGGCCGCGGACAGCCGCACCCGGTCCGGGCCGACCTGTTCGAGATGGACGGTGTCCAGCCGCAGCGTCACGTCGGGGCCCAGGTAGCGCGGCCCGGCGGTCTCGTAGAGCAGTTGCGCGCCGACCGTCTCGACGGTGACGGCGCCGCCGGTCCCGGGATGCTTCGTGATCACGCTGCTGCCGTCGGCGTGGACTTCGGCGAGCGGGAAGCCCGGGCGGCCCGGGTCGAGTTCGGTGAAGAAAGAGAAGTTGCCGCCGGTGGCCTGCGCGCCGCACTCGAGCACGTGTCCGGCGGCGGTGGCCCCGGCCAGCGCGTCGAGGTCGGCCGGGTGCCAGCCGAAGTGCGCCGCGGCCGGGCCGACGAGCAGCGACGCGTCGGTGACCCGGCCGGTGACGACCAGGTCGGCGCCCGAGCGCAAAGCCGCCGCGATGCCGAAGGCGCCGAGGTAGGCGTTGGCGGCCAGCAGATCGGCGGGCAGGCCGAGCTCGTCCGCGCGTCGCTCAGCGGGAGTGCGGTCCTCGTCGTCGTCGGAGCCCTGACTGTCCGGGCGGCCGGGGGCGGGGGCGAGCAGGTCGTCGCCTTCGACGCGGGCGATGCGGACGTCGAGGCCGAGCCGTGCGGCAAGCTTATGCAGGGCGGTGGCGAGTCCGGAGGGGTTGAGGCCGCCCGCGTTCGTGACGATCTTGACGCCGCGGTCGAGCGCCAGGCCGAGGCACTCCTCCATCTGGCGCAGGAACGTCTTGGCGTAGCCGAGGGTGGGATCCTTGAGCCGGTCGCCGGCCAGGATCGCCATGGTGAGCTCGGCGAGATAGTCGCCGGTGAGCACGTCGAGCGGACCGCCCTCGAGCATCTCGCGCATCGCGGAGAGGCGGTCGCCGTAGAAACCGGACGCGTTGCCGACGATGAGCGGCGCGGCCCGGGGCGCACCGGCTGGCGAGGCAGGTAGGGACCCCGTTTGTGTGGATGCCGTCTGTGTGGACCCCGCCTGTGAGGCCGCTGCATCGTGCGAGGAGGCCGCGCGCGAGGCCGCCGAATCGCGTGAAGACAGTGAATACGGGGACGTGCTGTCCGAAGGCCGGTCCTCCATCGCGCCACCCCTCCGCGTCGGGTGCGAACGCGGCTGCCCGCGCCGTGGGCACCAGGCTTTCAGCGGATCAAGAAAAAATCAAGCTCGCTTGATTGTTTTCTGCGCGCCGCCTCGAGCCCGGACTGCTGACACGGTGCGTTCCTCTGACAGGGAGGATTCCTCTGACACGGTGGATTCCTCGCTGGATGGGCCTGTTAATCGGAGCGCTGTCCTCAGCCCGGCGACGGCCCCGCCTGGCATTCCGGGCACCAATAGGTCGAGCGTGCGCGGTCGCTGCCCGGCTGTTCGGCGGGCCCTTGCATCGCGCTGCGGATCGCGGCGCCGCAGCGCAGGCACGGCTGCCGCGCTCGGCCGTACACCCACAGGGCGCGGCCCGGTCGCGTGTCGTCGGTGGTGATGCGCCCAAAGCGGTCCTTGTTCAGCTCAAGCAGCCGATGCGCCGACTCCACCACTCGACGCGGCTCAGGCACATGCCCGACCGGCGTCCATGGTGTGACGCCTGCGATAAAGCAGAGCTCCGACTTATAAACGTTGCCAATTCCCGCCATGGTGCGCTGGTCGAGCAACACATCCCCCACCGGACGTCCCGCATCCGCAACCAGCCGACGCAGCGCCTCGTCCGGATCCCAATCCGGGCCGAGGAGATCGGGGCCGAGGTGCTTAAGGCGCACCGCCTCGCCGATAGTACGAAGCAGCTCAAGCTCCTGAACCCGATAGCCCACGGCGACGCACTCGGGCGTGGCCAGGATCGCGCGGATCTGGTGCGACGGGCCGCCGTTCCACCGCGCCCCGGTGGGATAGATCCGCCACGCGCCTTCCATCCGCAGGTGAGAATGCAGCGTCCAGCCGCCCTCGAACCGCATCAGCAGGTGCTTTCCGCGCGGTGCCACGTCCGCCACCTTGCGGCCGGCGAGATCGGCGGTGGCGAGCTTGGGCACGCGCAGGTCCGAGCGCACCAGAACAGAGCCCGCGAGCGCTTCGCGTAACTGGCGCGCCACAAACCAGACGGTGTCTCCCTCGGGCACCCGACCATCATGCCGGTTCGGCGACCGTCCGGCCCCTGAATCGCGTCCGCCAAAGGCGCCGAGCGCAGCCCTCGCCAGGCCCTAAGTCAGCCGCCCAGGACGAGACAAACCACGCAAATTCGGCCATGGCGACCGCGCGGCAAACTTCGCGGAAACGGCCATGCCAAATGTGCCGGCCACTGAAACAACTGAAACAAACGGATGTTCTTGACTGAGGTTGTGCGCGGCAACATACTCGCCCACAGAAATGCTCCGGAAACGTTTGCGCAGATGCAGACGCCGACCTTGTGGGGGTTGGATGTTAAGAATCAGATCATCGTCCGGTACGACAGGGGCGATAGGAGCAAGAAGCACGGGGTCGGCGGGGGCGATAAGAAAAAGGATCACGGCGGCGTTGGCGTGGTCCGCAGGCGGGGGCCGGGGCGGCCCCAGGGATTTGATCGCGCTTGATGCACGCGGACGCAGGCGCCGCGCGACCGCCATCACCGCGATCCTCGGCCTTCTCGCGGGACTGATCGCGCTCGGCGCCTCCGCGCCCGCGAACGCAGCCACCGACACTAACATCGCCATCGGCGCGGAGGCGACCGCGTCCTCCGTGGAAAGCGCCTCGTACCCGGCCTCCAACGCGATCGACGGCGACATGACCACCCGCTGGTCCTCCGCCTGGAGCGATCCCCAGTGGCTGCAGGTCGACCTCGGCGCGACCGCGTCCATCAGCGGCTTCTCGATCGCGTGGGAGGCGGCCTTCGCCACCGCGTACAACATCGAGGTCTCGCCGGACGGGACGACCTGGACGCAGGTCTACTCGACCACGACCGGAGCGGGCGGCACCGAGAACGTCACCGTCCCGGCCGGTACGAGCGGCCGCTACGTGCGCCTGACCGGCACCGCGCGCACCACGATCAACGGCGCGCAATACGGATACTCGATCTACGAGTTCCAGGTGATCGGCCACTTCACCCAGCAGGCTGTAACCGTCGGCTCCGACACCGGCAGCCTGCAACAGGGCACGTCGATCGACGTCCCGGTGAACCTGAACATGGCCTCCACCAGTCCGGTAACCGTTGACTACGCCACCGCCGACGGCACCGCCGTGGCCGGGACCGACTACACGGCCGCCGCCGGAACGCTCACCTTCGCACCCGGTCAAACGTCGCAGACAATCCATCTGACGGCACTGCCGAATCCGTTGAACGCGCCCACGAAGACGTTCTCCTTGTCGCTCGCCAACGCGACGCCGACCGGAACCAGCGTCGGACCGCGTACGACCACGACCATCAGCATCCTGAACAACAACCCGATCCCGACCGACGGCGCGGTCGCCACGGTCGACGACTTCGAGGGCACGCTGCCGCTGAGCACGGGCAACCCCGGGATCTTCCCGTTCGGCTCGGACGCCGCGTCCAACCCGACCCTGACCCAGGTCGCCGCGCCCGACCGTCCCGGCGCCGCAGCGGGCAACCACGCTCTGCAGGTCGCCTACAAGATCTCCGGCTGGGGCGGCTTCTCGCACGACCTGGCCACGCCGCAGGACTGGAGCTCCTACGACGGCTTCAGCTTCTGGGTCAAGGGCACCGGCTCCGGCCAGAAGATCGAGTACGAGGTCAAGGCCGGCGGCACCGACGGTGAGCACGCCGAGCTCTGGCAGGGCTTCTTCACCGACGACACAAACGGCTGGAAGGAGGTCCAGATCGGCTTCGCCAACCTGAAGAAGCGCGCCGACTACCAGCCCGCGGGCGCGCCGAACAACGCCACGCCCGACCTGGCCACGATGTGGGGCTACGCGGTCAACCTGCCCGGCAACTCGACCAACACGCTCGAGTTCGACCAGGTCCAGGTGTACCAGTCGCTGCACATCCTCCAGGACTTCGAGGGCGCGAACCCGATCACCGACACGAACGGCGCGCTCGCCAACACGGGCGTGTTCGCCTGGGGCGGCAACGCGACCAGCACCCCGACGCTGAGCATCGCGCAGCTCGACCGGCCCGGCGTGACGAACAACCACGTGCTGCGCGGAACCTGGGCCGACGACAACAGCTACGGCGGCATCAGCTACGACCTGGCCACCACCGCCCCGCAGGACTGGAGCCCGTACGCGGGCATCGAGTTCTGGTTCTACGGCCACAACCCGAGCAACGACGCGGTGCCCGGCTCCGGACCCAAGTACGAGTTCGAGATCAAGATGGGCGGCGCCGACGGCGAGCATGCCGAGCTGTGGCAGACGTTCTTCACCGACGACTGGCAGGGCTGGCACCTGATCCAGGTCCCCTTCGCCTCCCTTAAGCGGCGCACCGACTACCAGCCGTCGGGCGCGCCCAACAGCACCACGCTCGACCTGAGCACGATGCGCGGCTTCGCTCTCACCGAGCCGGCCGGCACCAGCAACGGCGAGTTCGACGTCGACCAGTTCGCCGTCTACGGAATCAACACCGGAATCCTCGGCGCGCACGTGACCACCTCCCAGGCGGTCTACGCAGTCAACAACGGCGGTACCGCGACCGTCGGCATCCAGCTGAACACCGACGGAGCCAAGCCGCTGGACCACGACGTGACCGTGGCCTACGCGCTCGGCGGCGGCACCGGCGTCGCAGGCACCGACTACACCGACACCTCCGGCACCATCACCTTCCCGAGCGGCACGGCCTCCGGCGCCGTCCAGGCGTTCACCGTCCAGACCCTGCCGAACAGCACGCCGTCCGAGGCCAAGACCATCCCGATCCAGCTCACCCCGACCGGCGCGGACGTCACCGCGGACCAGCCGGTGGTCGTGGTCAACGCACACGGCCTGCCGTATCTGGACCCGAGCCTTCCGGTCGCGCAGCGGGTCTCCGACCTGCTGTCCCGGATGAGTCTGGCCGACAAGATCGGGCAGATGACCCAGGCCGAGCGCGGGGACCTGGTGCACCAGTCGGACATCGCCACCGCCGCGCTGGGCTCGATCCTGAGCGGCGGCGGCTCGACCCCGACGCCGAACACCCCGCAGGGCTGGGCCGACATGATCAACTCCTTCCAGGCCCGGGCGCAGGCCACGCCGCTGCAGATCCCGCTGATCTACGGCGAGGACTCGGTGCACGGCGACAACAACCTGGTCGGCGCAACCGTCTTCCCGCAGAACATCGCCATGGGCGCCACCCGCGACCCGGCGCTGGCGCAGCAGGAAGGGCAGATCGCCGCCACCGAGACCCGGGCCACCGGCGTGACATGGGCGTTCTCGCCCTGCGTGTGCGTCGCGCGGGACCCGCGGTGGGGCCGGACGTACGAGTCCTTCGGTGAGGACCCGGCGCTGGTCGACCAGATGGAGACCGTCATCGACGGTCTGCAGGGCAACGGCGACCTGAGCAAGAACACCAGCGTGCTGGCCACCGCCAAGCACTTCGCCGGTGACGGCGGCACCACCTACGGCTCGTCCACCACGGGCAGCTACAAGATCGACCAGGGCGTCACCACCGTCACCCAGTCCCAGCTGGACGCGCTCTTCCTCGAGCCGTTCCAGGAGGCGGTGCAGCAGCACGGCGTCGGCGCGGTCATGCCGTCGTACTCGAGCCTGCAGATCATCGGGCAGGACACCGCGCCGATCAAGATGCACGCGCGCGGCGACATGATCACCGGGGTCTTGAAGCAGCAGTTCGGCTTCACCGGCTTCGTGATCAGCGACTGGCAGGGCATCAACCAGATCGGCCCGAACTACGAGACCGACGTCGAGACCGGGGTCAACGCCGGCATCGACATGGTGATGGTGCCGGACCAGTACAACACCTTCGAGTCCGACCTCACCGACCTGGTGAGCAAGGGCCTGGTCACCCAGGCGCGGATCGACGACGCGGCCGGCCGGATCCTGACCCAGAAGTTCAAGCTCGGCCTGTTCGAGCAGCCGTACGCGGACACCTCGAACGCCGCGACGATCGGCGACGCCGCGCACCGCGCGGTCGCACGCCAAGCCGCCGCGGAATCCCAGGTGCTCCTCAAGAACGCCAACAGCGCGCTCCCGCTCTCCCCGGCCGCGAACATCTACGTGGCCGGCAGCAACGCCAACGACCTGGGCAACCAGCTCGGCGGCTGGACCGTGACCTGGCAGGGCGGCTCGGGTAACACCGACGTCGGCACGACCATCTACCAGGGCATGCAGCAGGACGCCCCGAACGCGCACTTCACCCTCTCACCGGACGCCTCCGCGCCGATGACCGGATCGACAGAAGGCGTGGTCGTGGTCGGCGAGACCCCGTACGCCGAAGGCGTCGGCGACATCGGCAACGGCCACACCGCGGACCTGTCCGCAGCCGACAAAGCCGCGGTCGACAAGGTGTGCGCGGCGATGGCGTGCGTGGTCCTGGTGGTCTCCGGCCGGCCGATGAACATCGCTCCGATCCAGAGCGAAGCGAGCGCCGTCGTGGCCTCGTGGCTGCCCGGCTCGGAGGGCGAAGGCGTCGCCGACACCCTGTTCGGCCGTACGCCGTTCACCGGACGACTCCCCGACACCTGGGCCAAGGTGATCAACACGACCACCAACCCGATCGACGTCGGCAGTCCTAACTACGACCCGCTGTACCCGTACGGCTGGGGCCTGCGCACCGACAGCGAGAAGGCACGCGTCACCCAGGTGCGCGACGCCCTCAAGCAGCGGTCCGACTTCGCGGCGAAGGCGGCCACGGTAGAACTGACCGCGTTCCTGAACGCGAAGGGCAACTGGAACGCGGACGGCTCGGTGCGCAACGGCGTGCTGGCCTTCGTGATGCTGACCCTGGCCTCCGACGCGGTGACCGGCACGAGCGCGGCCAACGCCGCGGACGCGAACCTGCTCGTCTCGGTCGCCAGGGACCTCGCCCAGAACCAGATCGCCCCCGGCGGTGCGGCGGCCATGACGGCGACCGCCTCGCTCACCTCCAATGCCGAGCACGACCTGCTGATCGGTCACCCGGCCACGGCGGTGTCCGAGCTGTTCCAGGCTTGGCAGAAGGCAGGCGGCCACTGACCCGGACAGACAACTGATTGACCATGGAAAGCCTGTGGCCCGCCGGACACCAGTCCGGCGGGCCACAGGCTTTCAGGTTGCGCAGTCTGCCCGGCCGATCGGTGGTCGCAGCCGCTCAGGTCCGCGACCGCGGATCCGGACCATCCCGGGCGATCATGCGCGGGAAACCGGATATGCCTGTCCTGCCAGCTATCCCGTCTGGTTTGACGATCCTGCGCGGCGTGATCCGTCAGGCTCACGAACTCATGATCGGTTACTGTCGGCCGCCGTCATGACGATCGTCTTAACGGCTGAAGACACGTCAGTGTCCTTGCCCGGCGCCACAGCCGTCACGTTGCCCGAGGACGATCCGCCGTCAATCACGACGAACTGGACCTTGGGGAAGGCGGAAGCCTGTTCGCGGGCGGCGGCCACCTGAGACGGCCCGACCGCGAGCACGAGGTCGCACTGGCGCTGGACCAGCGTGTTCACATACGGCACCGCGTTCGCCGCGGTGTTCGGACCGTAGACGGAGAGGAACGAGACCTTGCCGGAGGTCTGCACCGAGGCCGCCTGCATGCCGGACCACACCGGCGCCGCCTGGGCCGACCCGATCCCCGCGGCGTCGGTCAGCAGGCAGGCGTCGAAGGTCGTGTACACGCGGGCTCGCGTCGGTGGCAGAGCGCGCGCCTGGTGCGACGGGCGCGCCAGGAAGATGCCCAAGCCGATCCCGAGGGCGGCCACGACCGCCGTCGCAGCCCACCAATACCGTCGCAGCCATCTGATCACCATGCGGATCCCCCTCTTCCCGTGCCGACTGCTCGACTAGCCGGCTGTTGTACAAGACCGCAGGATAAGGCCACGCTGCGGCGCTCGGCCACACTGCCCCCGGTCCCCCGGTTCCTAAGCCACCGGCCGAGCGGCGAACGACGCTGACGTGACAAATCGCGCTGACGTGACAAACCACACAGCGCTCTTACCCGGACGCTAGGCGTCGTCGGCGACAATGGACGGGTGTCGATCTTGCCTGGCGCCGCCGCCGACTCGCACGCCGCCCACGCCGACTCGGTGGCCGGCTCCTCGGCGGCCGCGTCGCCATATGTCGATCTGGACCGGGCGGCGTGGAGCGCGCTGCGCGAACGCACGCCGGTGCCGCTGACCGCGCAGGAGGTCGAGGCGCTGCGCGGCCTGGGCGACGCGATCGACCTGGACGAGGTAGCCGAGATATACCTGCCGATCTCCCGGCTGCTGAACCTGTACGTACGGGCCGTGCACGGGCTGCGCGGAGCGGTGGACACGTTCCTCGGCGAGACACACGCCCCGCCGCCGTTCGTGATCGGGATCGCCGGGAGCGTCGCGGTCGGCAAATCCACCACCGCCCGGCTGCTCAAGGCCCTGCTGGCGCGCTGGCCCGAGCACCCGCGGGTCGAGCTGGTCACCACGGACGGATTCCTGCTGTCGAACGTGGAGCTGGAGAAGCTCGGGCTGATGGCCCGCAAAGGCTTCCCCGAGTCCTACGACCGGCGCGCGCTGATCCGGTTCGTGGCGGACGTGAAGGCGGGCAAGGAGGAGGTCACCGCGCCGGTCTACTCCCACCTGGTCTACGACATCGTGCCCGACGAGCGGCTGACCGTGCGCCGCCCGGACATCCTCATCATCGAGGGACTCAATGTCCTGCAACCGGCGATGCCCGGACGGGACGGCCGGGCGCGCATGTCGCTGGCCGACTACTTCGACTTCAGCGTGTACGTCGACGCGCGGGCCGACGACATCGAGCGCTGGTACATGGAGCGCTTCCGGCGGCTGCGCGAGACCGCGTTCACCGACCCCTCCTCCTACTTCCGCCGCTTCGCCGCGGTTCCGGAGGCCGAGGCGATGGAACTGGCGCGCGACTTCTGGCGCCGGATCAATCTGCCCAACCTGATCGAGAACGTGCTGCCGACCCGCGGCCGCGCCACCCTCGTGCTGCGCAAGGGGCCGGACCACGCGATCGAGCGGGTACGTCTGCGCAAGCTGTGACCGGCCCCTGGCGAGCGAACTCATGGATCGGCGGTCACGACAGGACCTCGATTCCGTTGACCTGAGCGACCTGGTAGCTAGACCGGTATGTAGGTGCCGGTTGTGGGGCCGGCCTCGCGCCATGGAGAGACCTTCGTGTTCGAACACGTCGACGGCTGGGCGAGGCGAGAGGGAACCGACTTGGAGAGCGCTCTCCCAGAGTGGTCTACCGCCTCAGCAGCTCTTCGTCAACGCTCCGGCGAGTCTGATTGAGGATTCTGCTCAACGAATATCAAGGATCTTCATCGCCAGTGAGCAGAGGCTGTCGGCTCATGGATACCGAGCATGTCAGCGACCCAAGATGTCACGAGAAGCCCGCCACGATCCACGCTCGGGCCCGGGAATCGACTCGGAACGCCAATAACGAAGGTCATCGTGC
>NZ_DASZGI010000305.1:0-17582 GCF_035938995.1 Actinocrinis sp.
GGTGCAGGCCATCGCGGACGGCCTGCACGCGGTCCTCGCCAGCGCCGGCGTCGATCCCGCGGCGGTGCTCGGCGTCGGCATCGGCGTGCCGGGAATCGTCGAGCAGGGGTCCGAGGTGCTGGTGCACGGCCAGACCTTCCATTGGGATGCGGTGCCGCTCGAGCGGCTGCTGCGCGCGCACACCGACCTGCCGCTGCGGTTCGAGAACTGCGCGAAGACGACGGGGCAGGCCGAGTTGTGGTTCGGTACCGGGCGCGGGGTGCGCAGCGCGGTGGTGGCACTGGTCGGGTCCGGGGTCGGCGCGTCGCTGATCTCCGGCGGGAGCATCTACCGCGGCGCGACCTCGAGCGCGGGCGAATGGGGCCACACGAAGATCGTGGCCGACGGCAGGCGGTGCCGGTGCGGAGCGTCCGGCTGCCTGGAGGCCTATGTCGGCGCCGAGGCGATCCTGGACCGCTTCGGCGCCACCGTGACGCCGGACGCCGCCAACGAGGAGTCGGCGCTCGCCGCCCTCGTCGAGGCCGCCGAGTCGTCGCCCGCCGCGGCCGCCCTGCTCGCGCAGACCGCGGAATATCTCGGCATGGGCATCGCGAACCTGATCAACCTGTTCAACCCGGAGCGGGTCATCGTGTGCGGCTGGGCCGGCCTGCTGCTCGGGGAGAAGCTGCTGCCGGCGATCCGCGAGTCCGCCGGACGGCACTCGCTTCGGCATCCGTTCGCGGCCGCGTCGATCGAACTCGGCGTGCTCGGCCCGGACGAACCCACACTCGGCGCCGCGACACTCCTGCTGGAGGACTTCCTCAACGGCGCGGTCCGGCGGCAAAGGCGCTCCTAGGCGCCCGCGAACGGCGGCCGGTTCTCGGGGACCGGCCGCCGGCGCGATGTGCGGGTGCCTGCGCGCCGTCAGGCACCGCGTGTGGATCAGGTGCCGAATACCATGAACTCCCAGAGCGAGTATCCGTATCCGGTTGCCCGCTGCGTGCCGTACATCCGGATGTATCGGCCGCTGCCGGTGACCGGGAGGATCTGTGTGCCCCCGGTGCCCGTCGTGGTCGAGTAGATCGTCGTCCAGTTGCTCGCGTCGTTGGACGTCTGGATCTGGAAGGCCTTGGCGTACGCGTTCTCCCAGTACAGGGCGACCGTGTTGATCGTGTGCACCGCGCCGAGGTCGACCAGTATCCACTGCGGGTCGGAGAACGCGCTCGACCAGCGGCTGTCGAACGAACCGTCCGTCACGGCCGAGGCGGGGGTGCCGTTGCCCTCGATCGACGAGGCGTACGCGTCCGCGTTGAAGGCGAGGTCCGTGCCGGCCGGGATGGTCTCACCCGGAGTCGTGAAGACCTCGTTCGAGTCGGGCGAGATGCCCGCGGCGTTGTCCGCCTCGACCATGTAGAAGTACGTTGATCCGTTCTTCACAGTGGTGTCGGTATACGTCGTCGTGCGGGTGACGGTGGCGATCGCCGTGGTGCCTTCGCCGTCGGACATGTTGGATGCGCGGTAGATGCTGTACGACGTCGCGCCGGTACTCGCGCCCCAGTTCAGCGAGACGCTGCCATTGTTGGCGGTCGCGGTCAGGTTCGTCGGGCCGCTCGGCGAGGAGGCGGTCGCCGCAGTGACCGTCAGTTCGTCGGCGCGGGAGACTCCGTGGCCGTTCGTGGCGCCCAGGGTGACGGAGTTCTTACCCGCGTTCAGGTGCACCTGGAGCGCCGAGTGCTGATACACCTCGAAGTTGCCCGTCACCGGGAACCGCTCGGTGCTGGTGATGACCGTGCCGTTCACCACGAGCTGCATGTCCCGGAAGTTGACACCCGGGAAGAGCCCCTGCGCGAAGGCGTAGCGCCAGTCGATGGTGTACAGCCCGGCGGTCGGCACGACGACGTCGTTGAACGTCATGGTGCCCTCAGCCGCGTAGGCCATGTCGACGACCTGCCCGCCCGGGGTGAGCGCGCCCGAGGAACCGAGCAGCTGCGGGAACCAGCCGCTCAGCGTCGGGAACCAGTCGAAACCGCCGAGCAGCGCGTCCTTGCCGTAGTAGATCAGAGAGCTGCCCGAGGCGACGCCCGGGGTGTTCCCGCCGGTGCCGATCGGCAGCACGGTCCGCGAGGAGTCCTCCGCCGACTTGGGCGACTCGCCGGCCGCGTTGAGCGCGGTGATCTCGTAGAAGTAGTCGGTCGTGCTGCTCAGGCCGGTGTCGGTGTAGCTGGGAGCGGTCGTCGTCGCGTAGGGCGTCGCCGCCTCGCCTCCCGCCGCCGTGCCCCGGTAGATGTGATACGACGTGGCGCCCGGGGTCGGGTCCCAGCCGAGCGAGAGGGTCTGGTTGGGATTGGCGTTGACGCCCAGGTTGAGGGGCGCCGGCGGCGGCGATCCGGCCGCGAAGGCGGACGCCTGCATCAGGCCGACTGTGCCAAGGGCGGCGAGCGCGGCCCCGATCAGCAGACGGCGAAACATGGTGGGTGCCGAGCGAAAGCGTCTGGTCATTGAATTGAAGCTCCACGACCTTGTGTAGCAGTCTTCGATGCCCGGCCAACTGGCAGCCTCGATGCAAAGTAGTGACGCCCGCGAGTTTCGTCAAGACTTAAAACAAGGCGTGGCGACGATCGCGGGCAGCGTGCAGGCCAGCGCTGCTCGGCCGTCGCCTCGGCGTCCCCCGTGTGCCGGGCCGTCCTGCCCGGAACCGGTGCCGCAATCGGTTCCGGTACCGACTGCGGATTGACACGGCAGCAACACCGGCGCAACATCAGCCACCACAGGGATGCCCCCCAGACTGGTGTACGGCCACTGATTCGCTCGGCGCGCGCAGAGCGCCGTCCACTCATGCACTGGAGATACCTGTGTCCTTACCGCCCCCTGCCCAGACCCCCCGCGGGACGCGTGGCAGGCCCCTGACCATCCTCCTCACCGCGCTGGCAGTCGTGGCCGGACTGCTGCTGGCGGCGCCGCTCGCCGCGTCGAGCGCGAGCGCAGCCACCTGCAACACCGGCGCGGACCTGGCGCTGAACCACCCGGCGACCGCCTCCTCGGAGCAGAGCGCCAGCTTCCCGCCCACCGCCGCGGCCGACGGGAACCTCGGCACCCGCTGGTCTTCGCAGTTCGCCGACCCGCAGTGGCTCCAGGTGGACCTCGGCTCGGTGCAGACCATCTGCGAGGTCGTCCTGTACTGGGAGACCGCCTACGGCAAGGCGTTCCAGATTCAGACCTCGAACGACGCGGTGACCTGGACGTCGATCTACAGCACGACGACCAGCACCGGCGGCACCCAGACGCTGAGCGTGTCGGGCAGCGGACGCTACATCCGCGTGTACGGCACCGTCCGCGGCACCCAGTGGGGCTACTCCCTCTGGGAGTTCCAGGTGTACGGCTCCAGCGGCGTCGGCGCCAACACGGTGACGGTCACCAACCCGGGCAACCAGACGACCACCGCCGGCACCGCCGTCAACCTCCAGGTCCAGGCCACCGACTCGGCGTCCGGACAGACGCTGAGCTACGGCGCCGCCGGTCTGCCGGCCGAGCTGTCGATCAGCTCCGCCGGGCTGATCACCGGCACGCCGACGACGGCGGGCACCTCGACGGTGACGGTCACCGCGAAGGACACCATCGGCGCCACCGGCAGCGCGACTTTCACCTGGACGGTGAGCACCGGCACCGGCGGCGGCGGTGGCGGCGGCGGCGGCGGCGAGCCACCGGCGGCGTTCTGGGGCAACATCTCGGCGATCCCGGCGGCGACCCACGTGTTGGAGTTCTCGATCGTCAACCAGACCAACGGCCAGTACCCCGACAGCCAGGTCTACTGGAGCTTCAACGGACAGACCGAGTCGATCGCGCAGCAGCCGTACATCGACATGCCCGCGAACTCCTCCGGCCGGATGTACTTCTACCTCGGCACGCCGAACGGTCCGTACTACGACTTCATCGAATTCACCGTCGGCACGACCTTCATCAACGTCGACACCACCCGCGTCGACCGGTTCGGCCTGAAGCTGGCCCTGCTGCTGCGCGGCCACGACGGCTCGAACCAGGAGGTCGGCGAGAACTACGCCACCTTCCAGGAGTCCAGGTCGGCGACGTTCGCCCGGTTCCAGAGCTCGGTGCCCACCGAGTTCAAGGAGCTGGCCACCGACAACGCGCCCTACGGCATCCCCTCGCCGGGCAACGACAAGGCTTTCCAGACCGGCGGCGCCTACGCCAACTACTTCCAGGCCTACGCGGCCGCCAACGGCGACACCGCCGACAGCACCGCGCAGATCTTCGGCTGCGGCGGCACGCTCGCGGCCAACCCCCAGCTGTGCGCCGGACTCAACC
Organism: Actinocrinis sp.; assembly: GCF_035938995.1. Taxonomy (GTDB): domain Bacteria; phylum Actinomycetota; class Actinomycetes; order Streptomycetales; family Catenulisporaceae; genus DASZGI01. The sequence continues at coordinate 4,300 of NZ_DASZGI010000305.1, forward strand.
GGCACGTAGCACAGCTGCCGTCCGCACAGCAGTCGATCGCCGGCAACTTCTACCAGGCCGCGCCGGCCAATTACTACGCACAGTTCTGGCACCAGAACGCCATCAACGGCGTGCAGTACGGCTTCCCGTACGACGACTACGCGGGTCAGTCCTCAGACATCTCAGTGACCAACCCGCAGTACGCAGTCCTGGCGGTCGGCTGGTAACGAATCTGCCGGTGCAGATCCGTCATTTGAGCACTGACACGTAACCCACGTATAACACGCTACAGCCACAGGCACGGCGGGCTCCCACTTCGGCCGAGGGCCCGCCAACGCGGCGCCCCCGGCCGCGATCCTTCCGAAGGGGCATACCAGATGCGCAGCTTCATCCTGTCCGAAAACTCCCCGAAACGCTGGAGATCCGCATTCCTCGCCGCGTTCACCGCGCTGCTCATGGTCGTCGGAATGCTGACGGCATTGGACTTCGCGACCACGCCGGCTCACGCGGCGACGCTGGCGAACACCGCGGTCACGACGCACCGGAACGACAACGAGCACGACGGCCAGTACTCCAGCGAGACCATCCTCAACACGTCGAACGTCAACTCGACGCAGTTCGGCAAGCGGGTTACCTACCCGGTAGACGGCCAGACGTACGCGCAGCCGCTCTACATGCCGAACATCACCATCGGCGGCGCAGCGCACAACGTCGTGTACGCCGCGACGGAGAACGACAGCGTCTACGCGTTCGACGCCGACGCTGACACGACCTCTCCCCCGGCGCCGTTGTGGCACGTGAGCCTGCTGCCGGCCGGCGCGCACCCGGTGCCGAACTCCTTCAACGGCTGCGGCGACCTGCAGCCGATCATCGGCATCACCAGCACGCCAGTGATCGACCCGACCACGAACACGATGTTCGTCGTCGCGTACGACCAGGAGAACGGCAACGAGGTCTACCGCCTGCACGCCCTCGACATCACCACCGGCGCCGACAAGTGGCCGGCCGTCGTCATCGCGGGCTCGACGCCGGGAACGGGCGTCGGCAGCTCCGGCGGGAACATCGCGTTCAACGCCAGCGTCGAACGGCAGCGCTCCGCGCTCATGCTCGCGAACAGCCAGCTCTACGTCACCTTCACCTCGTTCTGCGACATCGGCGACTATCACGGCTTCATCTTCGGCTACAACTACTCGAACAACGCCTTCACCGTCGCGAACATATACGACGACACCCCGAACGGCAGCCAGGGCGGGATCTGGGGCGGCGGCGCCGGCCTGTCCGCCGACGCCAGCGGCAACCTCTACTTCATGAGCGGGAACGGCACCTTCGACGCCGACAGCGGCGGCCCCGACATGGGCCAGAGCTTCGTGAAGCTGAACGCCTCGCTCCAGCGGACGGACTACTTCGCCCCGTTCACCGCGAAGTGCGGCGGGGACAACGACCTCGGCTCCGGCGGCCCGCTGGTGATCCCGTCGGCGAACGAGGTGATCGGCGCAGGCAAGGAAGGGCGGCCCTATGTAGTGAGCACCACGAACATGGGCGGCTACACGGCGGATCCCAACCTCGTCTGCTACAGCACCGACTACAACCGCACGGACGTCGACAAGATCGTCCAGGAGATGCCGCCCGGAACCCTCGGATCGATGTTCAGCACGCCGGGGTTCTACAACGGTCCGAACGGACGATACGTGTACTTCTCGGAGGACGGCGGGCCGACCGTGGCCTACTCGTTCAGCGGCGGCAAGCTGTCGGCGACGCCGACCTCCAAGACGCCCGAGTCATTCGGCGGCACCGGTGGTGACGCGGTGGCCTCGAGCAACGGGACGGCGGCCGGCACCGGCATCGTGTGGATCGAGGGCGGCGACTCGGTACTGCGCGCCTATGACGCGACGAACCTCGGGACCGAGCTCTACAACAGCAACCAGAACGCCTCCCGGGACGGCATCTCCGGATACGTGAAGTTCACGTCCGCGGTGGTGACGAACGGCCAGGTCTTCGTCGGACTGTCCTCCAGCCTGGCCATCTTCGGCGAGATCGGCACTTCGTCGTCCCCGCCGCCGGCGCCGAACGGCGTCCAGATCAACGCGGGTGGCCCGGCGGTAGCGCCGTTCGCCGCAGACGAGGACTTCTCCGGCGGCTCGACCTCGGCCACCGGCAACGCGATCAACCTGAGCGGCGTCACCAACCCGGCGCCGATGGCCGTCTACCAGACCAACCGCTTCGGTACCTTCGGCTACAGCGTCGGCGGACTGCCCACGACCGGTAGTTATACGGTCAGACTCCACTTCGCCGAGGAATACTGGACGACAACCGGTTCCCGGCTGTTCAACGTCGTGATCAACGGATCGCAGGTACTGACCGACTTCGACATCCTCGCCACCGCCGGCGCCGAGTACAAGGCGGTGGTCGAACAGTTCGACGTCGCCTCGAACAGTTCCGGGAGAGTCACCATCCAGTTCAACACCGTCAAGGACAACGCGCAGGTCAATGGCATCGAGATCATCCCGTCGAACAGCTCTGCGTCGCCGTCTGCGTCCGCGTCCGCGTCACCATCGGCGCCCCCGCCGCCGCCCCCGACACTCCAGATCAACGCGGGGGGCCCGGCGGTAGCGCCCTTCGTCGCCGATGAAGACTTCGCCAACGGCGCAACGGCTGCCACGGGCAACACGATCAACCTGAGCGGCGTGTCCAGCCCTGCACCGATGGCCGTTTACCAGACCAACCGCTACGGCAACTTCACCTACACGATTCCCGGCTACACCGCGGGATCGAGCCATACCGTGCGGCTGGACTTCGCAGAGGAATACTGGACGACTACCGGCGCCCGGCTGTTCAACGTCGTGATCAACGGAATGCAGGTACTCACCTCGTTCGACATCCTCGCCACTGCCGGCGGCGAGTACAAGGCGGTCGACGAACAGTTCACCACGACCGCGAACAGCAGTGGTCAGATCATCATCCAGTTCGTGACGGTCAAGGACAACGCCCAAGTCAACGGCATCGAGATCTCCTGATCCGGCCGCACTGACAGGTCGAGTCCCGCGTCCCACGTGAGACAGGCCGCTCCGCGACGCGCCGTACACCGGTTGCGCGCCGCGAAGCGGCCTGTGCATTTCTGCGAATTTCCGCCGGGTAAAGCGCGCCGACTTTCCGGTCTACGAGTCCTTATCCCGCCCTTACATCCCCTGGTGCAGGCTCGCCCGGATGCGAGAGCGTAAGGGTTCTGTCCACGCGACGCACGCGGACCGAATCCGGGATCTGTCAAGTCGAGCGCGCCAACGGCGCCCCTTCGGCGAGACCGCTTCGAATCCCGACGTCCGATCAACACTAATCCGCCGCGACGGCATTCGCGACCGTCGCGCTCACCTGGTCCGCCGCGTTCGCGACCGCCCCCGTCCAGGACCCCATCCCGATCGGCCACAACCAGCTCTTCATCGCGCTGGTGAACGGCAAGCCCGCCGACACCGTCGTCTGCCCCTTCCCGCCCACATCCGGCGAGCTCGGCAGCCCGACCTCAGGACAGTATGTCGAGGTCGAGCCCGACGTGACCGGTTCCGGCACGCCGTTCGGCTACACCGGCTCGGCCGCCGACCAGATCGACACGCTCTTCTCGCCCACCTCGGTGGCCAACCAGGCCATCGAGATCGACGACTACTTCGTGAAGGTGCCGATCCCCACCACGCTGCGCCTGCCTGCTCGGGCAGCGAAGTGGTCACCTGCTCATTCTCGGTGAACGCCACCTGCGGCGCAGGTTGGCCGAATACCTGCGCCACTACAATCACGCCCGGCCACATCGCGCGCTCGACCTGCAATCACCGCGTCCACCAACCACGGTCATCGACCCGGTCGAGCAGCGCCGAATCCGACGACGCACCATCCTCCGTGGACTGATCAACGAATACGAACGCGTAGCTTGACCGTCAACTACCTGCCCTAAAAAGGGCCTGATCAGCGCTCTAGCGGTAGTTTGTTGACTGCGGGCCGGGTCCGCTGTATGCCCTTGGTGGAGGGGCTTCTACGGTCCGGGGGTGTGTGATGATGCGGCGTCAGTCGGCTCCGGCGGCGCCGGGGCCGGGGCCGGGGCCGTTGGAGGGGTACGCGGCACGGTTCGACGACGTGTTTCGCTCGCTCGCGCAGCGGCGGAGTTTTCGCGAGTACCTGGTCGGGCTGCTCGCGCCGCGGGATCGGAACAAGACGCTGACGGCTTTGGCCGGGGCGGAGCCGGTGGTCGGGGCGCAGCATCCGGCGGTGCAGCGCTTGCACTTCTTCCTGTCCGAGGCCCGGTGGGACCACGAGCGGGTCAACGACCGCAGATTGGAGCTGCTGCTGGCGGACCCGGCCACCGTCCCGCACGGCGGCGGGGTGCTCCTGCTCGACGACTCTGGGGACCGCAAGGACGGCACGGCCACCGCGCACGTCGGCCATCAGTGGCTGGGCCGGTTGGGCAAGACCGACCGCGGCGTGGTCACGGTGACCACTCGCTCTCGGCGCGCATCGCGCGCCCGGGGCCAGGCGGGAGCGGGAGATGGATGCGCATGCGGGCCTGGACACCGGGCTTCTCGTCGGCGCTTAGGACGTATTCGTCCTGGCCGAGCGGGCGTCCTTCCCATTCCCGCTGATATAGGTCAAGGACTCGACCGGCCTTGAGGGCGAAGGCCGGGTCGCGAGGGAAGATCCAGGAACGGTGCTGCCAGGGTTTGATCGCGTCACCGGCGAGCCAGCGGCGGACCGTGGAGGGCGAGAGCACCGCGGTGATACCGGCCTCTACGGCATGGCGGGCCAGTTCCCAAGCGCTCCAACGGGCCAGTGGTGCCCCGCTGGCGGCGGGCATCTCGCAGGCCAGGGCCTTGACCTGAGCGGTGACCGTGGTGGGGAACACGCGTGGGCGCCCGGGGCGCGGGGCATCGCACAGTCCGTCGATGCCCCACTCACAGTACCGGCGCCGCCACTTGCGAGCGGTGTCTTGGCAGATGTCCAGCCGCTGCGCGATCGCGCAGTTCGCCACGCCCGAAGCCGCCAACAGCACGATCCGCGCCCGCAGCACCGTCCGCTGCGCCGCCGTGGCCCGACGCGACAGACCCTCCAGTTCGGCGCGCTCAGCATCACCAAGACATATGACATAAGGGCTCGAAGGCACGCACTCCATGGTGCAGCCAGACAGGTAGGGCGCGATTAGTCCCATGGCCAAGCCACCCGAGTCGACCAAGACCTCGCTGCGCCAGCGTCTGGCCGCCAGGGCACGCGAGCGCTGGCCCCAGCTGGCCGGGATCACCGTGCGCTGGCATGGCGAGTTCGCCTACATCGCCGGCCAACTGCCCGGCGGCACCAGCCTGCCACTGTGCCGACTGCGCTACAGCGGCTCCGCGAGCACCTGGGGCTTTGCCATCTACCGCGCCAGCCATGACAACTACGACAAGGCCGTCCTGCCCAGCGGCCGTCCCGCCAGCACCCCGCAAGAAGCCCTCGACTGCGCCTGCGGCCTCTACCTCGACGACCCCACAGCCTGGCTCAACCCGCCATCCCCGACGGATTAACGGCCGCGACCACTAGCAGTTCACCATCTTCGTGCTCCCGCTCATCCCGGCGCACCTGCGCCCGCCTCCGCAGGCAGTAGTTGCTGCGGTCGGTCACAAGGATCCGGCATAGGTGCTTGATCGTGAACCGATTCCGAAGACGGTGGATGAACGCGAACCTCGCACGCGCGGGAGCCTGATGGATCAACGGCGCCACGGCCTCGTGCAGAACCTCGTTCTCCACCCGCAACCGCTCAAGCTCCCGATGAAGCCGCCGCACCTCGGCACGGATTTCGGCATTCACGGCCACCAACTCACGGTGATCAGTCGACGAGACTCGAGCAAGAACCCTGCCGTACATCCCGAAGCCCGAAGCCCTGTGTTACTGAACCTGCTCCAGGTCCATCATCAACTCATAACGCCGTCGATAGTGGGAACGAACACCTACCACCGATCACACGAAGGGTGTGTTCTGAACCGTGTCGACTCCACCATCCCGCGCACGCCGCTTACCTGCCAGTTTCGTACGCTGCGACGCGCAACCCGTACAGCGAATCAGAACCCGCTGACGGCAACAGGAGCGCACACGAGGGCATCAGCTGACCGATCTGCGAAAAACGTCGAATCGCTATTGGCCTTCAGTCCTACGTGTCACCTTTTCTCTAATCGCTCCCCAAGGATGGTCAGCGAGCGTTAGCAGTGCTTCAGGTGGCGTATTGGGGTGCCCAGCTACAGTTGAAGCAATTGATTCGTTCTTGTCCGCAGCAAGAAAAGCGAGAATATCAGGCGGGCATCGCCTCTTCGAGGCAACTCCTTGGCGAACCCGCCAGTCAGGATCTCTCGCGAGCAGACGAAGAATCTCATCAGGGATCTTCTTGTTATGTGCGACGGCGAAGCGAAACTCGGGATGATGCGTGACGAGGTTCATCCAAACGTCCAGCGGCGCATCCTCGAGTGCCGCCCGGCGGCGCTCCTCATCAACGTCGCTGCTCGCGAGCTGGATGAACTCGTCGACAGTCTCGATCACAGGCAGGACCCGATGCCCTTCATATTGACCGACTTAAGGTTCTTGAACGGAACAGACATCCCCGTTGCACCCTTCCACTTACCAGTAATGAATTTCCCATTTGCGTCGGCGTCCGCATACCACTGCAAACCAGTGCTATTTTCCGTGTAGACCTTCCACGCTGAACCGCCGTGACCAGCCTGGTCTGGACTCCACCAATAAACAGTATCCGTGCTGTCCGGAGGCTGCTGGTAGTACATGGCCCCAAATGGCCCGCCGCGCATCACAGCAGTCGAACGCTGAGGAGTGATTGTCCAACCGCCGGGATCGTTGTGCACGAGGACGGGCGTGTCGCCGGCGACGACGTAGTACGAGTGGAGGTCGTCGATGGTGAGGTTGTAGGTGACTGTGGTGGCGGTGTAGTCACGCAGGGTGGCGACGGTGACGGTGTTGCCGTCACTGGTTTGCAGATGGTCGCCGGGGTGGAGCTGGTCGGCGTCGGTCCAGGCGTGGGTGGTTTGGTCCCAGTAGGGGTGGTGGGCGGTGCCGGTGATGGTGGCTGGACCGGTGGGAGTGGCGATGGTGACGTCGGTGTAGTCGCGGTCGGTGTAGGTGACGTGGACCGCGGTGACCGTGTGGGTTTGGTCCTTGGTGCCCGGGTCTGCGCCAGGCAGGTTGTTGGCGATCCTGTCGCCGACCTTGACCTGGTCGATGGGCTTGCTGGCGCCGTCGGCCATCAGGATCGGGGTGGCGCCGGTGAAGGAATTGGTGGCGCAGCTGGCGAAGCCGCCCGGCTCGGGATCTGCTCCCAGGCGGCCCAGTGCGCTGCTGAGTGCGCCTTCGAATGCATTGCCGATGGCGAGTTGGAGGATGGCTGCGACGCCGTTGTCGAGCCCGATCTTCTTTTCGTAGACGGCTGCCGCGGCGGCGTCGCCTGCGCTGGTGTCGACTCCGGACAGCACGGTGGCGGCGCCGGATGCGGTCACCAGGAGCGGATCAGTCGTCTGTCGCCAGTCGTCTGCGCTTCCGATGGCGTTGACCTGTGCCGCGAGCAGAGCAAGGAGCGACTTGCCGCATACGTCGGGGTGCGCGGTACAGAGCCCGAGCCAGGAGCGGAGAGCCTCCTGGTGCTGCACGTTCACCGACGCGGAAGCATGGCTCGAGTTGAACGCGATCCCTTCGCCCCAGTTGGCGAGTTCCTGGAAGTGCGGGTTGCTGGTGTCGACAACGACTCCCCCGCCCACCACGGCGTACGAGCCGCTCCCGCTACCGCCGTTGCTCGGCGGCTGGGACGAACTGGTGGGACACGAATCGGGTCCAGGGCACGGATTGCCTGACGGGCCCTCGAAGCCCTGGTTCGGGTTGCCGCCGCACGGTCCGCTTTCGCCGCAGGCCATGAGCCCAGTGGGGTCGCTGCCGGTGACGGGGTTGTCGGCGGCGTAGCTGTAGCCGTTGAGTTGTTGAGGGCTGGCGGTTTCCAGGACGGGGTCGAGGCTGGTGAAGGTGCCGGTGGCCGGGTCGTACCAGCGGGCGCCGACGTCGGTGAGGCCGGTGGTGGGGTCCTGGGGCTTGTTCAGGAAGCCGTGGTTGTCCGGCCAGGTGGTGGGGGCGGTGCCGCGGGGGGCGCCGTAGGGGGTTTGCTGGCGCCAGACCGGGCTGGTCAGAGTGCTGCTCAGGGTGAGGGTGGAGGTGTTGTGCTGGTCAGTTAGCTCGAAGCTGTAGTTGCTGCCGGTGCCGGTGCGCACGGCCTGGGCGCCGCCGGGCAGCGCGTAGAAGCGGGTGGTGGTGGTCGTGCTGGTGCTGGTGTTCAGGGCGACTTGCTGGCCGGGCAGGTAGAGCGTGGTGGTGCCGGGGTCCTTCTGGAGCAGCAGGTTGCCGTCGGCGTCGTAGATGTAGCTGGAGCCGGCCGAGGCGGTGGTCAGAGCGGTCAGCTGGCCCAGGTCGTTCCAGGTGAGGGACTGCTGGCCCTGGGCGCTGGTGTTGCGCTGGGTCGTGTTGCCGGTTTGGTCGTAGCAGTAGGTGTTGTTGGTCGTGGTGCCGGACGGGCCGGTGACTGCGGCGGTTTGCAGCGTGTGTGTGCCGCCGGCGCTGGGGCAGCCGGGCGCGGTGCCGCCGTAGGTGTAGTTGGTGGTGGTGTCGCCTGTGCCCGAGGCGAGGGAGTGGTCGGTTTCGCTCTTGCGGGTGCCGTCGCTGTTGTACTGCCACGTGGTCCAGTAGGCACCACCGGTGATGCCGTCACCGACGGTGGTGTGGCTGGTGCCGGTCGGGGTGGCGGCGCACTGGTCGGTCGCGGTCCAGGCCTGGGTGAGTCGGTCGAGCTTGTCGTACTGGTAGCACTGGGTCTCGGCCTGGGTGCCGTTGCGGGTCTCGGTTTGGCTGGTGGGGTTTCCTGCCAGGTCGTAGCGGTATTTGGTGTCGTCGATGGGGGTGGCGGAGACCGTGGTGTTGGCGATCTGCTGGTCGGTCAGCGCGCCGGTGTGCGGGTCGAAGGTGTTGGTCAGCGCGGCGTTCACGCTGCTCGAGCCGATGACTTCCTGCCCGACCTGGCCGAGGTCGGTGTAGGTGACGTTCTGCGTGTAGCCGGTCAGGCTGGCCAGGCCGGTCACGACGTCGAGGTTGTAGTACGTGCTGTAGCCGGTCACGACCGTCTCGGCGTCCAGGTTCCCGGCGGCCGGATAGGTCATGTCGCGCGGCAGTCCGGTGGTGGGTGTGTACGTCTGGCTATAGGTGTACGAGCCGGCGAGGGCTCCCTCGCTGGAGGGGATGGTGATGGTTTGGCCGAGCGACTCGCCGAACACGTTGAACCCTGCGGACTGCGTGGTGTACGCGTTGCCGTTGACGTAAGCGGTTTCGGTGGTCAGGTGCCCGATGGGGTCCGTCAGGAGGGCGCCGTTGACCGTGGCGTTGTTGCTGTTGTCGTAGACCCAGGACGCCAGTTGGTTCGCAGAGGACTGGGACGCGACGGGCGCGTCGTACTGGCCGGTCTTGCGGTTAAGAGCGTCGTAGGTATACGAGAGCGTCTTGCCGCGGGCGTCCGTGGACTGGGTCAGGTTGCCGGCGAAGTCATAGGTGATGCCGGTGGTCGCTCCGGCGTCCGGGTCGTTGCTGGCGACGGCTTGGCCGAGCAGGTCGTAGCTGGTGTTCCAGTCGGCGCCGGTGGTGGCGTCCTTGACATCGGTCTGCTGGCCGACGTTGTCGAACACGTAGTCGGTCGCCTGCGTGGTGCCGCCGGTGATGGTCACGGTGGTGATCGCGTTGCTGGTGCCGGCGCTCACCGTCGGCGCGGCGGTGTACTGGTCGAGCTCGGTGGTGCGGCCGAGAGCGTCGGTGACGGTCGCGGTCGCGGTGCCACCGGTGGGCGGCACGGTGATCGTCTTGTCGCCGGTGTACTGCGCGTAAGTGATCTGATCGACGGTCGGCGAGACGCGGTTGTCCTCGGACTGCACTTCGACGGCGCGACCGAGCCCGTCATAGGCGGTGAGGGTCTGCTGGTCGACGAGGTTGTCAGCGACCTGCATCAGCGTGCCGTCGGGTGCGTTCTTCGGGTCCCAGTAGTCGGTGTTGGTTTTGACCACCAGGCCGTGGGTGTCGTAGAACGCGTCGCTGATCAGCCGCCCGCCCTGTGGGGTGGGAGTCTGGGTCTGGCGGGTGCGCAGCAGCGCGTCGAAGAGCGTCGTGGACGTGGCGTACTGGGATTCGTCGTTGAGCACCTGGGTGGTGACGACCGTGGGCGTGGTCTTCGTACCGTAGGCGTAGGAGTAGAGGTCATTGGCGGGTGCGCTGGTGGGCCGGCTGTACTTCCACACCGCGGTGGTGCGCCCGATCCCGTCGTACTGGAGCTGGCTGGTGACCCCGTTGACGTCGGTGGTGCTGACCGGCAGTCCACGGTAGGGGTCCAGCGTGGCAGTCGAGGTCTGACCCAGCGGGTTGGTGGTGGCGACCGCCGTGGTGATCCCGTTGGTCGTGGTCGTGGCGTTCTTCGTCTCACGCCCGAGGCCGTCCCACGTGTCGAGCGCACGCCCATAGCTGTCGTAGGTGCCCGCGGACTTGACCTGGTAGGTGAACGCGCCGCCGGTGTAGCCGTTGGCGATCTGGGCCTCGGAGACGTCGCCGTACACCGGCGCGGCCTGCGGCCAGATCGGCGCGGTCGACGGCTCGCTGGTCGAGCCGAGCGGTTGCAGGTCATAGAACGTGCGCACGTCCGACACGACGTCGGCCGGCCGGTTGACGCCGCCCGGAGGAGTCAGGGCATTGATCTGCGTGGCGCTCGGCGCGCTCGCCCCGCCGGGGTTGGCCCCGCCGCAGGGGTCTGCGTCGGTCTCCACCTCGGCGGGCAGTCCGGCCAGGTTCAGGCCGGTATTCGGCGCCGCGTAGCCGGTCGTCGTGCAGCGCTGCTGGTTGTTGCCGGTCAGCGCCAGGTCGCCGTGCTGGTAGACGACGGTGGGCAGGCCGAAGGTCGAGGTCGGCGAGTTGGGGTCGGTGTCGTACGCGGTGTCGGTCTCGGTCTTGCGCCAGGTGGTGGTGCCGCCGTCGGTCAGCGCCGTGCGGGTCCAGGACTCGACCGGGCCGGTCGCGTTCGCGGTCAGGTCCGGCAGGCCGGTACCGGTGCGCGAGCGCGAGAGGGTCGGGGCGGAGACCCAGTAGGAGGTGATGGTCGAACCGGTGATCGGCCCGCCCTTGTAGTTGTAGCTCGTGGACTCCAGGGTGTCGCCGGCGAGCTGGTTCGTGTCGTCGTGGCTGCCGTTCTGGGAGTCCTTCAACGTGACCGCGGTGGTGTTGTCGTCGTCGGACATGCCGCGGTAGTACGTGGTCTCCTGCTGCGTGACCGGGTCAGAACTCTGACCGGCATAGGTGAGGACGTCCCCATAGCCCCGGTATTGGCCATAGGTGCGGTACTTCTCCTGCACCACCTCGTTGTCGTCGTAGTGCCAGGCCGGACCGGCGGGGTACTTGTACTCCGTGTACAGGCCCGCGGAGCCCCCGGAGGGATCCGTCTGGGTCACCGAGTGCACGACGTATTTGTTGAACCAGTCCGTCAGCTGACCGCTGTTCGGCGGGGTCCAGTTCACCGGGAAGCAACTGCTGGTGTTCGCGGCCGGGTCCAGGGTGACCGGCGCCGTGCAGGGGTTGGTCAGTGCATAGGCCACCCCGATCTGGCTGCCGGTCTCCGTCGTCACCGTCTTGATACGCATGCGGTACAGCGCCGCCAGCCCGTCCGTGGCCGTGTTCACCCGGTTGGCTTCGGCCACGTAGTCGAAGGTCACCGCCGGTACGGGCACTGCGGCGCCCCCGGCGGAGGTGTCCTCGCCCTGGCGCTGTATCGAGCTGAGCCACAGTGTCGGGGCGGTATCGTCCCCGGTGGGCGGATAAATCTGCTTGAAGGTGTAACTGTCGACCGTGGTCCAGCCGGAGCCGTTGTTCTGCAGGGTGGTGATACCGGACAGGCTCACGGTGGACCAGAACGACGGGCTGGTCACCTGGCAGGCAGCCTTCGCCGCACAGTTCAGGTCATAGGGCACGTCCTGCCAGTTGGCCGAGTTGCTGCTGATCGGGTCACAGGTCGTGAAGCAGCGTTCCCCGGGGGTGAACTTGATCCTGTCGGGGACGGCGCCGTAGGCGTTGCCGTCGGTGAACCCGTAGTCGATGTGGTCCAGATGCGAGTCCCGCACATAGGAGACGTTCGCGGCGCCGTTGTTCTGGCCGTAGTAGTTGGTGTCCTGCCGGTAGTAGTAGGCCATCGCATTGTGGTGCGTGTCGGTGACGTAATCCAGGTTCCACCGATACGCCATCGTGCACACCGACGCGGTGAACCCCGCCGGGTTATAGCAGGGATCGGTCGAGTGCGCGGAATACACCGGCTCCGAGTCCACCGAGTTCGTCGCCGGTTTCCCGGACGTCCAGCCGGGTAGCTCGTTGCGGCCGAAGTCGAACTCGGTGCCGTCGCGTTCGATCACCCGCCAGTAGCCGTCGTCGTTGGTGCCGGCCCCGTTCCCGTTCCCGTTACTACCGGTCTTGGTCACCGTGTAGATGACGGTCTCGCCGTTGTCCTGGGCAGGCCGGTAGGTGTGCGCGGTGGTATTCAACACCACCAGCGGGGTCGTCGACCCGTTCAGCGACAGGCTCAGAACCGCTCCGTCGTAGCACTGATCCGGCGTGGACGAGGGGGCCGCGCTGCCTTCCGGGGAGTCCGCGCAGGGGATGAACGACTGCTCGATATAGGACTCCGGACCACTCCAGCCATCGCCGATCCAGGAGGACTGGGCTTGGGTGGAGGCGGTTTGGCCGTCCACGCTGCCCGAGTCATACGACAACGCCACGCTCGGCACCAGTTTCGACGCCGCGGGCGGCACGCTGATCGGATAGCTGTAGGTGAACGACCCACTCGACCCACCCGCGGTCCAGGACCCGCTCGGTTTCAGGCTGGTCGCCGCGTAGGTGCCGCCACCCACCGTGCTGATCGTGCCCGCCGTCGCGGCCAGCACCACGGGTGCCGCGGTCTCCGCGGTGTCCGCGTGATTCCCATTCGACACGGCAGCGGTGGCGGCGGGGAGGGCGACGACCGCGGACACGGACTTGTCGGCCGCGTTGTTGGTCGACACCAGCGGGGTCTCGACTCGGCACGCCGGAACTTGCGGCGTGGTCAGCGCGCACGCGGGCAGCGTCACCATGGACAGCCGGGTGGCGTAGCTACCGCCGAACGCGCCAGCGAAACCGCCGTAGTCCACACCGATCCGCACCGACCCGGCACCGCCCGCGGTGGTGTGGGCGCTGAGGATCAGCCCGTC
>NZ_DASZGI010000306.1:0-24870 GCF_035938995.1 Actinocrinis sp.
CGACGCCGCGTCGAACCAGCTCAGCCAGGCCCTGCACACGACGATGCTCGCCGAGTCCGGATTCACCCCGGCGACCTACATCGGCGACGACGGATACGAGTCGCGGAACGACCTGGCCGGGCTGAACCTCTCCACGGTGCCCAAGGTCCTCGTCGAGTGCGGGAACATGCAAAACGGGGGGGACCTGGCGCGGGAGGAGAGCGCGAGCGACCGGCAGCAGCTCGCGCAGTCGCTGGCGGACGGAATCATCGCCTTCCTCAGCGGCGGCCACTGAACCGCGCTACCTAAGGCACACGCGACGGCGGACGGTGTCCGATTCATCCGGACGCTATGCCCATGGGCGCTTCGAGGCGCTGTCCGCCGTCCCCCGATTCCCCGTCGATCTGGCTCCTTTGGTCCTGCTCGGGCAACTCAGTCCTGCGCGATTGCTGCCAGGACATTGATCTTTGCCGCGCGGCGGGCCGGGCGGGCGCCCGCGAGGACCCCGGCCACCGCGCCGGCCAGCGTGACGACCACCAGCTGCGTCGCCGGGGCGGCGAAGGTGATCCCGCCACTGCTGGACGCGGTCCGGACCAAGGCCCAGCCGAGCAGCACGCCCAGCGCGATGCCGGTCAGCGTCCCGAACAGGGCCACGATCACCGACTCCCAGCGCACGGTCCGCCGGGTCTGGCGCCGCGTCAAGCCGACCGCGCGCAGCATGCCCAGTTCCCGGGTCCGCTCGTGCACGGACAGAGACAGGCTGTTCGCGATACCCATCAGCGCGATGATGATCGCCAGGGCCAGCAGGGCGTAGATGATGTTGAGGATCGTCGTGACGCCGGAGTCCTGGTCGGCCGCGTACTGGCCGCGGTCCTCGACCTGCGGGCTGCCGTAGGGGGCGACGGCCCGCTCAATCACTGCTCGCCCCTGTGCCAGCGACACGCCGGGAGCCAGCTTGACCGCCACCGAGGTGTCCACGTCCTGCGCCTCGTGCGGGGCCCAGGCCGCGGTGCTCATCAGGTAGTCGCCGAGCGTCTGCTCGTCGGTGTAGAGCGCGTCCACCGTGAAGCGGCCGGTCGCGCCGTCCGTGAAACCGACGGTCACCGTGCTGCCGAGCCGCAGGTTGTCCGCAGTGGCCGCCTTCTGCGACAAGGCGATGCCGTCAGTGCCGAGCCCCGCCATCGAGCCCGCGACCACGCCGGGGTCCGTGACGACGCCGAGCTTCGCCGGATCGGTGTGGTAGACCTGCTCGCCCTTGCCGTTCACGGTGGCGACGCCGGTGCCGATGCCGACCGCGCCGCGTACCTGCGCAAGAGCGGCGAGGTCGGTGGCGATCTTCGGGCTCAGCGTCCCGCCGTTGTTGAAGCTGGGCGAGCTGACCACCAGGTCGCCGGTGAAGGACTGGCGGACGTTGGTGTCGATCGAGGCCTTGATCGAGGCCGCGAAGACGGTGAAGACGGTCACCACCGCCACGCCCACCATGAGCGCGGTCGCGGTCGCCGCCGTCCGCTTGGGGTCGCGCATGGCGTTGCGCCGCGCCAGCCTCCCGGTGGTGCCGTCCAGGCGGGGCAGCACCGCGCCGAGCAGTCCGGCGACAGGCCTCGCCACAGCCGGGCCGAGGACGACGGTCCCGAACACTGCGAGGGCGCAGCCCGTGCCGACCGCCGCGACACCGCTGCCCGCGGCGGCGAGCGCGATCCCGGCGCCGAGGCCGACGACACCGATCACGACGCGGCGACGCGACGCGGTGGTGCGTCCGGCCTCGACGTCGCGCAGGGCGGCCAGCGGAGGCACCCGCGAGGCACGCACCGCGGGAGCGAGCGCGGCGACGATGGTCACGGCCGTGCCGGTGATCACGGAGATCACGACGGTGGAGACGGTGATGTCCAGTCCTCCGGCCGGAAGGCCGAACCCAGCCGCCCCGAAGACTGCCTTAAGCAGCTCCGCGATGCCCAAGCCGCCCAGGACGCCCAGCACCGATGCCACGAGCGCGACGGTCGCCGCCTCAAGCACCACCGCGCCGAGCACCTGGCGCCGCAGCGCGCCGAGCGCCCGCAGCAGTGCGGACTCGCGAGTGCGCTGGGCGACCACGATCGCGAAGGTGTTGTAGATCGAGAACGAGGCGACGATCAGCGCGATCACCGCGAAGACGACGAGGAACGTCTCGAAGAAGGACAGGAACTCGGAGTTGATGTCGCCGATGGTCTCCTGGGTGTACGCCGCGCCGGTGATGGCCTCGACGCCGTGCGGGAGCACCGCGTTGATCCGCTGCACCACCTGGGACTGCGAGACTCCGGGAGCGGCCTTGACCACGATCCGCGACACTTCGCCGGGCTTGCCGACGTACATCTGCGCGGCGTGCATCGTCATGCCGACGTAGGTTTCCTGGCCGATGCCGTCTTCGGAGCCGAATCCGGCCAGGCCGACGATCGTGAAGGTGACCGGTGTCGGCGTCTGGACCAGGACCTTGTCGCCGACGTGCAGACCGCCGGAGTCCGCGGCGCCCTTGTTCAGCACGACCTCGTCGTCGGCCTGCGGCGCGCGGCCCGCGACCAGGTGATACGGGTTCAGATCGGCGTCCGGGATCCAGTTGCCGGCGGCGCGCGGCGGGCCGTTGGTACCGACCGGCTTGCCGTTGGCGCCGAGGATCTGGCCGTAGCCGTCGACCTCGCCCTGCGCCGAGGCGACGCCCGGGAGTGCGGCGACGGTACCGACCAGCGCGGCGTTGAGCGGCGGGCGCTGGCCCTGGCCGGTGCCGGACCCGGCCGAGATGGACTGCGAGCCGCGCACGACAGCGTCGGTGTGCGCATTGGCGTTCTGGAACAGCGTGTCGAAGTTGGCGGACAGGGTGTTGTTGAAGGTGAGCGTCCCGGCGAGGAAGCCGACGCCGAGGACGATCGCGAGCAGGGTGCCGAACAGTCGTCGGCGGTGGGCCACCAGGCCCTTGAGGGTCACGGCGAGCATCGTCAGTTCCCCGCTTCCACGCCGTCGAGCGACTTCATCCGGTCGAGCACGGTCTGGGGCGTCGGCGCGATCATCCGGTCCACGATCCGGCCGTCGGCGAGGAACAGCACCTGGTCCGCATAGGAGGCGGCGACCGGGTCGTGGGTGACCATCGCGATGGTGCGGCCGAATTCGCGCACCGCGCGGCGCAGGAATCCGAGCACCTCGGCCCCGGCCCGCGAGTCGAGGTTGCCGGTCGGCTCGTCGGCGAACACGATGCGCGGCCGACTGGCCAACGCCCGCGCCACGGCGACGCGCTGCTGCTGGCCGCCGGACAGCTCGGCCGGGCGGTGGCGCAGCCGGTCGGCCAGGCCGGTGGCCTCGATCACCGCGTCCAGCCAGGCCCGGTCGGGCTTGTTCCCGGCCAGGTCGAGCGGGAGGGTGATGTTCTCCAGCGCGTTGAGCGTCGACAGCAGGTTGAAGGACTGGAAGACGAAGCCGATCCGGTCCCGCCGCAGCATGGTCAGCTGCTTGTCGGCGAGCGAACCGAGTTCGACCCCGTCGACCCACACCTGTCCCGAGGTGAGCCGGTCGAGTCCGGCCAGGCAGTGCATCAAGGTGGACTTGCCGGAGCCGGAGGGCCCCATGATCGCGGTGAACTTTCCGGCCGGGATGCCGACCGTCACCTCGTCGAGGGCGCGCACCGCGGTCTCGCCGGAGCCGTATGTCTTCACCGCGGCTTCACACCACGCGGCATTGCCCTGGTCCCCTGGCGTCTCGGCGAGCGCGGGGGCGGCGCCGGTGCGGGCAAGCAGGTTCGTCATGACTGAGGTCTCCTTCGCTGATTTGCGTTCTGGAGACAGAGTCCTGCCGGGACCGCTGCGCGGGCGTCGTACGTCCGGAGGCTTCGCGGGGTACTGCCCCGGAAGTAAGAGGGGCCTTTAAGACCGGTGAGAAACGCTCAGCCGGCCCAGCCGGGGCGGGCCAGCCCCGACTCGAACGCGAACACGACGAGCTGCGCCCGGTCGCGGGCGCCGAGCTTCACCATCGCCCGACTGACATGGGTCTTGGCGGTGAGCGGGCTGACCACGAGGCGCTCGGCGATCTCCTCGTTGGTCAGTCCCTCCGCGACGAGCGCCATCACCTCGCGCTCCCGCTCGGTCAGGCCCTCCAGTCGGCGGAGTACTGCAGCGGGCGCAGGCCCTGCAGAGCCGGATCCGCCAGGCCGCTCGGCGAACTGGGCGATGACGCGGCGAGTGGCGCCGGGGGAGAGCAGCGCGTCGCCGGCGACGACCGAGCGCACGCCGCGCACCAGATCGGCCGGCTCGGTGTCCTTGACCAGGAAGCCGCTGGCGCCGTAGCGCAGCGCCTCGAAGACGTACTCGTCGAGCTCGAAGGTGGTCAGGATCAGGATGCGCACATCGGCCAGCGCGGGGTCCGCGGTGATCCGGCGGGTCGCCTCGAGGCCGTCCATGCGGGGCATCCGGATGTCCATCAGCACCAGGTCGGGGCGCAGGCGGGCGGCCAGATCCACCGCCTCGGCGCCGTCCCCGGCCTCGCCGACCACCTCTATGTCGTCCTGGACATCGAGCAAAGCCCGGAAGCCGGCCCGCACCAGGATCTGGTCGTCCGCGAGCAGGACCCTGATCGGGCCGCCCGCCGACGCGGCGTCGCCGGATTCCGTGTCCCCCGTGCCCGCGCTCATCGAACTCCTTCTGTCGGCAGCTCCGCCTCGACCGCGAATCCCCCGCCTGGCCGCGGCCCGGCGGTGAGGACGCCGCCGAGCGCTGTGGCCCGTTCCCGCATCCCCGGCAGGCCGTTGCCGCCACCGGTCAAGCGTTCGCCGACAGGTACAGCACCGCCGCGCCCGTCGTCCGCGACGATAAGGCGTACGCCGCGCTCACCATAGCCGACGTGCACGTCGACCTCGTCGGCGTGCGCGTGCCGCACCACGTTGGTCAGTGCCTCTTGCACGATCCGGTACGCGGCGAGGTCCACGCCGGCGGGCAGCGGACGGATCTCGCCTTCGGTGAGGATACGCACTTTGAGTCCGGCGGCGCGGGCCCCCTCCACCAGCTCGTCGAGCCGGGCCAGTCCGGCGGTCGGGCGGCGCGGCGCTGCCGCCGTGGACCCGTCGCCGTCCGGGGAGCGCAGCACGCCGAGAACGGAGCGGACCTCGCCGAGGGCTTCGCGGCTGGCCAGCTTGATCGCTTCGAGCGCGATCCGGGCCTGCTCCGGGCGGCGGTCCATCACCTCGAGGGCGGTGCCGGCCTGCACGTTGATCAGCGAGATCGAGTGCGCCAGGACGTCGTGCAGCTCGCGGGCGATGGCCAGCCGCTCGTCGGTGGCCCGGCGGCGGGCGCGCTCCTCGCGGGTGCGCTCGGCGTCGATGGCGCGCTGGCGGCGGAAGTTGGACAGCTCGGCGATGGCGAGCACGGCGACGGACCAGGCGATGTCCTGGCCGAAGGTCGACAACGGCGGCCAGTGGGCACCCGCGAACAGCGGGGGGATGACGTAATGCCCGATGAAGAGGACCGGGATCGAGCCGTACGCCACCCACCGGTAGCCCCGCGCGATGCCTCCGGCGACCGCGACGGCGAAGGAGACGTAGATAGGTCCCTCGGGGTAGCCGCGCAGCGAGTAGGCCAAGACGGTGGCGGTCGTGACGGCGATGACGGCGCGGGGGTACCGACGGCAGAAGAGCAGCGCCACGGGGCCGAGGGCGGTCAGGACCCAGGCGAATGCGTCGATGGGCCTCGAGCCGGGGTGCGCATTGTGCTTGGCGATCCCGTAAGTGCCGCCGATCTGCATGAACGCGACGATGAAGGGGCCGAGACGGTAAAGCGGCACGCCGAACACGCGCCAGGCGTGCCGTTCGTACTCGGCGCACGCCTCGCCGTCGTGGGCGCGCTGATCGGCCTTCATGCCGCCACGCTAGAGCCCGGCGGGCCGAACCGCATCGGCCTGCGGGAGGCTCGTCGCGGATACTCCCACGGGAGTAGTGGCGCGGATACGAGGAAAGCCGGGCGGACCGCCCGGCTGATCCGGACGGCCGACCCGGCCCCATGTATTAGCGCACTGACTTCCCGCGAGCCCGGCTCACTGTGCTGGATTCACTGTGTCCGACTCACTGCGCCGGACTCACTGGGGGGCCGGCATCTCGCTGGCGATCACCGAGAACTGGACGCCGTGCGGGTCCGTCAGCAGCGCGATCCGCCCGACCTGCGGAATCGAGTCCGGGCCCATGACGACCTTGCCGCCGAGCTCCGCCGTCTTGGCGGCGGTGGCGTCGCAGTCGGCGACCTCGAAGTAGATCCCCCAGTGCGGGGGCACGCCCTGGGCCGCCATCTCCGGGCTGATCGCCATCATGCCGCCCTGGCCGGAGCTGTCGCCGCCGGACGCGGGCGTGATGACGGTGTAGACCATCCCGCCGCCCATGTCGTTGTCCTCGGCCCGCCAGCCGAAGACATCTGCGTAGAACGTCTTCGCCGCCGCCACGTCAGAGGCATACAGCTCGGTCCACGCCAGCGTGCCGGGCGTGTTCACCTCGCCCAGGCCCTTGGTATCGCCCGGCTGCCAGACGCCGAAGTGCGCCCCGGCCGCGTCGGCGAAGATGGCCATCCGGCCCTCGGTGAACACGTCCATCGGCGGAGCCAGGATCGCCCCGCCGCCGGCCTCGACCGCCTTCGCGGTGTCGTCGGCGCTGGGCGTGTTGAAGTAGACGGTCCAGGACGGGTGCGCGCCCTCGGACAGCGGGCCGACCGCCGCGACCATCTTGCCGTTCAGGTTGAAGAAGCCGTAGCCGCCGGAGTCGGGGCCCGCCGACTGGTACTCCCAGCCGAACAGGGCGGTGTAGAAGGCGGCCGACGCCGCGGTGTCGGCCGAGCCGAGGTCGATCCAGTTCGGCGCCCCGGCGACGAAGTCTGTGGTGAGCATGGTGAAGACCCTCCGCGTACGCGACGGAGGCAGCCCGCGGGGTGGAATGAGCGAGGCCGGGCTGCCCGGACGATCCCAGCATTACACCGGCCACCGACAGCGGCACGAAGGTTCCCCCGAATGGCCGTTGAACAGAGTCTGTCCGGTCAGACGAGCGGGCGCGGCAACTTTTCCAGCAGATCGGCGACGGTGTCGTCGACCAGCCGGTACCGCATGACCCGGCCGTCCTTGCGGGCCGCGACGACCCCCGCGACCCGCAGCAGGCGCAGCGCCTGGGAGACCGCGGTGTCGTTCATGCCCGCCGCGACGGCGAGATCCGACACGCTCAGGTCCGGGACCGCGCGGACGGCGAGCAGCAGGGTGAGCCGCCCGGGGTCGGCCAGCAGCCCGAACCGGTCGGCCCAGTCCCGCACCGCGGCGGGATCGCCCACGCCGGCGATGGCGTCGCAGACCCCGTGCTCGTCGAGGACCCGGCGGTGCGCGTGTTCGGCGGGAACCAGATGCATGGACCTATTGTGATCCGTCTGCATGGCCGATGCGTCACGGCTGCTCAAGTGAAGAGGCTTGCGGCTCGGTTGCGACCCGCTCGAACCGATCAAGCCAGACGGTAGTCTTCCCGCATGGGGAAAACGCAGGTAGACGTCGCGTTCATGGTCGCGATGGCGGAGGAGATCGACGGCGTCTTCGATCTCGAGCAGTGGGACGAGGCGCAGCCGGGGCCGTACGGAGTCCGCGAGTACCGCGGCGGGCCGACGTCCGCGGTCGTCGTCCACACCGGAATCGGGACGACGAACGCCGCCGCGGCCGCGCAGCACGCGCTCGATCTGTACGACCCCCGCCGCGTCGTGAACATGGGCCTGGTCGGCTGCCTTAACCGGGCGATCGAGATCGGCGTCGTGCACGCCGTGGCCGCCTGCGCCTTCTTCGACGTCGATGCGACCGCGTTCGGCTACCGGATAGGGCAGATCCCCCGAACCGCAGTCACGGAGTACGAGCTCAAGTCGCGCGTTCCGGACGCGCCGGAAGCGAAGCTCATTTCCGGCGACACGTTCGTCACTGATCCGGGCGTCTTCCATCCGGACTTGAACGGCTTCGCGGCCGACTTCGTCGACATGGAACTGGCCGCCATCGCGCACACGCTCTTCCGCCACGATCTGCTCGACCGGCTGGAGAGCTACAAGGCGCCCTCGGACTACTGCGATGACGAATCCACCGACGCCTTTGACCTGAACATGCCTAAGGCGTTGGCCAACCTGGCAGGGGTCGCCGAAAGCATCCTGCGCGGCGGACCGGATGTGATCGCATGACCGTGACTGTCGAGCTGCTCGCGCAGCATTCCGGCGACAAGGACCACCTGGCGATGACCGGTGGCACCCTCTCCCCGGACAAGCTCGCCCGCACCGACCGCGATACCCCGCTCCGCCTCGACCACGTCTTCTTCCCCGTCGCGTCATTTGATCCCGGCCAGACGCCCGACAACGCGCGGCGGCTGTTTTCCGGCATCCACTCGCTGGAGCACGCACTCGCCTCACCCGAGGGCGGCGACCTGCGCGCACGGATCGCCGAACGCGCCGCCGATCCGGCTCTCGGCAAGCAGCTGATCGACATGTCGCCGTACATTCCCGGCCTTCTCGACGCCGATGGCACGTCACCGCTGACGATCGGCTTCCGCTCCACCTTCGTCACCGACGGCAAGGCGCTCTCGCTCCCCGTCCTGACCGACGCATATGCCGACAGCCTTCGCCTGATCCGTGATCATTTCGCAAGTGGCGGCATTGTCCCGTTCGCGACGCCCGAGTCGTGCGGGCAATACGACATGCACAGCGCGGCGGCCGCAATCGACCTCATCGATCAAGCCGACGCGTCTGCGCCCGTCCGGGAATCAAGCGCTGAAACGCACGCACGCCTGCTCTACGTATGCGATCTGCGTTTGGTGAAGCCGCGCCTCCCTGAGGCATTCGAACAGCGCGTTCTGGACGTCTTAGCCGGGCACCTGATCTCGCAAGCGGTCGAGCGGTGCGCCGCAGTGCTTACAGGCAACGCAATGTCCGCAGGCAACTTCGGATGCAGCACCGGCGAGTACCTTGTCGTGGCCGATCCAGATGTTGGCGCGCGCGACGTGCTGCTGACACGCGCACACGTCGCGATCGCCGAGACGCTGCTCGACCTGGCCGCATATGACGGCGATGATCCCCTTCGCCGCGCCGCCGCCGACGATGCCCGATTCTGCCTGGAACACATCGAGCGCTACCGGCCGGAAATCCGGCGCGCCGCGCTGCGCTAGGGGTGTTTGGAAAGTATCGTCGGGCCCGACGATACTTTCCAAACACCCCTAGGCCCCGGCCCCGGAATCAGGGCTCGGTCGGCGGCGACTGCTCGAATCCAAGGCGCAGCCACCAGGGCCGCTGCCGCGTGCTGTCCGGAATGCCGCGCGGCGTCGGCGCCACGCGGGTGGCTCTCTGCTCGGTCATGAAGGTCCCTCTCAGGGATGACTGACCCGTGTGAGCGGACTGCTTCGGTCGCACCCGGTGCCGCCCCCGTGAAGCGCCGCGTGCAAGCGTCGCGGGCGGTGACGATTCGGCTGTATCCGTGTGCAACGTGCGGTGTAGTGGCATCATCGAGGCGGGGAGGGAAACCCGGGTATCAAAGAACGAACGCATTTTCCAATCGAGCAAGCAGGCGATCCGAAATCGAACGCTGTTTCGGATTTCCGCATCGAGTACCGTCTTTGGGGCCGCCCCCCGTCTCGCCCGCACGCGAGGCGGGGCCCCCTGTCCACGCTGGCAGCCCCCCGCCGGCATCGGTACTGGTGCGCTGGTGCCACGGCACCGGTCACCACGAGCACCACCGGCACCACCCACGCCACACGACACGTTTCTGGGGAGGAAACGGATGGATGAGGGGCGCGCCGCGTTCGCGCGGCGGATGGCGCGGTTACGTGAGGACGCAGGTCTAAGCCAACGCGCCCTGGCGCGGGAGGTTTACGTCGACCACTCGCTCATCACCCGGCTGGAGAGCGGGCAGCGCAGCGCGGATCCGCAGCTCGCCTCGCGGATCGGCGAGCGGCTCGGCGCGGCCGAGGAGCTGCGCGCGCTGGCCGAGGCGGCCCGGCGCACCCGTAGGTCGGCCGCCAAAGTCCGGGACGCTCAGGCCGACGCCGAGGCGGATCCCGCACCGCGATCGCCGGCGAGTGCGCGTGACGCCACGGCCCCGGCGGCGCGTGTCGCGAGCGTGCTGCCTCCGGCTGCCTCCGCGCTCGTCGGACGCGAACCTGAGTACGCACGGCTCGAGGCATTCCTCTCGCCCGACGCGGACGTTCCGGGCGCTGCGCGCGTGTGCGTGGTCACCGGCATGCCCGGCATCGGCAAGACCGCGCTCGCGGTGGGCGCCGCTCACAGCTTCGGTGACCGGTTCGCGGACGGCTGCCTGTTCATCGACCTGCGCGGCTTCGCGCCCCGGCCGGATCCGGTGTCCCCGGCCGACGCGCTTGCGCTGCTCCTCGCGGACCTGGGCGTAGCCGAGCAGACGATCCCGGCGACGCTGCCCGGGCGCATCGGCTTGTTCCGCAACGAGACCGCGCACAAGCGGCTCCTGCTGATCCTGGACAACGCGGACTCGGTCGAGCAGGTCAATTCCCTGCTTCCGGCCGCGGCCGGCTGCCGGGTGCTGGTCACCAGCCGCAGGCGCCTGCCAGCCCTCGACGACGCCGACGTGATCGCGCTCGACCCGCTCTCCCGCGACGCCGGCGCGACTCTCTTCCGCCGGGTGTGCGTGCGCGCCGACGCGTGGGACGGGGCCGTGCGGCGCATCGTCGGAGCCTGCGGCGGCCATCCGCTGGCGATCAGGATCCTGGCAGCGCGGTGCCGGGCCGACGCGAGCCTCACCCCGCACCTGCTGGCCGGCAAGCTCGCCGATGCGCGCGGGCGGATGCAGCGGATCGAGGACGACGAGCGCAGCATCGCGGACGCCTTCGACATCTCATTCGCCCTGCTGCCGGCCGGCCAGCAGCGCATCTTCGCCCTGCTCGGGCTGCACCCGCCGGTCGAATTCGACGCCTGCACCGTCGCGGCGCTCGCTGACCGCACTGTGCCGGCGACGGAACGCCTGCTGGAGCAGCTGTTCCTGGCCGGACTGCTCGAGCCGGGCGGTCCCGGCCGCTACCGGATGCACGACCTGCTCGTGCACTACGCGGGCCAAGTGGCCGAGCGGGCGCTGCCGAAATCGGAGATCCACGCGGCTGTGCGCCGGCTCCTCGACGCCGCCCTGCTCGCCTGTCACGAGGCGGACCAGGTCATCACGCCCCACCGGTACCGGGTGCCGCTCGTCGCCACGCCGTCCGGACCGGCCGGGCACCGCACGTTCACAAGCTACGCGGCGGCGCACTCCTGGCTGACCGGCTCGCTGGACACCCTGTCAGCCTTCTGTGAGACAGCCCGCGAATACGGATACGACGAACACTGCTGGCAGCTGGCTTACACGCTGCGCGGCATCTTCTTCCTCGGCAAGCACTGGGCCGCGTGGGAACGTACGCACGACGCGGCGTTGGCCGCCGCCCGGCGTCTCGGGGATCGGCGAGCCCAAGGCGTGACGCTGAACAACCTCGGCTTGCTGTACTGCCTCCAAGGCAGATACGACAAGGCTCACGTCGCGCTGTCCGAGGCGATCGGCCTTTTCCAAGCGACAAAGGACCCGCACGGCGAGTTCACCGCGCGCTCGCATCGCGCCTGGATGCTGCACTGCCTCGGCCGTTACGGCGAGGCGTTGGCCGAACAAAGCGCGGCGCTCGCGTTCCACCAGCAGGCGGGCTCCGCACGGAACATCGCGATCACCAAGCGCGACATGGCCTCCACCGAAGTCGAACTCTGCCGCATCGACGACGCGATCAAGCATCTGCGCGATGCGGCCGACGCGTTCGGTGCACTCGGGCTGCCGCTAGACATGACGATGACGCTCAACGCCCTCGGCGAAGCGACACTGCGCTCAGGTGACTACAAGACCGCGGAACGGCACCACGAGGCCGCGCTCGAGGCCGCGGTCCGCTCCGGCAGCCCGTACGAGAAGGCGCGCGCCCACGCGGGTCTCGGCCGGCAGGCCCGGCTGACCGGCCGTCCTGCCCGCGCCCGCCACCAGCTGACCCGGGCGGCGCGGCTCTACCGCGAGCTCGGCGCCGCGCGGGAGGCCGCAGAGGTCGACGTGTGGATCAGCACCGTGATCGACAAGCCGAGGGCGCGAAGGCCGGCACACGCATCCGGGCCCGACTCCGCGGCCGCGTGAAGGGACGGTCGATAGCACTCGGCTCCTACGACCTCTTCCTCTCCTTCGGCGGCCCGGCGATAGCGCCTCCCTGCGGGAGATCGCCCAAGCCGAGGTCGCCGCCGCCTATGCCCGCATGCCCTGTCAGGTACTCAAGGCCCCGCGGCGCTTCACCCGACCGCCCGCCGTCAGGCTCCGGCCGCTCGCTGCGAGGCAGGAACCCAGTCCGCGCCGTGCCCCAGGATCGCACGGGCCGCCTTGTCGACGGCGTAGACGATCTCCACAGAGCCGCCCGGCAGAGCGCGCTCTCGCTCAAAGGTCAGTCCGGCCTCGGTGCTGAGCGACGGCGTGAGGCGCATTCCGTCGCCGAAGAGGATCGGCAGCACGACCAGCTCGATGCTGTCCAGCGCACCGAGCGCTCGGTACGTCTCGATCGTGCGGGGACCTCCGATCAGGTGCACGTCGCCGCCGCGGTTGGCCGCCCGCACCTTTTCCAGCAGCTGGACGGGATCGCTGTCGGTCACCACGTGGTCGGGCGTGCCGGCGGGCCGCTGCGAACCGAGCACGAACACGTTGAGGTCGGGCCACGGCCACCGGTTGTTCGACAGAGCCGGTTCAAAGGTTGTCCGGCCCATCAGTGCGGCCTCGCAGGTCTCCAGGAACTCGCGGATGCCGTGGCTCTGGCCCGAGACGAAGGCGGGGTCGGCGCTGTGCGCGGGCCACCCGCTCGGCGTGGTGATGTAGCCGTCGGCGCTGATGCCCAGGCGGGCGCGGATCTTCATGATCGGTTCCTTCCGAAGCGGTTCTGCCGTCTACCTTGTAGTCGGAGCCGATCTCGCGGCCTCTACGGCGCACCCAAAGAATTTTGGAATCCCTCACAGTGCGACGTCGACTACATCCGCCTCACGCCTCCTCACGTGCTCGAACGCGGCTGCCTTGCCCCATGGGCGCCGCGCGGGTCTAACATGAGACGACCGGTCATTTTGAGGAGGCGGCGATGGTGCGAGAGAGCAAGCGCGAGGAGATCGTGGCGGCTGCGCTCGACCGCTTCCACGCCGACGGCTACAACGCCACCGGCGTCAAGGACATCACAGACGCGGCCGGCGTTCCGAAGGGGTCCTTCTACAACCACTTCGAGAGCAAGGAATCGCTGGCCACGCTCGTCCTCGAGCGCTACGGCGAGACGCGGCGGCTTGACGAACTGGCCGACACATCGGTGGATCCCCTGGACCGGTTGCGGAACCACTTCACGTTTGCGCGGCGTGAGAATGAGAGCCGCGACTTCACCCGCGGGTGCATGTTCGGGAACTTCGGTGCTGAGATCGTCGACCACAGCGACGAAATCCGTGAGAGTGTCCGGCAGAGCTTTGACGCCTGGGCGCAGGCTCTCGCGTCGACGATTGCCGAGGCACGCGACGCTGGCACGGTTCGGGCCGACATCGATCCGGATAAGACCGCCCGATTCCTGCTCAGTGCTTGGGAAGGGACTCTCATCACTGCGCGCGTCTATCGCAGCACCGACGCGTTCGACACCTTCTTCGATATCGCTCTCGGGAGCTTGCTCAAGCCCTGATGGCGTGGGGATTGGCACGGGTCAAGGTGTCGGCGGATGAGCGGTGGGCGGTGTTCAGGCGGAGCGGGCGGAGCGATCCCTGCCGCAAAGTGGATGACGGGCGCGGGGCGGCGGTGACCTGTACGCACAGCTGGCGATCCTCGGCGCGCCGTCGATCGCCGGCAAGATCCCGCTGCCCGGCTACAGCCACGAGTGGCCGCTCTACGCACTCGGCGCACCGGTCGCTGCCAGTCCTTCCGCGTCAGCTAGTCCGAGTGCGACGGGGACGTCGGCACCCTGATCAAGCCCGTTGAATCGGCAGGGGCGAACACGCGGTGTTCGCCCCCTGCTCGTTCTCGAGCATCGAGGTCGACAGCCGAAGAGATTCAGCTCACGATGCCGTGGCTCCGATTCCATGCCACGGCATCGGAGTACCCCTGGACCATGCCCCAGATCCAGCATCCGAGCACTCCGATGAAGCCGATGAGCACGAGCGTCAGGATCCAGCTCAGGACGTACAGGCAGAGGATGAGCGCGCCGATGCCGCCCCGGCCGCTGATCATCGAGCCGAGGCCGGGGATGAAGAACGAAGCCAGCACGGCGACGCCGGGGGACTTCGGGGCGACCATCATCGGGTACGGCTGCATGTACGGACCCTGCTGGTAAGGACCCATCTGCTGCTGGTAGCCAGGCGCCGGATACGGCTGCGGTGGCAGTGGCTGCTGCCCCGACGGAACGGCGTCCTGCGGTTCGAACATGACGGCGAACCCCCTCTTATCCGAATGCTGCGAAAAACCTGATGCGGTGAGCCGGCCCCGGCTGACAGCGTAGGCGGTACAGCGGTCGCGCACGGGCGAATGCACCAATCGGCGCTCTTGAATCGATGCCTCGGGCAGTCGCGTCCCCGCGGCTCCCGACACGGGGACGGCGTGCGCGGGGCAGCGGCGTCACCCTTTGGTGAACCTTGGTCCGCCAGGGGAATACAGCGTCTATCCGAATCCGGCGACGACTCGGCGCCTGGCTCGGCCCGCGTCCCTCAGGGACACGATCATGTAAGGAAACGATGACAAAGGCTGTGGTCACCCGGGACGGACGGCGGCTGACCATCGAGGAATGGGGCGATCCGCGCGGCCATCCTGTCTTCCTGTTGCACGGCACCCCGGGCAGCCGGGTGGGGCCACGGCCGCGCGGCGCGGTGCTTTATCGGGGTGGAATCAGGCTTCTGGCGTACGATCGGCCCGGCTATGGCGGCTCCGACCGGTGGCAGGGCCGCGCCGTCGCCGATGCCGCGGCTGACGTCGAGGCCGTGGCGGACGCGCTCGGTCTCGAGCACTTCGCGGTGGTCGGCCGCTCGGGCGGCGGTCCGCATGCGCTCGCCTGCGCCGCGCTGCTGCCCCGCCGCGTGACGCGTGCCGCGGTGCTCGTCGGCATCGCCCCGCGCGACGCGGCCGGCTTGGACTGGCACGCCGGCATGACGTTGGCGAACCGGCGGGCGTACGCCATCGCCGACTCCGGGGCGGAGCAGCTGACCGCGTGGTATGAGGCCCGCGTCGCTGCGGCGCGGGCGAATCCGACGTTGATGCTGCCTTTCCTCGACCCACAGTTGCCCGAGGCCGATCGGCGGGTGATGTCCGACTTCGGCATCAAGGCGATGCTCGAATCGAACTTCACCGAGGCGTTCCGCGAGTCGGCGGCCGGCTGGATCGACGACACCCTCGCGTTCATCACGCCGTGGGGCTTCGAGCTGGACCGGATCGAGGCGCCGGTGCTGCTCTGGCACGGCACCGAGGACGTCTTCGCGCCGATCGGCCACAGCCGGTGGCTGGCCGAGCGCATCCGGCACGTCCGGTTCGTCGTCTCACGCGGCGCGGCGCACTTCGGTGCCGTCGCCGTGCTGCCGTATGTGCTCGGCTGGGTGGTCGCGGGCAGCCTGCACGCGGTCGAGCAGGCAGGCCGCGGCCGCGCGGTCAGATCGGCTGCGGTTCCAGGTCTCGGTTGATCCGCTTGCCCCGCCGCACGGCGAGCGCGTTCGGATGGTCCACGCCCAGCTTTTCCGCGAGATCCACCGCGATCCGCTCGCGCCGCTCGTCGGCCTCCCGGACCCGCCCGAGCGCCCGCAGCGTGATCGAGAAATTCGACTCCGCGATCATCGCGTCGGGATGGGACGGCGTCAGGCGTTGGGAGAGCCCTTCCATCGCGCGGGCCTCCAGCACGAGCGCGTCCTCGAACTGCCCGAGGTCGGCCAGCGCGTTGGCGAGATTCAGTGCCGCGCACAGGGGATACGGGTGGTCGTCTCCGACGGTCAGCAGCAGCCCGTCGTAAGCCTGGCGGGCGAGCGCTACCGCGTCCTCGAGCTGACCTGTGCCGCGCTCGTACATCGAGAGGTTCGTCAGGCACATCAACGTGTACGGGTGGTCGACTCCGTACGTGCTCTCATACGCCTCGAGCACCCTGCGGGATTCCTCCGCCGCCTGCCGCTTCTCCTCGGCCACCGACAGGTCCGCGGCATGGTTCAGCAGGCACGCGAACGCATCCGGTGTCTCCGCCTCGGATTCGCTCACGTAGAGTGCGTATGTCTCCTCGGTGAGTGTTCTAGCCCGCTTCACCTGGCCCACCCGCCGCAGCGAGACCGCGAGCGACTTGGCGGTCCGCAGCGTCTCCGGCAGGGTCCTGCCGAGCACCTGGAACGAGCGCAGGGTGCTCTCGAGCAACGCCACGGACCGCTGGAACTGGCCCGCCTCGCGCAGGTCGCGGGCGAGGTGGCCGGCGGAGATGAGCGTGTGCGGGTGCGAAGGGCCGAGCACCTCGCTGCGCTTGCGATGGGTCTCCTCGTCGATGTCGCGGGCGGTGAAGCAGTCACCCATGAGCCGGTAGGAGATCGCGAGGTTGTTCGCCGCCATCAGCGTCGCCGGGTCCTCCTCCCCCAGCACCTCCTTGAAGTTGTCGTAGGTCGCCCGGTCCATCGCCAGCGCCTCGGCGTAGAGGCTCAGGCCCCTGAGGTCCGCGGCGAGGCTACGGGCCGTCATCAGCGTTCGAGGGCTGTCCGGCCCGAACATCGCGGCCTGCTCGGCCAGGACGGCGCGGTCGATCTCGCGCGCCTCGGCGTACTCGCCGCGGGACCGCTGGATGTTCGCGATCTCGTAGCGCAGGCTGAGCAACTGCCGCCGCATCGCCGCCGCCCGCTCGGGGTCGGAGGCGACGTCCTCGGTCTCGACCGTCCTGCGCCAGATCTCCTCCAGCGGCTTCGCGGTCTGCAGGGCCGACTCGAGACTGCCGATCTTGTAGAGGTAGCGGACGCGGTGGATGAGCAGCTGGCGCACCGGTTCCTCGACGCACTCAAGCGCTCTGGAGGGTTCCAAGTGCGGCCAGATGACCGCGAAGCGGGACCAGTTCTCCGGGTTGTCGGTGTCCGGCTCGTCCGGCCAGGTCGCCGCCAGGACGCGGTGCACCGTGTGCAGCGCCTCCTGCTGGGCCTCATGCGACATCTGGTCCCTGATGACCGCCTGTACCAACCGGTGGATGAGGATCGAGTTGCTGCGCCGGTCCACCTTCGCCAGCGCCAGCCGCCCTATCTCCTGGATGACTTGGCCGACGACCAGTTGCTCGCGCAGTGACGGATCGTAAGCGCGCAGCGCGTCGACCATCTCCCGGCTGCGGATCAGAGTGAGCGAGATCGACGGCGCCATGTACGCGCATAGTTGTAGCATGCGAACGGCCGCGGGCGAGCGCTGTTGCAACCGCTCCAGCGACACGTTCCACGTCGCCTGCACCGGCATCGCGTAGTCCGACGGGTGGCCCACGGACAGCGCATCCGAAGCACGCGAACTGAGGAGTTCGAGGTAGTCGTCGACGGGGGTGCCGGTCACCGTGAGCCAGGCGGCCGCGACCTCGACGGCGAGCGGCAGGTCCCCGAGGGCTTGAGCGACCCGGTCCGCGTCGGCCTCGCTGAGCCCTGACACGCGCCGGGTCAGCAGCTCCACACTCTCGGCGCGGTCGAACACGTTGACTTCCAAGGCCTTGGCGATCGCCGCCCAGCCTTGGTTGCGCGAGGTGACGAGGGTGTGGCCGGTCGCACCGCGCGGCAGGAACCGGGCCAGTTCCTCGGGTTCGTCGGCGTTGTCGAAGACGAGCAGCCAGCGGAATTCCGAACCGCGTCGGCGCAGCTCCTGCACCGCGTCCTCGGCGGCTGCGGCGCTGCTGTCGCTGACCGGGATGCCCAGACGCCTGGCCAGCTGGGACAGCGATTCGACGACCGTCTCCTCCTGCTCGGCGTTGACCCACCACACCAGGTCGTAGTCCGCCTGGAACCGGTACGCGTATTCGAGGGCTACCTGCGTCTTGCCCACGCCGCCGAGTCCGTGGAGCGTCACGGGAAGCAGCACCGACGCGGTTCCGGAGGAAAGCTGCTCGCGCAGTTCGTCGAGAGCCGGGTTGCGGCCGATGAAGTTCGGGTTGCGCTGCGGCACGGAGAAGACGCTCGGCGCGTTCCCCGGGAAGCGCGGGCTGGACCGCCTCGGCTCTATACGCCCGGTCGGCGCGGGCAGGTCAACCGCCCGGAACAGCGCCTCCACGGCCTGCGACTCGGTCAGGCCGCCGAAGTCGAAGATCCGGCTGGCCGAGAACGGCTCGCCGATGCGCGTGTCGGAGACATTGGCCGCGACCAGCCTGCTTTGGCCGTCGTCTCGGCCGAGGTCCGCGGCGACGCGGCAGAGTTCCTGGAACGTCTCCGAGCGCAGATACGAGGGGGAGACCACGACCAGGACCCGGTCGCTCGCCACCGCCCCGGCCAGGACGTCCGGGGCGCCGTCCTCGCCGTACCGCCGCACGTCCGCATCAGCGTTCTTCAACGTCGCTTCGATCCACTCCGCCCAGAAGCGGTCCTCGGGCGCGAAGCTGAGCACGATCCGCGCGGATTCGGGCACGTGCTTGCGAGTGAACGCGGCCAGGACGCGCAGCCGCTCCGCCTCAGGCACCGGGGTGCACGAGGTGACGGCGCCTTCGGTGAGGTAGCCGGTGACCCGCTCGAACGCCGACAACATCGAGCTGGCCACGCCGGGCGCGTCGCCGAAGGTGGCGAGGATTTCCTCATAGGCGTAGAAGGGCCGGTACGGGATCTCCACCGAGCCCCAGTACTCGTCGAGCCGATCACCGGACAGCCCGGCGGGCAGGGGGGCGAAGCGGGAGCGGGCCACCCGGCGCCCGGTGTCGGCCTTCTCCTTCTCGCCGTCGTCGATCCGGCTGGGCACGGGCAGGATCCGGATGTCGTGGTTGGAGTACTGGGTGCGCACCTCCATCGCGACCTTCACGGCGCCGTCGATGCCCTGATTGCTCAGGGTGAAGCAGGTGACCAGGACGTCCGGGAGATGGACGGTGCAGATCGCGGCGACATCGCTGTGCCCGGTGCGGCTGTCGATGAGCACGTAGTCGTACTCGGAGCGCATGTCCTCGCGCAGCGCGTCGAAGAACTGGCCGCCGCCGAGCCGGTCGTAGAAGTTGTCCCAGTCCATTGAGGCGACCGAGGCCGAGTAGTTGCGGTCCTGCCGCCCCGCCGACAGGATGTCGAGCCCGCCGCCGGACGAGAAGCCCCAGTCCACCGACACGACGTGCGGGCCGACGCGGGCGTGCTCGGCCAGCCGCTCCTCGTCCACGGGTCCGCGGCTCACGGCCCACTCGTAGGCCTTGATCATGTCGATCACGCCGGTGTTGCCGGCGATCGTCTCGCCGTCGAGGAAGGGTTCGAAGAAGCGGTGCAGACCCGGGGACTCCAGGTCCCAGTCGACCATCAGCACCCGACGTCCGGCCGAGGCCAGGATCCAGGCGATGTTCGCCAGGGCCATGGTCCGCCCGGTGCCGCCCTTGAACGAATAGAACGTGACGATCTTGCCGTTAGTCTCGCCGGACATCCCGGTCCCCTTCCCCTGCGTCGTTGCCGTTCGGCGCCCCCGAACCGGGCACGTTGCCGCCGAGCCGCGGCAGCCGCGCGGCCTCGCCCTGCGGCGGATACGTCGCCGTCCTGCGGAAGTAGCCCCGCTCCGCGGCGGCGATCACCCCGGGCAGCCGCTCCCCGAAAGCCGCGACGGAGGCCAGCCCGGCGACCGCCTCCGGGTTCTCCATGCGGCAGTGGGCGCGGGTCCGGTCGAGCACCCGCTGCAGCCCGTTCTCCAGCTCGGCGACCTGGTGGCCGCCGCCCGAGTTGTTCTTGTCCCACGGGATCACCAGCCGCACCCACGGCTTGTCCTGGCTGAGCCGGTCGAAGGTGCGCAGCAGCTCGTCAAGCTCCTGATCGTGGGCCGCCCACGGATCCACGATCAGCACGGTCGGCGCGGTCGGTGCCTGGCCGTCCCGCAGATCCGGGCACCCGCCGAGGAACTCGACCATCGGGTGGTAGCCGTCGGCCTCGCCCAGGGCGGCGGCGGTCTCGGCTATCGGGGTGTCGTCGGCGGGCCAGTACGGCCGCCACTGCTCAGGGCTGTTGCCGTACATCTGCGGATTCGCGCCGGGGGGCAGCTTTCCCAGCACCGGGGCGACCACGACGAAGCGCAGCGGTCGGGGATCGTCCCGGTTCCACTGTCCGGCGAACGCGTTCTCGTCCGGGTTGAGCTCCAGCACTCCGCCGTCGGTCGGCCGCAGCGGATTGTCCTGCGCGACCTGCACGATGTGTTCGGCGAACGCGGTCAGCGCGGTCTGATAAGCCTGATCGATCTCCGGCCGGTTCCGCCGCATGACCAGTTCCCGCATGCCGCGTTTGCGGTACATGTCGCCCGCTTCGAGCAGCCAATAGTGCAGGCGCCGCGCGGCCGGGGGCATGTTGTCGTCGTCCATGCGCCGCCACATGACCGGCACGATCGCCCGCTTGTCCTCCTTGATGTGCGCCCGGTGGATCAGCTCTCTGCGGTGGAAGGCCGCCCACTCCTGGCCGCACATGGGGCGCTCGAAGTAGTCCGGGGAGTAGAGCGCGATGAAGACGCCGCACGTGGCGAGCACCTGGCCCAGTTCGCGGCGCCAATGATTGCCGGCCCGGATCTGCCAGTCGGCGAAACCGATCGGGAGTCCGGGCGACACCTTAGCCAGCCGGGCCACCTCCTCGGACAGGTCGTGGAAGAAGTCGCGTACCGGCTTGTCCGGCGGTTTGTCCCGGCGGCCCGGCCCCTGAGGATGTGCATAACTCAGGAAGAAATAAGGCCGACCGCTGGTGGCGCTAGCCGGACCAGCCGTCATTCCGCCCCCTTCAGGCGCGCGCGAATGCTTCCCACCCCGGAAATACTGTAAGAAGACTGTGATCGCATGAAAAGGGCGCGACCGCGGAATTCGACCGGAGCGCGGCTGCTTCGCCGGACAACCGGCCAGGTGGCGGCCCGATGGCCAAACAGTGGCCGATCGGTCGGTTCGGCGGCCGTTTAGTCGGCGGCAGGCTGGCGGAGCTGCGCCTCCCAGGCTGCACGGTGGTTGTCGGCGGCCCGCTGCGCCGCGATGACCGCGCTACGGCCGACCAGTTCCTCCAGCCACGGCGCCACCGTCTCGCCCATCGCGCGGGCGAACCGTTCGCCGAGGGGGGTGAGCGATCCGGATTCGAGCAGTACCTTCACCGCTTCGGCGGTGTGCGTCCGCCAGCGCGCGAAGTGCGCTTCGGCGGCTTCCTGCCGCGGGCCCGTGACAAGGTGTCGCCGGACCCGCCAGTACTCGGTCACTGCGAGATGCGCATATGTACCCTGATAAAGACCCTCGAGCGGTCTCGGGTCGGGCCGCCAGGGCGCATAGTAGAGCCCATCGTCCGCAGGGTCGTAGAAGTCGCAGGTGTCCAACACCGCGCCGAGCTTGACGTGCTGGAACTCGTGGATCATCAGCAGCGCGAGCGTCGGTCCGTCCGACGGCAGAGCCAGTCCGACGGCGCCGTAGGCCTGGCGCGCGGTCCCGCTCACGTCGTGTCCGCCGGGTGGCGCGGCCATCGGCATCAGGGTGCTCAGCCCCGCGCGCAGACCGGGAAGGTACTCGGGCAGCGTGTCTTCGAGGTAGGAGACGGCCTTGGCGAAGCGCGATCGCCAGACCTCGATGTCGGCGGTGGAGAGGCGCGGGGCAGCGGGCGATTGATAGCAGTCGCGGTAGGGATCCGTGTCCTCCACCGACACTGACCACGACCCCGCATCCAAGCGGCGCTGCGGTAGCCACCCCGGGGCCGCGCCGGATGCCGAGTCCTCGATGCAGATCTCGTACTCGCGGCCGTCCACCGCGATGGTCGCCGTGCCGTCTTTCCGCGTCGCGATCGAGGCGGGGCGTTCGGGGCCGCCGAGCGCGAGCGCGCCGAGCGTCGGCAGGTGCACCACCCCGCCGACCACGTGGAGCGGGAGGCTGACCTCGTCGCCGGCCCGCAACGCGGCGCTCGCGGCGATCTCGGCCAGGCGCGCGAGGTCGGCGCGACCGGGCCTGATGTCTGTCTCGCGGGCGAGCAGGCGCACCGCCCACACGCGCGTGTACGGATCGTCGAACACCGACCCGACCGCGGCCGGGCTCGTCGTGTCGAGCCGGATGATCTCCTGCCAGGCATCGGCGAACGGCGAGTCCGGCGCCGCCGCGTCGGCGATCTCCTCGACCAGTGCCCGGCTGATCGACCTCTGCGGTTCGCTGAGCCGCCGGATCACCTCCGCGTCGCCGTAACCCGAGGCCAGCACGTCGAAGTCGGCCATGGACAGGCTGTGGGGTGCGGCGGCCGCGGCCGCTTCCCCGCGCAGTTCGTCATCCCGGACGTGCTGAATCAATGCTTTAAGGTCCTCGCAGTAGACCGATGGATTGTCGAAATCGGTGCCGGTCCGGTAGCGGTGGGCGTAGAGGCCGCCGCCGCAGACCTCGACGACCGGGCAGGCTCGGCAGGTGCCGCAAAGGGTTTCCAGTCCGCCCTGCCGCGCGGCCATGCCTGAATGCGCGGCGGCCTGGTCGAGGCTGTGCTCGAATACGTTGAAACCGGTGGCCGCTGCTCCGTCGTACGAGGTCTTCAGCGAGTCGGCCTGCTCGAGAGTGCCGTCCGTCTCGATGACGACCAGGTCGGCCGGGGCCAAGCCGAGCGCCTCGGTCTGACTCGGCAGGCCGCGCAGGACGGCGGCGATCGAGTCAAACGTGCGGATTGGGAAGGGCTGGCCATCCCTCCTCCACCGGTCGTAGACGGCTTCCAGCCACGCGGCGTACTCCGGCACGCCATCGCCATCGTCACCGCTGCCAACGTGCGCACGCAGCGGCGGGTTGTCCCAGGTCGCGTGCGGCAGCAAAAGGTCGGCACGTGGAGGTTCCTCGGCTGCGAGAGCTTCGTACACGTGGATCGGATCGTTGCGGATGTCGATCGTGCAAAGGATCCCCGCGTACAGGCTCCGGTAACGCGGCTGCCGCAGCAGGGCCAACCCGCGCAGGACCTCAGGATGGCTGGTGCGCCCGCTGGCGAAGCGCCGGTGCAGATCGTTGGCGGCGCGGTCGCCGTCGAGCGATACGCCGACCTTCACCGCGAACTCGAGGAAGAGGTCGAGGTACGCGGTGTCGAGACGGACAGCGTTGGTGTGAATACGCAGGTCAGGGTGAACTTCAGCGGGCAGCCGCGCCTGCAACAGCTCCAGCAGGGCACGCGTGCGCTCCACGCCATAGAGCAGCGGCTCGCCCCCGTGCAGGACGATCGTGATCCGCCGCAGCGCGTGCGCGGCGCAGTGTTCTGCGATGCAGTCGACGACGCGCGCGGCCGTCTCCTCGCTCAGCGCAAGGGGTCGGCCGCGCCACGACTGGTCGGCGTGTTCGTAGATGTAGCAGTGGTCGCAGGCCAGGTCACATCTGCTGTGCAGCTTCAGCACGTACTGCCGGAACGGCAGTACCGCGGGGCCGGCGACCATTGCCGCGGGGCTTCGCGGATCAGATGAACGACTGGAAGGCGGCGACCGGGACCTCGACACCCTTCTTCCGCAGGATCCTGTCTCGGATCGCAGCAGTGGCGGACGTCGGCTTGCCGAGGGGCTGGTTGAGCACGTCCGGGATCCGCGTGATCACGGCAGCCTCGGTGGGTGTGGGGGGCACGGTCATCCTTCTTCAGTCAGCGGAGATCGAATGTGGACAGGCGGGTGACCTGGAGATCCGCATCCCGGAGGAAGGCGAAACACGGTATGGATCCACCATTGCAGCGATCAACGCACGACGCACGATCAAGGTGCGCAAAGTGATCAAAGTGGGTCCGTGTGGGTGAAACCGCGCTAACCTCGCGGCTGGGACCGCAAGGGTCTCGGCCGCCGATACGCCACCTGCCGCGCCGGAAGTCAGGCGCGAACGCCGAGTCGCCGTTCGGCGGGCATGGCGACGACCGGGCGCCGTTGACGCATCGAGGCCCGGTATCCCCCCCACCTGCTTATGCACAGACGCACTTTTTCATTTACGCAAGGCCCTGTCTAAGTCGTGCTCTTACCGTTACCCAGTTCTGCCCATAGCTTCATCTTCGCGGCGCCAGCGCTGCTAGAGGCCGCCTTGCGGCACACCGATTCCCGGCCAGCCAGGCAGTCGGCGGTGTCGCATATCACGGACTCAGTGTCCTGGATCACAGCGTCAGCTGACCTCGACCGTCCCCGTCCACTCACGTGATAGCGACATCGTCCTCTTATCCGACGTCCCGCGCTACCCTCCGAAACAGTCCGCGCCACCACCGAACGGTGTGAGCTATCCGCCGCCTTCGCTTTCGCCTCCCGTCAGATTGGCCTAGACCTCCCGCGTGTCCGGTCGGCCGCGCACATTAACTGGACCTCAAGCGCCCGTAAATGAACGTGGCTGATCGGGCAAAGGTCTATGCCGCTGGGCTGCGTAGACGCACAATGATCCGGCGCCCTCCCACACCACGCGGGATCGCCGCAAGGCCGAATCGGTGATCACTGGTCTATACCTAAGCCAGTGCGACTCCTACCCACCACTAGCGTCGCCACCGACTCTGCCTTGTTCGGCTCCAGACGTGGGGCCAGGGCGCGATTCGGCCACCGCCGCGGACGCGGACTCACGCCCGGGCGTGGCCGACCAATGCAGCAACTCGACAGCGGCCCGCCGCGCCCACCGGCGCTAGGCCCGGCGGGCAGGACACGACGTGCGGCGCGTGCCGCGCAAAGGAGTGATCAGGTGTCCCGAAAGAAGATATTCGCGCTGCTCGGCGCCACGGTCAGCGCGGCGGTCGTCGCGGTCGCCGTTCCGGTGCTCGGTGCGAG
>NZ_DASZGI010000307.1:0-3828 GCF_035938995.1 Actinocrinis sp.
ACCGAGACCAGGACCGGGCGGCGCACCTCGGTGAGCTTCACTCCGGTGTAGAGCACCGCGCAGCCGATCGCCAACCAGACCAGCGAGCCCGGCACTTCGGGCAGCTCGTACGGGTTCTTATCCAGTCCGATGATGATGAAGAGCACCGCGACCAGGTTCACCGGCAGCCAAACCGCAGCCGCCAACGATCCCAGGCCGCTCTCCTCGACCAGCAGGTCGCGCAGCTGTGAACGCTGGCCCGGCAGATATGCGGTGTCACGGCGGCGCATCCGCGCCGAGGACACCGCACCGGTCGTCACTGCTACCAGAACAGGGATGGCGAGCAGGGCCAGGTACTCCAGGCGTGGATGAGAGATCGCCGCCGAGACGATGGAGCGCTGCTGTGCGGAACCGGCCGCGATGTCCTCGACACCGAAGTACACGAATCCGGTGAAGAGCGTCGCCGCCCAGAGCAGGCCGAGCGTGCGGGGCAGCGACATTCGGCCGTCGACGCCGACCAGGTAGCAGAGAACGCCGCCGATATCCGAGTGCACCGCGCCTAGCAGGGTGAAAAGCGCCGCGAAGGCGAGGAACGCCAGGGGCGTAGCAGTGCGAGGCAATGTCCAGCGGTCGGATAACGGCAGGGTGGCGAGATCGATGATGAGCACGACCGCGAGGAGTGCCCAGGCGCCGCGCATCGTCTGGCGCCCGACGAACTGGAGCCACGCGGTGTTCTCTTTGCGGGCGACGACGGCGAGACGTCCCGCTCGCCGGGTCAGTTCGTCCGAAACCCACTGCCGTGCGCCGTCTTCGGAGTGGGAGACTGCGGCCGGAACGCCTTCGCCATGCGCCAGCTCACGGCAACGCTCTATGAACTGCGCGAGCTCCCGGTCGTAATCCTGCCGCACCGAGCAGTGGCAGTCTGGACCGTGCGCCACGCTCGTGCCCTCCCTGGTTTTATCTGCAAGACCGAAGCAGACACGGAGCGTACACCCCGCCGTGCAGGCGCTTCGGCACGACCCTTGAATGTGCGGAAATCCGTTACCGGATAACGACATTCGACGTCGAAGGTAACGCCAGGCAGGTGTCGAGGATTTCCCTATGGCAGCTGCTCCCGCGCCGCCTAGTCCTGCGGCTAAACCTCGCCGCCATATTCTGCGGCTACTCCAGTGCCACGTGGCCTCGCGGCCACTGCGCCACCTAATACTGCGGCTGCATCTCTCGCCGCCTAATCCCACAGCTACTCCAGCGCCACGTGGCCTCGCGGCCGCTCCGCCGCCCAATACTGCGGCACACCTCCCGCCACCCAGTCCCGCAGCTACTCCAGTACCACGTGGTCCCGCAGCCGCCGCGCCGCCGCCCAAACCCGCGGCTACTCCCACTCGATCGTGCCGGGCGGCTTTGATGTGACGTCCAGCACCACGCGATTGACGTCGCGCACCTCGTTGGTGATGCGTGTCGAGATCCGCTCAAGCACCTCATAGGGCAGACGCGTCCAGTCCGCCGTCATCGCATCTTCGGAGGACACCGGCCGCAGCACGATCGGGTGGCCGTAGGTGCGTCCGTCGCCTTGCACACCTACCGAGCGCACGTCGGCGAGGAGCACTACCGGACACTGCCAGATCTCCCGATCCAGGCCGGCCTTTGTCAGCTCCGCCCGAGCGATCGCGTCGGCCTCGCGCAGCAGGTCCAGGCGCTCCTCGGTGACCTCGCCGACGATACGGATGCCCAGGCCGGGGCCGGGGAACGGCTGGCGCCACACCATTTCCGCCGGCAGGCCCAGCTCCTCGCCGACCCGGCGCACCTCGTCCTTGAACAACCGGCGCAACGGCTCGACGAGCTCGAACTCGAGGTCGTCCGGCAGCCCGCCGACGTTGTGGTGCGACTTGATGTTCGCGGTTCCGGTACCGCCGCCAGACTCCACCACGTCCGGGTACAGCGTGCCCTGGACCAAGAATTCCACCGGCGCCTCGCCCTCGGCCGACGCGGCAACGATTTCCCGCTGCGCCTGCTCGAAGACTCGGATGAACTCCCGGCCGATGATCTTGCGCTTCTCCTCCGGGTCGGTCACGCCAGCCAGTGCGTCCAGGAAGCGCCGCTTGGCGTCGACGACCTTGAGGTCCACGCCGGTTGCGGCCACGAAGTCCTTCTCGACCTGTTCGGCCTCACCCTTGCGCAACAGCCCGTGATCCACGAACACACAGGTCAGTCGAGGTCCAATTGCGCGCTGAACCAGCGCGGCCGCGACCGCCGAGTCGACACCGCCGGACAGTCCGCAGATCGCCCGCTTCGAGCCGACCTGCGTCCGGATCGACTCGACCGCCTCCTCAACGATGTTCACCATGGTCCAGCTCGGCGTGATTCCGGCGCCGTGGTAGAGGAAGTTCTCGAGTACCTTCTGGCCATGGGCAGAGTGCAGCACTTCCGGGTGGTGCTGGACTCCATAGAGCCGGTTGTCGTCGTCCTCGAACGCGGCGACCGGAGTGCCGGCAGTCGTCGCGGTCACGGCGAACCCGGACGGCGCGGCAACTACTGAGTCGCCGTGCGACATCCACACCTGTTGCGCACCCAGTGTGCCGCTGAACAGTGTGGACGTGGTCTCGCGCACCGACAGCGCGGTACGGCCGTACTCGCTCGAGCCGGTCTTGTCCACGACGCCGCCGAGCGCTCGCGCCATCGCCTGGAAGCCGTAGCAGATGCCAAGCGTCGGGATGCCCGCGCGGAACAGTTCGGCGCTGACGTGCGGCGCGCCGTCGGCGTACACGGAGGACGGACCACCGGACAGAATGATCGCGGCGGGGCGGCGCGCCAGCATCTCGGCGACCGGCATCGTGTGCGGCACGATCTCGCTGTAGACCCGGGCCTCGCGGACACGGCGGGCGATGAGCTGGGCGTACTGGGCGCCGAAATCGACGACGAGCACCGAAGACGAGGTGGAGTCCATAGTGCTCACAGTCTACGGGCAGTCCACGGGGGCTCTTCGGCAGTGGACAGGTCTCCGCGGCCGACCGATCCGGCCGCCGTTGGGCGAGACGGTCGCGGTCGGCCGCGAAGACGGGGAATGGGGCGCGGACGGCGGCTGTCCCCTGCCGACGGGCACGCACACGCCGGGGCGAGGTCCCACGGCGGAGGACGCCACCGAGCCCGCCCGCCGCCGATCGCCTCGGCCCATTCGCACTGGACAACGAATTGTCAGATAAGTAGTTACGCAGTAACGGGAAACGGGTGGGGCGGAAGGCGGCGCAGCGGAGGGAGGGAGGGAGGGAGGGAGGGGGCGCGGCGGCGGGAAGGGGCGGAAGGCGACGCAGCGGCGGAAGGGAGGAGGGGATGAGGGAGGGAGAGAAGGAAGGTGGCGCGGCGGCGGGAGGGGGAGGGAAGGCGACGCGGCGGCCGGAGGAAGGAAGGTGGTGCAGCGGCGGGAGGGAAGGGTGAGGGAGAGCGCGGGCCGGAACGCGAGG
This sequence comes from Actinocrinis sp., assembly GCF_035938995.1. Classification (GTDB taxonomy): domain Bacteria; phylum Actinomycetota; class Actinomycetes; order Streptomycetales; family Catenulisporaceae; genus DASZGI01. The sequence continues at coordinate 3,438 of NZ_DASZGI010000307.1, forward strand.
CAGGCGCCAGTTCAGGACGGGCGCTGGCAGGCGGCGACTGCCATAGGCAGGTGCAGGCACGAGGAATGAGACGGCGATTTGGCCGCCTACCTCAGAGAGGCGGCGGCCCGGCACTGGCGTGAGACGAGGGTTCGTCGGAAGAGAGGTCTTCGGGCAAAGGCTCGTTGGATGAGCGCGCGAGGCGTCGGAGGAACCGCCTACGCGCGGCCGCGGCCTAGCTCCAGAAGCGCCATAGCGATCGCGGTGCCCGAACGGCCCAGAGCAGCGGTGTAGCGGCCGATGATCTCGGTCTCGCGGCGCAGGTCCACGCGGCGTCCGCCATCTGCGAGGCGGGCGGCTTGGATCTCGCGCGACACCTCGCCCCGGTGGCGGATCAGCTGGGCGATCTGGT
>NZ_DASZGI010000308.1:0-23751 GCF_035938995.1 Actinocrinis sp.
CGTGGCCTTTCGATCATGGCGCATGCGGCGGTGCGACCTCTCCGTCGCTACCGCCGTTGCCTGTGTCATCGCCTGTACCACGCTCATCGCGCCGGCCGTCGCGGCGACCGCGCACAGCGCCACGCATCGTGCCCACCACCCGGCCCCGCCGTGGAACCCGCTCGCGCATCCCGCGCTCTTCTCCGGCGACGGGTTCGACATCTGCGCTACGCCGCAGCTGAAAGTCATGCAGGCATGGTGGCGCACGTCCCCCTACCAGGCGCTCGGCCTCTATATCGGCGGGCTCAACTGGGGTTGCGGCAGTGGCCAGACGCTGAACCGCGCCTGGGCCGAGGCGGTCAGCCACGTCGGCTGGCGGCTGATCCCGATCTACGTCGGTCGCCAGGCGCCGTGCGTGCGCCAACCCCGACTCGCGGTCATGGACCCTAAGGACCCGAAAGCCATCCAGGCGCAGGCGACCGGGGCAGCGATCGACGCGGCCACTGTCGCGGCGTCGCTCGGCCTTCTGCAGGGCAGCGCGATCTACTTCGACTTGGAGTCCTACAAGCGCGGCGATGCGGCTTGTGCGGGGGCCGCGCGCACATTCATCGGCACCTGGGTCCGCGTCCTGCACGCGCGCGGCTACCTCGCAGGGGTCTACTCGTCAGCCGACTCCGGCATCGCGGACTTCGCCGCCAATCCCGGCTGGCCCGCGCCGGACGCGGTCTGGATCGCGCGGTGGAGCGGCACTCAGAGCCTGAGCGACCCTGCGCTGCCGAACTCCGCGTGGAGCCGACATCAGCGCATCAAGCAGTACACCAATGGTCACAAGGAGACGCATGCCGGCGTGAGCCTCGTGGTCGACAAAGACCTCGTCGACGGCCCGGTGGCCAGGGTCGGCTGAGTTCCGCGGCGGGCCTACCAGCTGCGGCCCGGCTCCTGACGCGTGGGTCGCGAGGGCGCCCGTCCGCCGCCGTACTCTTCCGGACGGCGCTGCTGCTGCGGCCCGCTGCGGAAGAAGTCGTCGCGCGGCTCGGAGCCGTCGTACACCCCGGGCCGCGGCGGCGGTCCGCCCGCCGGACGCCCGCTGCGCGGGTCCGCTACGCCAGGCCGGTCCCAGCTTCCCGACTGACCTGGATTGCCCGCGCCCATAGGCGGACGCCCGCCGGGTATCGGCCCACGCGCTCCGCCGTATCCGCCGCCTGAGGCGCCAGGGCGACCAGCGTTGGGCGGCAGCGGGGCCAAGCCGGGCTGCGGTCCGGGCTGTCGCGGCACGCCGCCGAGCAAACGCCCGGGCGGAGCCGTCATCTCCGGGGTGATCTGCGGCAGCAAGGTGGTGGCCGCGGCGGGCGGCACGGCTGCGTATGGGGACTCATATGACGGAGTGGGTTGCGCGGCGGCGTATACGGGCTCATATGACGGCGTGGGCTGCACGGCCGAGGCGTAGGGGTCCGTGCTGTAGGAACCGCTGTCGTAGCCGCTCGAGCTGCCCAGTGAACCGGCTCCGGCACCGGCGAACGCGCCGCTCGTGCCGAGCGGGGCGGATGAGCCGAGCGAGGAGGCCGCGTTCACGCTCGACGTGGACAGGGTGTTCAGCGACATGCCCAGCGGGTCGTCCTCGATCGCCTTGCGCGCCAGCTCGCCCACCGTCAGCGCCAGCTCCGTGGCCAGGTCGAGGGCCCGCGGCGAGCGCGCGTTCTCCCGCATCCACCAGCACGCGATCTGCACGATGGAGCCCGCCGCGTGCGGGCACAGGATGATCGCGGAACGGATCGGCACCGGATGCGGTGCGCCGCTGTTGAGGCGGTACCAGACGCCTTCCCGGAACCCCACCGTCGCCTGGCCGAGCGCGTCAGGCAGAACCACCTGGAATTGCCGCTCGAAATCGCGGATCGACTGGTCGTAGGGGGGAAGACTCATGGAGTCGCCACCGGGTAACAGCGCACGGACTCAATCATAGTTCCGCCTATGAGTAGCAGCGGTATGGGATCTTGCTCGGTGGGCAGTGCGCCGAACATGCACAGACGGTACTGAACTGGCGGGGTTTCCAACAGACCTCGCAGCGACCGGTTTGCCCACCCCGGACAGTCACAGTCCCCGTATACCCCCGCACAGTGGGACAAACAGCCGGGTAAATTCGACGTAACTGGCCATTCCGCCCTCGGCCGCGTCGGTACTGGTGCCCCGGGCCGGAGGGCTCTACGCTCCAGGCCGCAGGCGTTTTCCCGGCATGGTCTCCTCCGGCGGACAGGGTGGTGTCAGGTGCGTTCCACGATGCAGGACTTCCCGCTGACGATCTCGACGATCCTGCGTTACGGGTCCACCACGAACGCGGATTCGCAGGTCTTGACATATACCGGTGAAAACCTGCGGAGCACCACTTTCGCCGAGGTGGGCCGCCGCGCCGCGCGGCTCGCGAACGGGCTGCGCAACCGGCTCGGCGTGACCGGGGACCAGCGGGTGGCCACCTTCATGTGGAACAACCGCGAGCATGTGGAGGTGTACCTCGCCGTCCCGTCGATGGGCGCCGTGGTGCACACCCTGAACATCAGGCTCTTCGCCGACCAGATCGCCTATGTCGCCGAGCACGCCGAGGACCGGGTCGTCATCGTCGACGCGACCCTCGTTCCGCTGTTCTCGAAGCTGGTCGGCCGGATGCCCACCGTCGAGCACGTGGTCGTGACCGGCCCGGCCGACACCTCCGCGATCACCGAAGCCGGCAAATCAGTGCTCGACTACGAGGAGCTGCTCGCCGGGCAGCCGGACGAGTTCGACTGGCCGGAGCTCGAGGAGCACGAGGCCGCGTCGATGTGCTACACCTCCGGCACCACCGGGAACCCGAAGGGCGTCGTCTACAGCCACCGCTCGATGTTCCTGCACACCACGCAGGTCGTCTCCCCGGCCGGTTTCAGCCTGTCCGACGGCGAGCGGGTCCTGCAGATCGTGCCGATGTTCCACGCCTCGGCCTGGGGTCTGCCCTACGCCTGTTTCGTGAGCGGCGCGACCATGGTGATGCCGGATCGCTTCCTGCAGGCCGCCCCGCTGATCGCGATGATCCGGGAGGCCGGGGTGACGTTCGCCGGCGCGGTGCCGACGATCTGGTCCGACGTCCTGGCCGAGCTCGACCGCACCGGCTCCGCCATCCCCACGCTCAAGCGGGCCGTGGTCGGCGGCTCAGCCTGCCCGCCGTCGCTGATCACCGCCTTCGAGGAGCGCTACGGGGTGCAGATCATCCACGCCTGGGGGATGACGGAGATGTCGCCGCTCGGCACGGTCGCCCATCCGCCGGCGGGCGCGTCGGGCGAGCGCGAGTTCGCGTACCGCACCAGCCAGGGCCGCTTCCCCGCTCTTGTGCGGGCGCGGCTGATCGGACCGGACGGCTCGGAGCTGCCGCACGACGGCGAGGCGGTCGGCGAGCTCGAGGTGCGCGGCCCGTGGGTGACCGCGGCGTACTACAAGGACGACGATCCGGCGAAGTTCCGCGACGGCTGGCTGCGCACCGGAGACGTCGGCACGATCACCCCGGACGGCTTCCTGAACCTCACCGACCGGGAGAAAGACGTGATCAAGTCCGGCGGCGAGTGGATCTCCTCGGTCGAGCTGGAGAACCATCTGATGGCGCATCCGGCGGTGGCCGAGGCGACCGTCGTCGGGGTGCCGGACGAGCGCTGGGCGGAGCGCCCGCTGGCGGGCATCGTCTGGCGCGCCGAGCCGGTGCCGTTCGACGAGCTGCGCGACTTCCTGGCGGGGCGGATCGCCAAGTGGCAGCTGCCGGAGCGGTGGACCACGCTCGAGGCGGTGCCGAAGACCTCCGTCGGCAAGTTCGACAAGAAGGAAGTGCGGCGCGTCTACGGCGAGGGCGGCTACGAAGTCACCTACCTGGATTGACGACGGTTCGTCAGTTCAGCCGCGCGACACCGTTTATGACGCGCCTGCCTACGCCACGCCCCCGCCGGTCTTGGCCAGCAGGTCCACGATCCGGCCGCCGACGTCGCCCTCGGTCGAGCGCTCGGCCAGGTACAGCGCCATCTCACCGGTGCGCAGCCCCAAGCCGAACTGCGGTGTATCCGTGCCCAGCGCCGTGTAAACGACGAGCGGCGTCATGGTCAGCCGGTCGCGGTCGCGCAGCCATTCCACGATGCCGACGCGACGGCGGCGCACCTGCATCAGGTCCATCACGACGACGTCCGGGAACCCGTCGGCGGCCCGGCTGACGCTTTCGCTGTCGGTCGCCGCGTGCATCACCTGCATGCCTTGGCGCTCCAGCGACCGCATCATCGCCTCGGCCAGATCGTCGCGCGCCTCGACGAGCAGCACCCGCGGCAGCGACACCGCCGCCGGAATGAGCGCCTGCAACAGCAGCGCCGGATCCGGCCCGGCTGGGGCCTCCGAGGGCGCACCGCCGATTCCGGCCGTGACGAGGAGGGGCAGCCCGGCGTCGATGGCCGCGCCGCGCAGCGCCCGTAACCCGCGCCGGGTGATGGGCGCGGCGATCGGGTCGACCAGGACGCCCGTCGACCGGGGCACTCCAGGCGACCGGCGGTGCACCAACGCCCCTTCAGGCCCGAGCCCGACCGGCAGCCCGTCGTGAGTCTCCAATACGACCGTGGCGTACCCGCGGTCGGAAAGCAGCCCCAGCGTCGCGGTATCCGGTTCCGGCCACATGAGCAGCTGCGGACCGCCGAGCACCGGCTGCTGCGGCGCGGGCTCGCGCGGAGCCGCCGCCGCGCGGGCCGGCCCTTGAGCACCAGTACTCGGGACCGGCGTCAGCGACGCAGCGGAGGTCTCCATGACGGGGGGGATGGATTGCGTCGGAGCCTCCTCCCGAGGCGCCCCGTTCACCGTCGGCACGCTCGACTGCTTTCCGTCCGGCTGCGCGCCGCCGGATTGTGGCACCACGACCGTCGTCACCGACACCGCGGACGTTGAATTGGCCGAGGTCGGCATGGGCGCGGCGGACAACGCGGCTGCCTTCTCCTGGACCGGCTGCTCCTGAAGCGGCGCGCCCTCTCCTGCTGTCCCCGTGATCGCGCGCCTGCGCCCACGCGGTTGCGCATCTGTCTGCGTCGGCGTCGCCTGATCCGGTACGGCCTGCTGCTCCGCAGGCTTCTCGGCCTCCGGCTGCCACGGCTGCTGCAGATCGTGCGCCGATCCGGAGGCGTCCGGCCGCATTTCGCCGTTCGCGATGCCGGGAAGCACGACCGGCACGGTGCTCTCGCCGGGCGGGACCTCGTCCGCGCCCCGGCCGGGCCGCGTCCAGACGTCGCTGGTCGGCAGCGGCTTGCTCGGCTTCAGGTCCAGCGGCACGCCGCCCGCGCCGAACGTCCGCGACAGCGTGGACCGGCTCTGCGCGGGAATGTGCGCCTGGCCTGGTGGCGCAGGCGGCGGAACCGCGGTCCCGCCCCGGCGCGCATCCGCGCCATGGCTGGTGTGGTGGCCGTTGCTCTTCTCCAGCTGCTTCGGCGGTTCCGGCTCCGCCGTCGGCTCCGGAGGTGGCGCAGTCCGCACCCTGGCAGTCGTCAACGCGCGGCGGCGCACCGCAGGCAACGCCCTCTCCGGCTTCTCCGCTTCCCGCCCACTGCGGCCGGAGCCTGTAGAGCCCTCCAGCGGAACCTCAACCACGTGCGTGTTGCCTTTACCGGCGATCCGGTGCGTCGTAACTGTCCCGCCGTGCCGTGCTGCGATCGCCCGCGCGATCGGCACGTGCAGCGGGCCGCCGCCGGTGTGCGGTCCGCGGATCTCGATCCGGGCCACAGGGCCCCGGCGCGCGGCCGTCACCACGACCTTGCCGCCGACCGGTGAGGCGGTGACCATGTCGGCGAGCAGATGCGCGACCAGCGCCGTGAACAGGTCCGGGTCGACCATCACCTCGACGTCCGCGGCGTGCGCCACCAGGTCGACCGCCGCTTCCGCCGCGGCCGGTTCGGTCGCCGCGACCGCATCGTCCACGATCTGCGCCAACGAGACCGGTACGCGCTCGCACGGCACGTCGCCGACCACCATCTGCTGGTAGTCGACGATGTCCTCGACCAGCTCCGCGACCTCGGCCAGATCCGACGTCGCGGAGGCCAGCGCCTGGCGCACGCTCGGGCCCAGCTCGCCGATGCCGTACCCGGCGACGCCGCGCAGATCCGCAAGCACGCTGTTCAGCGGCCCGCGCAGGTCGTCCTCCAGGACCTCAGCCAGCTCCCGCGCGCGCCGCGCGGCGGTCCGCGCCTCGCTGTTGTCCTGGAACGTCATGACCGCGCCTATGATCGTCTCGCCCTCGAGCACCGGCGCGGTCGCCAGGTCGACGGTCACCGACGTGCCGTCGCTGCGCCACAGCACCTCGTCTGACGAGCGGTGCTTCGTGCCTGTCTTCAGGCTGTCGATCAGCAGGCACCGGTCCCGGGGGATCGGCGTCCCGTCCGCGGCCGAGTGCGCGATCAGTTCGTGCACGTCCTGTCCGCCGAGCTCCCCGGCGCGATGCCGCAGTATCCGCGCACCCGCCGGGTTGACCAGCACGATGCGGCCCTCGTGGTCGACCCCGATGATCCCCTCGGACGCGGCGCGCAGGATCAGCTCGATCTGCCGCTGCTGTCTGCGCAGCTCGGCCTCGACGTCCAGGACGCCGGTGAGGTCGCGCACCACGTAGAGGGTGAGCTCGTCCTCGTCGTCCGGCAGCTTCGCGGTGCTGACCTCGGCCGGGAACATCGAGCCGTCCGTGCGCCTGGCCCCCAGCCGCTCGGGTCGGCTGCGCTCCACCGGCCGCGGCCCGGTCGCCGCCGCCACCGTGCCGCCCGCGCTCGATCCCGGGGGCAGCGCCGCCGGACCCCGCCCAGTCGTCGCCACGCCGCGGCCGAGCCCAGGCAGCAGCGTGACCACCGGCTTGCCGAGCAGCCGTTCCGCGCTCTCGCCCTCGAACAGCTCCAGTGCGACCGCGTTGGCGTTGACGACAGTCCCTACGGAGTCGACGAGCAGCAACGCGTCGGGGAGCGCATCCAGTATCGCGGCGAGGCGGGAGACCGAGCGGCCGGACGTGCGGCTCAACGGGTACGTCCCTCCAACTTCACTTTCCAGCCCGATCCGGGGATCGGTTCGCGCTCACCTGCCCTGCGACGGGCGGTTGACGCAGCCCCTTAGGCCTGCGTCGTCGAGTTTCATCGCCGCCGGGTGTGCGCCCGGCGGTACCTGTAGCGGATTCGTCGTCCGACTATCCCATATGCCGGGCTGTGGCGGGAGAACCTCCGGAAGACGGACTACATCCATGGCCCGCGGGGTTGCCCGCGGTCGGCGGCCGGACGGAGCGCGAACTGCCGGGAACTGCTTTGTCCAGCCGTCCCGAGTCCGGGTATGCTAGCCGCGACCGCGCCCCGATCACCCCCGTGATCTCGGGGTGTGTCGTTCCCCACGGGGAATATGGAGGCTTCGCCTAGTCCGGTCTATGGCGCCGCACTGCTAATGCGGTTTGGGTCTAAAGCCCATCGAGGGTTCAAATCCCTCAGCCTCCGCTTCGGCCCCTGATCCTCGATCAGGGGCTTTGCGCTGCCGTCGCCCCCTCAGGCGCCGCTCACCGCAGCACCATCAGCCGACGTCCCAGTTCCCGCTCGTCGACTTCGTTCAGCGCGCGCCACCGGTAGGCGAAGGCCTCGTGCCCGATGCGCACCTCGACCGGACCGGCCGCCCGGAACCCGAACAGGAAGTCGAAGTGCCGGTGCGCCGGTTCCCCGCGCAGCTCGTCTGCCGGAATCGGGTAAACGCCAATCCGTACTGGCATCTCCTCGCCGCCCAACTGCTCCACGTCCCCAACCCCGATCCCGGTCTCTTCCTCCAGCTCCCTCAGCGCCGTCGCGACGAGCGACTTGTCGTCCGGTTCGCTGTGGCCGCCGGGCGGGAGCCACTGCCCGAGCGCGCGGTGGTGGATCTGCAGCAGCCGGCCCGAGCTGTCGAGCAGTGCCGCGCCGGCCGTGATGTGTGCCGGATACCGCCGCCGCGAGGTGAAGTCGAAGCCGCGTCCCACCGCCTCGACCAGGGGTGCCAGCGCCTGTGATTCGTCCGGGTACTGCATGAGGTAGCCGCCGACGACGCCGCTGATCTTCTCGAGTTGAATCGCCATCCGTATCCGTCCTACGGGAGGAGTGCCGGCTCGACTTGCCGAATATATGAGTGTCTAGCGTAGGGCTGAGACTGCGTCATAGAGTCCTTTTCGTGGATCCGATCAGGAATCCCTACGCGCCAGGGGCCGGGCAGCGCCCGCCGGAGCTGGCCGGCCGGGACCGGGAACTCGACCAGTTCGACGTCGTGCTCGAACGGATCGCCAAGAACCGCCCAGAGCGGTCCCTGGTTCTCACGGGCCTGCGCGGCGTCGGCAAGACGGTTCTCCTCAACGCCCTGCGCTCGCAGGCGATCGGCCGGCTATGGGGCACCGGCAAGATCGAGGCGCGCCCCGACCAGACCCTAAGGCGCCCAGTCGCGGCAGCCCTCCACATGGCCCTGCGCGAGTTGGCCCCCCGCCACCGCGACCCGGAACGGATCGAGTACGTCCTCTCCGTCGTCAAAGCCTTCGCCCTGCGCGACGCCCCGACAAAGAACGCCCCCCGCTGGCAGCCCGGCATCGACGTCCCCGCGGCCAGGGGCAGAGCCGACTCCGGCGACATCGAGATCGACCTCACCGAACTCTTTACGGACGCCGCATCCGTCGGCTCAGACCTCGGCGTCGGCATCGCCCTCTTCGTGGATGAGATGCAGGACGTCCCCCCGGCCGACCTCTCCGCCCTCTGCGCCGCGTGCCACGAGCTGTCGCAGACCGGCGCCCCCCTGATCATCGTCGGCGCGGGACTTCCCCACCTCCCCATGCTGCTCTCCAGTTCCAAGTCCTACTCCGAACGTCTCTTCCGCTACCACCGCATCGACCGCCTCGACCGGCATTCGGCGGACCACGCCCTCACCGCCCCAGCAGCCCGCGAAAACGTGAACTTCACGCCGGACGCCCTTGACGCCCTCTACGACGCAGCCGACGGCTACCCCTACTTCATCCAGGCATACGGCAAGGTCACCTGGGATACCGCCCCGGCGACCCCGATCACCGCAGAAGACGTGAAGGTCGCGGCCCCCGACGCGGAAGCGGAACTGGCGGTCGGCTTCTTCGGCTCCCGCTACGAGCGCGCAACCCCGGCAGAACGCGAGTACATGCGGGCGATGGCCCTCCTCGGTGACGGCCCGGTCGCCACCGCCGAGGTCGCCACGTCGCTGGGCCGCAGGCCGTCCTCACTCTCCCCGGCCCGCGACAGCCTGATCAAGAAGGGCCTCGTCTACGCCGCAGAGCGCGGTTCGGTGGCCTTCACCGTCCCCCACTTCGGCCACTTCCTCCGTTCCCAGCCCGCCTGACGCCCTATACACCCCCACCGCCCCTATACACCCTCACCGCCCATCACCTTCTCTTCCGCACCCGCACCCGCACCCGCATCCTCTCCACCCTCACCATCACCCCCACCCTCTTCACTTCGCCACCCCAACCCTGCCTCCCCACCCACGTAATCCACCATCTCCCGCATCTCCCCCTCCGCATCCCGAAGCCCACGCGCCGCGAACCACGTCCCGATGTTCCTGACGTCGCGCTCCATCAACTCCCGCCCGCGCGGATTGACCACGACATCGACAACCTGCGGCAAGTCGATCAGCACCAGCTGACCCTGGTACACCAGCACGTTGTACGCAGACAGGTCGCCATGCGTGAAGCCCGCACGCGCAAGAGCACCCAGGCCCTCCCGCAGCTGTCCCCACAGGTCGGCCAACGAGTCCGGATCCGGCCGCAACTGCGCAAGCCGCGGAGCCGCACCGCCGTCCGAATCGCCGATGAACTCCAAAAGCAGATCGGTACCCACGCGCTGCACCGGATAGGGCACCGGCGCCCCAGCCGTCCACAGCCCGCATAGCGCCGCGAATTCAGCAGCCGCCCACTGCTCGGAAATGAGCTTGCGCCCGAAAGACGTCCGGTTCGCCACGGCTCGGCTCATCCGGGACTCTTTCATGCGCCGTCCCTCGAGGTACCCGGCGTCCCGGTGAAACAAGCGGTGGTCGGAGCTGCGATACCGCTTCTCGGCGAGTAGAACGGACGGCCCCCCGGGTAATTCCCGCCGGACAAGAAAGACCTCCGCCTCCTTCCCCGTCTTCACCACTCCCAGCTCCGTGTCCACGGCGCCTTCAGAGGTGATCACCCAGTCGGGAAGAGGCTCAGGCCCCATCTCGCCCTGCCCCCAGGTAGACCACCGGTCCGCCCCCAAAGGCACAGCAAGCGCGTCCTCAAGCTCCACGCGGGCGTTGAGCAAAGAAAGACGCTCATGATCAGTCAGCCGCCCCCGCCGCACAGGCAGGTCGGCCTCGTCGTCAAACCGCATACGTCGTCCCCGACGCGGAGCAGGCGAAGAATCGTACGAATCAGCGGAAAAAGAGTGCGAGCGCACCGAGAACTCCAAAACAGAGACAGAAGATGAATCCGCCTCGCCGGAGCAGAAGAAAAATGGAAAATCAGCGCGGACGCGAGGCGGCTGGACAAGACGTGGCCGAGTCCAGGACAAAGACGTTGGACATCTGGCACCTCCTCCAATCCGCCAAGCGGGAACACAGCCGAAACACAACCAAAGCCGTGACCAAAGGCCCGCAGCGCACACGAGTCTGGAGCCCTCCACCGCCCCGCCGCAACCCATTTTCCGCGAGCCACAGCTCAGCCCGCCCACCCGCATTCGCGCCCGCTACCACCGCGCCATCCGCCCGCCGCGCGGACTACACCGCCCGTCCCGCTACCCGCCGCGCGACCACCCCCGCGCAGCCCACCGCCGCAACCGCCCTACCTGCCCTGACTAACCGTTTGGCCACCCACCCCCCGCACCATGTACACTCGACGGGTCGGCCAGCCAAGGCGCTAAACCCTGCTGACGAGACCCAGCGCTCGTAGCTCAACGGATAGAGCATTTGACTACGGATCAAAAGGTTGGGGGTTCGAATCCCTCCGAGCGCGCAACACCAAGTGGAACCGCAGGCCAGATGGGTAGTTGAAGCCCATCTGGCCTCTTTCTTTGTCTACGGCAGACAGGTCGAAAGGTTGAATCTGTCTGGGCTGGCGTCGCCGCGACCTGCATTTTCGTCATCGGCAAGCTTTTGAGTCCGGGTCAAAAACTGCCGGCCACCAAGTGGCATCGTGCCTGGTCAGAGTGGGGTGGGCGTCTTTCCAGCGACTGCTTCCAGTAACGGCTACATCACTCCGCAACGGATCGTCCCACTATTTGGAATATGCGTCACGTAAATTGAGGTATGTGTCAATACACTGATTCGTCTGGCAGTGGTCGCGATGGGGTGCATGGCCCGCGTCACTGGGCGGGGTGTTAGCGAGCCTGAGCGGGCGAGGCTGTGGATGGCGAGGCGGCGCAGCGGGGCTCAGGGTAAAACCTGAGCCAGCCGTCCTCGATCTTGCCGCTCCAATCGGACACGATGAGGTCCTGCGGTCCTTGCTTGCGCTTGCGGGCCAGGTCAACGGGGCGCGCAAGGCACAGGAAAGCGTGGAGAGCCGCCTGCGTGACGAGCAACTGATCCGCAAGCCGCATGAGCAGGACTTCAGCGCCGTCTCTACGAGATATTCGAGGCGGAGTCGATGTGGCACGCGATCTCCGTGCTGCGCGCCTGGATGTACTCCGGCTATGTCTTCACGCCGCTCGCGCGACGTGGTTTCGCGCTGCACCCCACCGAAGCGGAACTTCGGGAGTTGGCCGACGACTCTGACGTCCGCCAGGATCTGGCGACGAATGCCGCGACGTGACAACCGACCGTGGACCGACCCGATTTCTGTTTCGGGGACTGGACTTCTGGATGGCGCGCAGGCCTGATGTCGGCAATCTCCGATCGTGTTGGCTCCCGGTGTTTACAGTGGTCTGAGTCGCTGGGTGAGAGGGGTCTGTTTCATGGTCATGGTCGGTGTGGATGTCGCGGTCGGATATCTGGCCGGGTGGATCTGGCGTAAGGCTCGGCGGGTGGCCGGGCGTGCGGACGCGGATCTTGACCAGGTTCTGGACGTCTCTGTCGAGCGTCTTCACCGGGCAGTGGCGACCAAACTCGGCGGCGATGCGGCACTTGAGCAGTTCGAACAGGAGGCCTCAGCCGACTCGGACGCGCCTTCGGTCCCAGCGCGTACACGCCAGCAGCTTCAGCTTGCCTTGGAGGAGGCGCTCGACCGCGATCCGGAGTTCGCGGCCGAGTTCGAAAGGCTGGTCTCCCAGGCCAAAGCGGCCGGGCGGCACGCGGCTGGTGTCCGGTGGCGTGGCGGGGGTGGCAGTCGGCGGCGATGTCTCCATCAGTGCGCCTCACGGGGTCGCCGCAGGCACAATCCAGGGGCCGGTGGTGGTCTCCAACCCTCCGCCGCCGGGCCCGGCGGCGCACTGATCGGGCCCGGTGACACAATCCCGTTCGACCTGCGCGATCACGCCGACGACGCAGCACCGATAGTTTTCGCACCGTACGGGGTGGCGATCGGAACGCTGGTGTACCAGCGCGCACGACGTGAAGGACGCGTCATACGGCTCGGCTCGCGCCCCTCGCATCTCGTAGGTCGCGAGGCGCTGCTCGCCGAGATCCACCGAGGGTTCGCCTCGAACCCCGAAAGTCCCCAGATGCGCGTGTTGCACGGACTCGGCGGTGTGGGCAAGACCAGCATCGCCCTGGAGTACGCCCACCGGCACGCACGCGACTACGAGCTGATATGGCAGTTCAACGCCGAGGACGCCGGCTCACTGGCGGGACAGGTCAGCGAACTGGCTGCGCTGCTCGGCCTGATGAACCCCTTCGAGCACGGCGACGCGCTCTCCCTCCTGCACGGCGAACTGGCCGGACGTGCACGTCCTTGGCTGCTGCTGATCGACAACGTCACCGACCCCGCCCTGGCCTTCCGCCTGACCCCTGCAGCCGGCCCGGGCCACATCCTGGTCACCTCACAGGCCGCCGACTGGCCTCGCGCCACAGCGGTGGAGGTAGCGGTCCTGGACCGCGACGTCGCGACCGCATTCCTGCTCGACCACACCGCCGACGAGGATCGGCCTGCCGCCGACGAACTGGCCGACGCGCTCGGCCTACTGCCCCTCGCGCTCGCGCAAGCGGCCGCGTTCCTGCGCAACACCGGACGGCCCCTACGCGACTACCTCCACCTGCTCTCCTCCGACTGTGCACGGCTACTGGCGCGCACCGTTCCCGGCGAGTACGGCAAGGCCGTCACGGGGGCCTGGGACGCGGCCATCACCTATCTCAGCCGCTCGGCTCCCGACGCGGTCGACCTGCTGCGCCTGCTGGCGTGCTATGCCCCCGACGCAATCCCGATCCGCCGCCTGCTTCGTGTTGATCCGGCAACACTGCACGCCATCGACCCGCACCAGGCGGAACAGATCCGGGTCCTGGCCCATGACGGGTTCGCGTTGGACGACGCCTTGACCGCGCTGCGAGGGTTCAGTCTGATCAGCGCCCCGGCGAACGGCACAGTTTCGCTGCACCGTCTGGTTCAAGCAGTCACCCTGGACGCACTCGTCCCGGCCGAACGCGGTGGATGGCGCCAGAGCGCCGCCACACTCTTGCGCGCCGCGCTACCCGGGGAACCGGAATTGCCCGCGAGTTGGCCGCAGTACGCGGCACTGGCGGCGCACTGCTTCGCGGTGTTCGAGCCCTGGAGCGACGGCCTGTTCGACGTCGCCAGATTCCTGCACGCCTCCGGCAACTACCGGGAAGCCCTCAACGCGACCGGCCAGGTGGCCGCCGCCCGCGAGCGAGAGCTTGGCCGACAGCACCCCGACACGCTGAGCGCCCGTGCCTGGCTGGCATGGGCCGTGGGAACCGCAGGCGACGCCGCCCACGCACGTGACCTGTTCGCCGGCCTGCTGGCCGTCAGCGAGCACGTGCACGGATCCGAACATCCCGAGACTCTCGCCACCCGCCACAGCCTCGCAGCCTGGACCGGCCAAGCCGGGGACCCCCCGACCGCGCGCGACATGTTCGCTGCCCTGCTCCCGATCCGTGAACGCATCCAAGGACCCGAACACGCCAGCACCCTTGCCGCCCGCCACAGCCTCGCACGATGGACGGGCGAGGCCGGGGAGCCCACCACTGCGCGCGACATGTTCGCTGCCCTGCTCCCGATCCGTGAACGCGTCGAAGGATCCGAACACCCCAATACCCTGATCACGCGCCACAGCCTCGCCTACTGGACCGGTGAGCTCGGAGACGCCACAGAGGCACGCGAGCAACAAGCCACGCTGCTGCGACTACGCGAACGCATTGAAGGACCCGAGCATCCCCGCACACTGAACACCCGCCACAACCTGGCCGCCTGGACGGGCGAGGCCGGGGACCCCACGACCGCGCGCGACATGTTTGCTGCCCTGCTCCCGATCCGTGAACGCATCCAAGGACCCGAACACGCCAGCACCCTCGCCGCCCGCCACAGCCTCGCGCGATGGACGGGCGAGGCCGGGGATCCCACGACCGCGCGCGACATGTTCGCCGCCCTGCTCCCGATCCGTGAACGCATCCAAGGACCCGAACACCCTGACACCGTCGCCACTCGGCATGCACTCGAGCTCTGGACCGAACGAGCAGAATAAGAAGCAGCCCAGGCCAGGAGCTTGGCGTGCAGATTCAGCACCCTGGCCCTTTCATACCGGGAGAAGCGCCGGGTAGCGCTCGAGGATGCCGAGCGACGAGTTCGCCGCCGGAGGCCTCAGTCCTGCTCACCTCGCCAGCTTGCGAGCGCCACTTGTTCGTCGTCGACAACGCTCAGGCGAACGTGCGGACCGCCAACCGAGTGCTGTTCCTCGTGCGGCGGCTGCGCGAGGAATTGGACACGTCGGTCACCGCCCTGGCCACGACCGGGTCGCCGGGCCGGACGCGCGGCGTGCCCTCTACTGGTTCGCCTGCCTCGGGGCGCTGGAGCTTGACATCCCGCGGCCCTACGCGGACAGGCTGATCGGCTCGGCCACGCTCTGCGAGCTCACGGGTGATCCTCGGCATCCGCTGGTGGAGCCAAATGACGAGGCTTTGTCGGTCGGCCACCGCACCCGTGCCCGCCTCTTGGTGGACTACGCGCGGCGGCACTGGAACGACTAGGACGTGCCGCTGCCGGAGCCGAGCGACAACGTCAACTCATACCTCCAGCACGCTGGCGGCGACCACGTCCGCAGTACCCTGAACGACCTCATCGCGATTAGCGGGCACGAAGAGAGCGCTGAACTCTCCCCGCTCTCGCCGCTGTTGCTCTGGATCGGGTGCGACCGCATGGTCGGGCGGATCGAATATCGGACCAGATTCCGCGATGAGACGTGGGCCCGGAACTCCGCGGCGGCAGCCTTCGCCGCGATGGCTCTTGCCGAATTCGATCTGGCAGGGGCTTGGGACAGGACCACCGACTTCGTGCGCAGTAGCTGGGACTGTAGCGATCCGGAACAATTGCCCCGGCCGTGCGGACCCGATCTGGCCGAGCAGCCCCATTTCCTCGCACTGGCTGCGGCGGCGCAACCTGGCCACGGGCAGTCGCCGGTCGCTGCACCGCCCGAGAATGCGGACGCCGTTCGTATCCAGCACACATGGATGCTGGGAGTGCTGCTGCGGCTCGAAGCCTCTGCGCCGCACCTCGACGCCACGCGTCTCGCGCAGCTGCTGGCGATCGCCGAGAATCCCCGGCTGCGGATGATCTAGGGAACTACTACCCGGCTCGACTGCCGTGGACCACCGCGTCGGTGATCGCTGGCCTCCACCTGTTCGCGGGAGCGGGGGAGACCATCAGGTCGGCCTGTGAGTGGCTCGCGGCGGATGCCGAGGATGGTGGGGCGTTCAGCGACGGCTGGCCCAGCGGCGCCGGAGGTTTCCTGTCGGACCTGGCGAGCACCGCTTTATGCGTGTCAGCCCTCGAGCAGGCGCAATTGACCTCGCATCGGAATCGGGGCCGGAGCCGGAGCAGAATGCGGTACAGCAGCCAGAGTCGGACCATTCGCCCTAGCCGATTCATGCCCACCTGCTTGATGCTTTCGAACAGCTGAGCGCCGACGTGGCGGAAAACATCCGGAAACGGCAGAACCTGCTCGGCCAGATCGAGGACGAGAAGGCGGCGCCGAGTTCGGCTCAGTTGAAGATGTGGTCCGGGCGCAGGGAAACGCTGGAACAGGTCGCTAGAGCACTCGCCGACGGCAAGTGGATTCGCGCCGCGGACCTGATGAATAAGCTGGGGGCGGAGATCTACCGTCTCGGCTGGACCGATCTCGATGCTTCGGGGTAGCGGGATGTTCTCCTCCTCACTTCTCAACTTCCTGTCGGGCCTGTTCGCGGGCGTCGGCTTAAACCTGATCACACAGGTGCAAACCGGCCCGCTGACCCACCCCGCGTGGACGGTGGTCCTCGACTCCCTGTCGTGGATCCTTGCTTCGGGTTTCCAGGCATGGGCCGGGCACGTCGTGCAAAGTGCCGAGCACGAGGCCGAGCTGAAAATCATTGCCGGGCTGATCCAGGAGGAGCGGCGGGCGATCACTCTCGGGGAAAAGCGCAAGGTCTCAACGCTCTACAACCGGTGGGGGCGAGTGGCTTGTGCTTCGCCGCGGCGCTGCTGCTCACGCCGGGCTTGGTCACCACCTGAAGATTCGGCCGGGTTCGGGGCGGATCGGTTGGCTGTGACGAGGCTGTCGGAATTCGGTCGGGTGCAGGTGTAGATAAGTCCGTCCGTGTTGGTCAGGTCGGTCCAGAGGACGTCTCGCCGATACCGCGCCATCGGCCGCTGTGCGCGTTGCCGAGATCGCAGAAGCCTGCGGAGTGTCCGAGAAGACGGTGTTCAGCTACTTCCCGACCAAGGAGTAGTCGTCGCGCGTCGTGGTGCACCGCCGGCGCCGGGCGCAGCAGTTGTTTGATTGCGGCCTCGAAGCCGGTCAGGGTGGGCGATGTGGCGCAACAGGCCGTCGACGAAACCCGTGGACGTCGGCGAGCGCCCGTCAGGTCCGCGGTCCGATCGGGATGGGTCAGCCCATTGTGATGGGTGTTCGAGTATTGATCGGGGTGGTTGTCCGTGGGCAGTGCGTGGTGTCTTGTCGGGCAGAGTGGGACGACGGGGGTGGTGTCGTGGCGATAGCAGTTGTCATGATCTTGGCTGGGCGCGTTGGCGGTGTGCCCAATTGCCGGGCGGTTGTCTCCGTGTGGTGGTGGGAGCTTGGTTTGTGAGTATTCAGATGCCTTCGGCGTTGCAGTGGGTGTCGCAGTTGGCGGTGGGGCAGTCGTGGCCTCAGGGGGATGAGGACCGGCTTAGCGAGTTGGGGGATGTGTGGCATAGCACTGCGGATCAGATGTCGGGGTTTGCTGATCAGTTGGGGCCGTTGTCGTATGGGATGGCGGATGCGATGTCGGGTCCTGCGGGGGAGCAGTTCCATGCGCTGATCTCGCAGATCGGGGGCATGGCGCCGCAGATGGTGGCGGGGGCGCAGCAGGTCGGGGATATGGCGAAGAGCACGGCGGTGCAGACGCAGTATTCCAAGCTGATGATCCTGTTGCAGTTGATCTGGATGGCGGAGCAGATCATCGAGTGGTCCACCACGGTCTGGGGCTTGGCGGTGGCGGTGGAGGTGGAGGCGATCGGCCGTCTGGTGGTCGCGCAGATCGCGAAACGGTTCCTGGTCACGGTGGTGTCGGCCACCGCGATCCAGACGGGGATGGACGCGCTGGTGCAGGCGTTCCAGATGTTCGTGCTGCACGACCGCACCAAGTGGGACACCTCCTCGACCGTGGGCGCGGCGGAGATGGGCGCGGTGGGGGGTGCGGTCGGTGGGGTGCTGCACGAGGTCGGGCACGCGCTGGCGCCGGATCTGATCAAGACCACGGTCGGGCGGATCGGGATGGCGGGGGCGACGGGTCTGGCGACCGGGCTGGTGTCCAACGCGGCGTTCGGCGGGAGCCAGGACCTGGGTTTGGCAGTGACCGCCGGGATCGCGGGGGGCCTGTTCGCGGGGCGGGAAGGGCAGCACGGTATCGCAGAACACCCCGCCGAATTCTTGCCCGGCCTGACCGACAAACTCGCCCGCATCACCGACGATCTACAAACCCTCAGCGACACCTCAGACGACGGCGAGAAACCCAGCGGCGACGACTACTACACGCGCCCCACAATCGTTGCTGCGGCGGACGAAAAGGGCGCGGTCGTGGTGGAACGGGAGCCTGGTGCCGAGCTTGGACGTGTCGCCGCGCCGCCGGAGATGACCGCGACACTGATGGATACTGCCGGATCGCCTACCGGCGAGGCCCGGCCGCTGCAGACAACCGCCGCGGCGCCGATGGACGCAGGCGAGCCGCCTGGGCTTGCGGTCAAGTCGCTCGAGACAAGTGGGCCGGTGGATGCAGGCGAGCTGTCGAGGCGGCCGGCCGGGCTGGTGGGGACCGTAGAGCTGCCGCTGGAGTCGGCCGGGATATCGAGCACCACCGACGGGCACGGACCGGCCGGAGAGCCGACCTCGGGATTCGATGCCGGACCCGGACGGGCCCCAACTGGACTGCCCGGACTCGCGGCTGACGCCGGGCTGCTCAGGCGTGGGGCCGAGGTCGGGGGTGCCGCAGTTCTCGAACCCGAACACGGGTCGGCCGCTTCCGCGGAGCCGCTCGCGACGCCAGCGCGCGCCGACGTTGCGGCTCGGCCGGCCGTGACAGGGACCACGGCCGGGCTTCCCGGGTTCGACACGACCTCCCACACCGCTCACGCCACGGTCTCCGAGGCCGAACACGCACCGCCCGTCGCGGTGAGATCGGCCGTCGAGTACCGGCCGGCTGAAGCGCCGATTGTGACGCTCGAAGCCGGGCCGGGGCGGGCCACGGCGGGCCATGCCGAGCTCGAGGCCGTCAGCGGCGGGTTGGAGTCGCACCGCGGCGGGTTGGAGTCGGACCGTGCCGGATCCGAGGCCGGGCCGGGGCGGGTCGAGGCGTCCGGTGATGCCGTGCTGCCGGGGAGCCTGGCCGAGTCCAAGCCGACGAGTGTGGCTGGACCCGAAGACGCGCTGGCGCTGCGCTCCACTGAGCCGGACTGGCGAGTCCCTACCGGTGAACGGGAGGAGGGCGTCGACGGGGTCGAAGGCGGCGAACCCCTTATCGCCGCTCAAGCAAGCGCCGAGCAGGACGCCAATCTAGTTCTGGAATCAGAGCTCGCGCACCCGGTGTTGCTCGAGAGTTCGCCGCGCTTCGAAAAGTGGCCGGCAGCCGGTGAGAGCCGTTGGCACGACGCGTTTGTCGCCGTGGCCGAGGAATCTGTTCGCCGTGCGTGGGGGCCGCTGCCGGTGACGTTGGACCCCGGGGCCGATCCGCATCCGGCGTTCCGGGCGGTCCGGCAGATCGTCGCAGATCTGCGCACCGGGGACGTGGCCGCCGGGGATGGCAGGGCGTCGGTGATGCGTGATGGCGACGCGCCCAGTGCTTACGCTGTCGAGCGGGCCCATGCATTGGCCGGAGAGTTGGTCGACGGGCTACCCAGGCCTGAGCCCAGGCTCCTCGGGGGCGTCCGGTCCGGTGCTCAGGCGGGTGGGAGCGGAAGACGCGCGGACGGACGGCGTGGTGACGGAAGACGCCGCGACGCCCCCGGCAGCTCTGGCCGCGGCGGCCAGCCGAGCCGGAGCACCGCCGACCCCGCAATGGCCGACACCGGTTCGGGGGAACGTCCGACCCCGGGCCCCTCAGGCCAAGCCCTCATTCATCAGCCGCGCACGCCTGAGCCCAGCGTGCCTCAACCGCGCGGACGCCGGTCTCGCGCGGTGCCGGGGCGCGGGGCGAGGACCCCCGCCGCGCGTGCGCCCCGCTACGCGATCCAGGACCATGAACTGCTGGGGCTGATCGACAGACTTAAGGAAAACAACCAATGGCAGGACGGGCTTCCAGCAGGCAAAGCGACCGTCGTCGATGGTGGGCTGACACGGAGAATCGGAAGAACTCTCCTCGACATCCTGTCCCTCGACGCCGGCGGTGATCCGCGGCGTGTGGTGCCGCATAGGGTCCTGGAGCAGCTGATCGAGGCGGGGCTGCAAGTGCCGGCGGATGTCAGAGACTGGTACGCGCGGCAGGGGCCTGCCTCCGGGGTGCAACTGGCGCGCCGAGTACGACAGACGCAGACCGCACGGCGAAAGGAACTACTGAGGCGCAGGGAGGTGGCACCGGATGGCCCCGCGGCTGGCCGCGAACAACGGGTGAGGATCTCCGACCGCGAGCTGATCATGCTGATCGAGAGACTGAAGGCCGAGCATCCCTCGGCCTGGCGCGAGGGGCGTCCCGCCTGGGATGTGACCTTCACCGTGGGCGGCCGGGTGCGCACGCTCGGCAAGGTTCTCTACAGCATGCGCAGCCTCAATGGCGTCGCCGGACCTTTTCGCCGCATGTCGCGCAAGATGATGGATGAGATGACCCGTGCGGGGTTCGTGATTCCGGACGAGGTCCGCGCCTGGTATGAGGCGAACCCGGACAAGATTCCGGCCGACGAGGAGGCGTCCGATCGGTCCGGCCCTGGTGACGATGCTGCCGGCGCCGGTGCGGATGGGGAAGAGATTCGGCGCGAGTCCAGGTCGCCGGAGCCGCCGGACGACATCCCGTCGCCGCTTGGCGGTGACCGCGGTGTCGGCCGTGATGGCGGTGATGGCGACGGTCCGAGGCCGGTTCGGGAGCCACGTGCGGTGTCGCCGGGTGACGCGGCGGCGCGGGTGATGCGTATGGTCGCCGGTGTGGGCGGGGCGCAGGCGAGGCCGGATCCGGCAAGGATGGTGAGGTTTCTAGAGGAACGGAATCTGCGGCAGGTGCCGATTGTCGGGGACGGGGATTGCTTCTTCAACGCGTTGCGGGCGACCGCGCCTGAACGGATCGATTGGCACGACGCGAACGACATGCGGGCGCAGTTGGCGACGGCGCTGCGGAACGATCTCGAACTGCCGGAGCACGAGCGGCGGTTGTGGCCCCACTTGGACATTACGGCGCAAGCGGGAGCGACCGAGGACCTGCTCCGCCGTGAGCCGGAGGCGGCGGCGCGGAGCCTGGCCCAGGGCGCACGGGAGCAGGACGTGTGGAACGAATACTTCCAGCGCGTGCTCGACAACTGGAATGAGGGGACGCGGCAGTACCTGGTTCGACGGCTTGAGGATCCCGGCGCGTGGGACGACCTGACCGGGGATGTCGCACCGCTGGCCGCGACGTTCGTATGGGGCCTGCGGATCGTCCGGCTGGACGCTGCGGGCCGCGTGGACCACTTCGGACCCGAGGACGGCCGGCAGATGGTGCTGGTCAGGTATGAGGGCGCTTTGGGGGAGGGCCTGGACCACTGGACCGGTACCGAGCCGGCCGAGGCGGACCGGGGCGCGGAGCGCGCGCCGCAGGACGGCGGTCGGCACGGCGACGTCCCCGATGTCTCGCGCCCCGGCACCGGGGGTGGGCGGCTGGGCCCTGTGGACTGGCGGGACCTGTTCGGCGACGACTTCGAGGAGCGGGACGACCTCTTCCGACCCGGCGACGGCATCCGCGACGACGAGGCCATGGATGTCGACGCACCTGTCGACGCCTCGGGTCCGGCACCGGACGTCCACGCCGAGACGGGCGCCGCGCACGAGGGCTCGCTGATCCGAGAGAGCGAACTGGTCGGATTGGTGGAAAGGCTGAAGACGTGGAACTCAGCGGGCTGGCACAACGGCCGGCCGCTTCCGGACGCGTTGGTGCCCGACGAGCACGGTCGGATCCGTCCGATCGGGAGAGTGCTGGAGCAGATCACCCGGGACCAGATTCGGCCGGTCAGCCGTGATACACGCGACCGGCTGAAGGCCGCGGGGCTGCAGGGTGCCGAGGAGGCCATGCTGAAGTACGACGCCCCCCTTCTGGGGGGCGGTATCGCGGAACACGAATTGGCCGAGCTGGCCGAGGAGTTGCAACGCACGGACGAGGAAGCGTGGAACGACGGAATTCCGTTGGCACCGGCGACGGTCGTGGACGCCAGGGGCAACCGCCGTCCCATCGGCAAGAGCCTGTATGAAATCAGAAGCCGTGATCCGGCGCGCGGAATGCCTCGGCGGGTGCTGGCGCCGGAACGGCTGGAGGAGTTGCAGCGTGCGGGGCTGCGAGGTTTGGAGACATCGCTGGAATGGTCCCGTGGCAATTACCTGGAATGGTCCCGCGACCATCCATTGGACTCCCGCGGCCGTCATGCCGGCGGTGGCTACCAGATCCGCGACGATGAGCTGTTGCGGCTGATCGATCAGCTCAAGGCGGAGGACAAGTGGAACGACGGAGCTCCCACCAGCAGGGAGACCGTTTCCGAAAACGGCCAGGATCGGAGAATCGGGGACGCGCTCTACAAGATCCGAAGGCTCACCAAGGGCGGTGCTCCGCGGCGTAGGGTGCCGCCTGAACTGCTGGAGCAGTTGAGAAACGCAGGGCTTGACATTCCCCGGAACGTCCTTGCCGCGCACCGGCGCGGCGCTACCGAAAGCCGGGCCCGAGGCGTCGGTCTCGGCTCGGGTCTGCGAGAGAGCCGCAGGACCAGGCATGTGCCAGGCCAAATCCGTCTCGAGGCGCCGCCACCACAGCCTGCTTTTGGTCGGCTGCGAACGGTATCGCCACCTTCTGATGCCGAGCCGTTCCTGGGTCTGCCATCGCCGCGCGCCCGCTCCGAGAGCCGACCGGAGCCGCTGTTCTTACCGTCGCCGTCACCGCCTGATGTCGAGCGGCAGCCCTCGACGCCGATCGGCGGCGATCGTGGCGGCTTGAGACCGGTCGCGCTGCCGCCGCAGGAGGCGGTGGCGCAGGTGCTCGGCTGGGCCGCCGGTGACGCGGGGAGGGGAGCCAGTCTCGACGAGGTGGCCGGTTGGCTGGCCGGATGGCGCAACCTGCAGCCGGTACCGATAGTCGAGGACGGGGATTGTTTCTTCAACGCGCTGCGGGCGACTCAGCCGGGCATTTTCGACATGCGCTTTCCGGCCGGTATGCGGTGGCAGATGGCGGAAAGACTGCGGCGCGATCTGCAGGAACCGGACCAGCGCCGGCGATTGTACTGGCCGGAACTGGACGTCTCGGCGCAGCAGGGCCGGACCGAAGATCTGATCCGTCACAATTCCGCGGACGTCGCGCGGTTCATGGCGGAGGGTGCGACGGCGCCGGAGGTCTGGAACAGGTACTCCACGTGGGTGCGCCTCAACTGGAACGACGTAGAGCGTCTTGGCGTGATCGCCCGCCTTGAAACGCCGGGGTCGTGGGACGACGTGTCCCGGGTCGTGGCGCCGTTGGCCGCAGCGTGGATCTGGAACCTGCAGATCCGCCAGGTAGACGGTGTCGGTCGGGTCTACGACCTCGGCCCCGCCGACGGGGCGGAGACCGTGCTGATCCGGCAGGCGGGTGCGCTGGGCGCGGGAATGGACCACTGGACCGGTACCGCGCCGCTCGGGCAGCGCGACGACGGGGGCATGGCCCGGGGCCCGGGCTTGGACCTTGCCCCCGGTCCCCGTGCGGACCGCAGCCCGGCTCCAGGCTTGCGTCTCATGCCCCGTCCTGACGCAGAACCTGGCCCGCCGCCCGTTCCAACGCCGGGCTGGTCTGCGCCGCCGGGTCCGCCGCCCGGCTGGGTTCCGCCGCTGGGTCCGCCGCTGGCCCCAGAGCCCAGGTGGTTTCCGCCGCCGGAGCCGCCGCCCTGGGCTCGGCCGGTGGGTCCGCCGCCCGGCTGGTCTGCGCCGCCCGCGTCACAGCCCAGGTGGCCTCTACCACCGGGTCCGCCGCCCAGACGGGATCCTC
>NZ_DASZGI010000309.1:0-30809 GCF_035938995.1 Actinocrinis sp.
CGGCTTGATACCGCTGCGCCGCAGCAGCGCCACCTCATGGCGCAGTATCAAGATCTCGGCGTGCAGCGCCGCGCGCGGGCGAGTGAGCAGCGCGAGCCACGCCAGTACGCGACAGAAGATCAGATACGGCAGTCGAGGCGATACAGACCACGATCATCCACGATCCAGCCGCACCACATCAACCCAGGTCACAGCCAAGACCGGAGAAAGGAACCCCCACAGGTCAAGCCCGGCGGCAAGCAGCGCACGTGACGCCGGGACGGGCTCCGCACGCCGCGACAGGCGAGGGTTGAGGAATCGGATCGGCGAATTGAGCGACGCAGGACCTGATACCCGGTGGAATGCTTCCATGATGCGCATCAAGGGACGATCACGCAGACACCGTGTGGCCGGACAGCGACGAGCACGGCCTGGTGAGCTTACCAGGGAGTCGCTCCGTCAGCGTTATGACACCTACCTTATCGACCATTACCTGTCTGTTGGCGTGACGGTTGTGAGTGTGACGCTCGCAGTGGCCGGCATCGATGCGGCAGCGCTGCTCACGTCGTCGGCCCTCGGCAGATACCAGTTGCTGTTCTGGGTGTTGTGGGGCGCCAGCCTGCTGGGTGCGGCGGTCGCTTACGCCGGGCCGATGACGGGCGCGATCATCCTGCCGCCGCGGATTCCCGGCGCGGTCGACCTGGTCGTGCCGCTGTTGCTCGGCGTCAGCGAGTTCGTCATGTTCTCGGTGCTCGGTTCCCAGGCCATCTGGCATGTGTCGGCGAGCACGATTCTGGCGGGCTGGTGGTTCGCCTTTGCGGCGTTCGATCTGATCGCCGCAGGGGGGACAGCCCGAGCAATCCAGATCATAAGTGGCGGTAGATACGAAGCGCGGCTCGATCAAGCTGTCCGCGATTACCTGGCCGTAATGGGCCGCGATGTCTTCGCGGCGAGTTTCACCGGGTGCATCGCGCTCACGGTGGGCGTGTTGCATGTCGCTGGCGACACGCTCTCCCTGATCTGGAACTATGCCGTGGCGGGGGTGGCGGTCGTGCTGCTGATCTCAGGTTTCATCAGTCAGCGGTATTCGGCGAGGAACCTTCATGGTGTGATCGCCGATTCATCGCCGCGATCACGGTCGGGCCGAAGTGGACGGCCGGTCAGGGCGTCCCGCCGTTGACACCTTGGACGGAGCACCACGGGGCCTTGACGGCGCGGCAAACACCCCGGCACGAGCTGGCGGTGGCCGCGAGGAACCTAGGCGAGCGCGTCCGCGCCCAAGCGATCAAGTCCCTGGCTTTGATCGGCGCACCCAGCGCATTCGAGATCATCCGCTGTTTGCGCAACGACCCGAGCCGCCACGTCCGATCCTGCGCGGCCGGCGCGCTGCGGGCGAACACGTGACGGGGTTATCCCTCACGGTTCGACATTGCGCGGCTTCTGCTCCCGATCGTGCGGGAGTCGGCCAACGGCGACAGGCAAGCTCGCCATCCCTTGCGCCGCGTCAAGGTGTGTCGCACGAAAACACGATTCCGGTGTGACCAGGTGCTTTGTCTGAGGGGTCGTCTACTGGTTGACTTACCCGGGTGTTGTTGATTGGGAGGGCGTATCGGCTCAGCTGTCGGGTGCTGGGAGTGCTCGGGACGGTGGCGCGCAGCGACGGGGCCTTGATGGCGGAGGTTTTGGCGCTGCGGCACGAGAACGCGGTGCTGCGCCGCCAGGTCGCGCGGGTGCGCTACGAGCCTGCCGACCGGGCCTGGTTCGCTGCTTTGTCAGGGCTCGTGCCTCGCGGTCGGTGGGTCGAGGTGTTTTCAGTGGCCCCGGCCACGCTGCTTTCCTGGCACCGGCGGCTGGTTGCGGGCAGGTACACCTCCACGAAGAGAGTGCCGGGCCGCCCGTCGACCAGACCCGCGGTCAAAGCCCTGATCCTTGGGATGGCGCGGGATAATCCGTGCTGGGGCCACCGGCGCATCCAGGGCGAGTTGCTCAAGCTGGGCCACCGCATCGCGTATGCCACGGTGTGGGAGATCCTGACCGCCGCGGGGATCGACCCGGCGCTGCGGCGAAGTGGTCCGACCTGGAAACAGTTCCTGGCTGCCCAGGCCCGCACCGTGATCGCGACGGATTTCTTCCACGTCGACACCGCGCTGCTGCGGCGCGTCTACGTCCTTGTCTTCATCGAGCACGGTACCCGGCGGCTGCACGTTGCCGGGATCACGGCGCACCCGGACGGGGCGTGGACCGCGCAGCAGGCCCGCAACTTCGCGATGGCGCTGGGGGAGCGGTGGGAGGAGTTGAGGTTCCTCATCCGCGACCGCGGCGGACAGTTCACCGAGCAGTTCGACGCCGTGTTCGAGGACTGCGGGCTGCGGATCCTCAGGTCCCCGCCGCAGGCACCCCGGACGAACGCGATCTGTGAGCGCCTGATCGGGACCCTGCGCCGCGAACTGCTCGACCGGATCCTGATCATCAACCGGGCGCACCTGTGCAGCGTTCTGGCCGAGTACGCGCTGCTCTACAACGGCGCAAGACCACACCAGGGCATCGCCCAATGCGTCCCGGACCACGACCCCGACCAGGTCGCCACTGTCATCGACCTGGATATAGCACGCGTTCGCCGAAGACCGGTGCTCGGCGGCCTCACCAGCGAGTATCAGGTAG
Source organism: Actinocrinis sp. (assembly GCF_035938995.1). GTDB lineage: Bacteria > Actinomycetota > Actinomycetes > Streptomycetales > Catenulisporaceae > DASZGI01. The sequence continues at coordinate 2,641 of NZ_DASZGI010000309.1, forward strand.
TTGCCTAGCGGTCACGAGAAACCGCAGGCCAGATCCCTGAATCGTATTTCCGTGCGGCACAGCGCGGAAGTCTTCGAGTTCATCGAGGTCTTCTACAACCGCAGGCGGCTACGCCGGCACCCCGAGTTCGGCTACCTCACCCCGATCGAGACGCGAGAGCGACTCCGACAGCAGCACACGTTGGCAGCGTAAGTAGAACGTGTCCAGCTCAGCGGGGGAGCTTCACAGCCCCCGACTCGGCCGCAAACCCCTCGTGTGGACCCAGATCGATCGCGACTACGAGACCCTGCGCATCGGCATGCAAACCCTCTTCCACCACCTCGGCCTCACACCAACCCCGGCATAAGCACAAAATTGTCAATCCTGCGCCGGAAGCCCCTAGCGATACCCACAACAAGATCAATTATTGCAGCCGTGACGCTGCGTGGTCTGAGCGCGGGTCAGGTGATGTGGCCGATGAGTTGCACGACGGCGCTGCTGATCGGGGTGTTGAAGCAGTCGCCGTTCTGTGAGATGGCGTTGTCGGTGCCGGTGAGGTCGCCGGTGAACACGCTGGCGCGGTTGACGGTGAGGACGTCGTAGGTGCCGCTCACCGTCTGGGTGCCGTCGGCGGTCGGAAGATTGAGCACGAAGACGCCGGTTCCGACCGTGTTAACGCACTGGGTCACGTGCAGTTGGGTGAGGTCTTCGGCGGTGCCTGTGTCCGTGACCGCTTGTCCGTTGACAGTGCCGGTGCAGTCGGCGACACCGTTGGGTCCGTTGGTGGTCAGCGTGACGTGCGGAGTCTGTGAGGTCAGCGGGGGATTGATGGACCAGGTCACGGTGATGGTGCAGTCGAGGCTGGCGGTCGGAGCGTCGGCGCCGGCCGCGCCGACGGGCGCGATCACCGCGCCGGAGGCCAAAGCGAACAGCGAGAGGTACCGGGCGGGCCGATACGGGACACGGAACATGCTTCCTCCTGCAAGGCTGGTGGCCCGGGCAGACACGCTACGGAACTGCCGAGGGCGTGATACCGCTGACCAGCCGAGGGTTGCCGACCGGCCAGCCGGTCTGTAAGCAATGAGGTTCCAGGCACTGTGTAGTCTTCTGATCACGGGGTGTCAACAAGCGTTTGGCGGTGCCGCCCAGTCGTCAGCCGTGTGCCGCGTCGCAGGCTGCTGAGCGGCACCTTCGGGGTCACTGGGCCGTCCAGGCCTGGTTGCTGCCGCCGTTGCAGGTCCAGATGTCCACGCCCGTGCCGTTCGCGGTGGCGTTGTTCAGGACGTCGAGGCATAGGCCGGACTGCACGCCCACGATCTTGCCGTTGGAGTTCACGGTCCACCGCTGGTTGGCCTGCCCGTTGCAGGTCCACATGTCCACGACGGTCCCGCGGGTGGTGGACTGGCCCTTGACGTCGAGACAGAGCCCTGACTGGACGCTGGTGATCGTGCCGTCGCCGTTGATGTTCCAGGCCTGGTTGCCTGCGCCGTTGCAGTCCCAGATGTCGACGGCAGCTCCGCGGGTCGTGCTCTGGTCTGCGACATCCAGGCAGCGTCCGGACTCCTTGCCGACGAGCGTCTTGCTGCCCGACGACGAGCCTGGACTCCAGGTCCCGGTGGCGGTGTCGATCGACCACGAGCTGTACCAGGTGATGGAGGCAGTGGTCCCGCTGATCGTGAGTGGCAGCCAGATCAGCGTGGATGCGCCCAGGTCGGCGGTGTTCCATCGGTCCCCGGCGTAGATGTAGGTGGTGCCCGCGCTGCCCTGCACGGTGATGACGTTCGCCGTCTGGCTGTTGTAGGTGTTCGTCCCGGCCGGCGCGAAATCCTGCCAGCCCGACCAAGGTCCGGCCAATGACGTCGCGGTGGCGTACTGGTTGTCGTTGCTCGCCCAGCCGCTGAGGTGGGAGCCGAAGAGGAAGTACCGGCCCGCGACTTTGACCATCGCGGGTGCCTCGTAGTCGGGCAGCACGGCGACAGCGGACGTAACGCTCAGGTAGTCGCTCGACAACGCGTCGATACGCAGCCCGTGCGCGCGGTCTTCCGAGAGTAGGTAGGCCTGGCCGTTGGTGTCCTGGAACAGCCCGATGTCCCGGCTCTGGAAGCCAAGCGGCTGGAAACTGCCGCGGTAGGTGTAAGGCCCGCACACGCTGGAGCTCGTGGCGACACCTACTTTCGCCTCGCTGTAGCTGGAGTTGTCGATGTGCAGGTACATGACGTACTGCCCAGTCGAGGAGTTATAGATGACCTTGGGGCGTTCCACGATCCGGTTGGGCCCGAGGTCCCCACTGGACTGGCGGGACAGCGCCTCGGATTGGTAGGTCCACGTCGCCAGGTTGGTCGAGGAGTAGCAGGGGATTGCGATGAAGGAGGTGTTGGCCGAGGATTCACCGGTCTTGTCCTCGCCGAAGCCGTAGTAGGTGCCGCCGACCTTGATGATTCCGAGGCCGTGCAGTTGCAGCTGGTTGCCGTTCTGGTCGTACGACGCGACGCCCAGTGTGATGGTGGCCGGGGCCGCGGTGGCCGGGCCCTGCGCCGCGAACACCCCGACCGCGCCCAGAAGCAGGACGAGAACGATGCGCCACACGAAGGACGTGCGGTGGCGAGAACGCCATTGTCTGAAGTACACGCCGATCTTCATCTAATACGGACCTTTCCTCTCGCGTGGCCTGCGGCTGGCGTGGAAGCCGGCATGTGCGGCGTTGACGCCGCACATGCCGGCCATTCGTCGTCTCCGGTGGCGCCGCGCCCGGGAGAGGACAGCCGGATGTGGATACTCGCTGTTCGAGAATGGAAGCTCGTCGCGTCTGTCAGTTCAGTCGGCCGGTCGTGGTCATGACCGGGTCCAGTGTTGGTTGGCGGCGCCGGTGCAGGTCCAGATGTCGATCAGGGTGCCGTTGGCGGTGCCGTCGCCGCGCACGTCGAGGCAGAGTCCTGATTGTTTGCCGGTGATGGTGCCGTTCGGGTTGATCGTCCACTGCTGGTTGGCGCCGCCGTTGCAGGACCACAGGTCGACCTTGGTACCCGGGGTAGTGCCCTGTGCCGCGGCGTCCAGGCACCTGCCCAGGACCTGGAGGGTGCCGGCGGTGGAGGTGAGCTGCTGGTTGGCGCCGCCGTTGCAGGACCAGATGTCGAACTGGACACCGTTGGTCGTGCTCGAGGCGGGGTCGTCGAGGCATTTGCCCGAAGCTGCGCTCACGTACGCGGTGCCGGCCGGAGGCGCCGAACCCGGGGTGATGGACAGGTCGGCGAATTGGTCGGTCTGGTAGCCGTTGATGCCGAGACCGACTTGGCCGGCATCGTAGCTGCTGTCTGTGGTCGAGCTGACGCTTACTCCGTCGATGGCGGCGCTGATAGTGGCGCCGTTGAAGGTGAGGCTGAGGGTGTGCCAGGTGCCGGTGCCCAGCGCGGCTACTGATCCGCTGGCCAGCGTGGTGAGTGTGGCGCTGGTGTTGCTTTTTACGATTGACCAGGCTCCGGTGTTGCCGACCTGCAGGAAGTAGTCGTCGGTTTCCGCGGAGTGGAACTTGGCTTGGGTGTTGACCCGGCCGAAGACGCGTACCGCGCCGGCCTGCTCGATCAGCGCGTCCACACTGACGGTGTAATTCGTCCACGTGGTGTCGCCGAGTGTGGCGAACGGGACTTCGGTGTTGTCGGTGAACCATTGGATCGGTCGCTGGTCGGTCATCTGCTGCAGGCAGTTGCCGGCGCGGCCACCGGCGCAGGGCCGGCTTTGGAAGTCGCCTTGCTGGTTGGCCAGGTAGCGGGTCTCGGCTCCGGTCGCCCCGTCGAGGTTGTCGGAGTAGGGCAGTGCGAGCGAGCCGGCCGGTGGGCTGGTCGCGGCGCCTTTGGACTGCCCGGAGGTGGTGGTCACGGTGTAGATGTAGCCCGGCTGCAAGGTGAGGGTGTAGCTGCCGCCGGACGGGGTGAGGTCCTGGACGTGGTTGAACCAGGTGGAGGGGGATGACGAGTTCACGTTGGTCGACCACACGTGAACCTGGCCGGTGGACAGTCCGCCTGTGATGTGGAAGGTCGCGGTCTGCGCGCTGGTGGCGGTAGAGGTTTCCAGGATCGTGCTGTAGTCGCTGCCGTTCGGGGATTTGAGCGTGGTGTAGGAGCCGTTGGACTCGCTGCTGCCCAGGTAGCCGCTCACGCTGTTGATGAAGGTCCAGCCCGGTGCGGTGAACTGGGTGACCTGGGCTGCGACCCACAGCTGAGAGCCGACGGCGTAGCTGCCCGACCATGGCTGGTTCGCGACCATCAGGCCCACGGCGTTGAACGCCTGATTGGGGTAGATCGAGGCGATCAGCGGCCAGTTGATGTAGGCCGTCAGCCTGCCGTCCACATAGCCGCGCACGATGCTGCGCGCCATCTCGGGCGCGCCGGTGATGTAGTCCAGCGAGCCGTTTTCACTGGCCCATATCGGTTTTCCGGATGACTGTACGTTGGCCGGGGTGGTGCAGCTGTCCGCGTTGCCGCCATTGCCGCCGCTACACGGATAGTGCGCGCCGAGGACGGAGACAGCGTTGTTGAGCGCCGGATCGGACGCCATGTCGGTCGCGATACTCCAGTCGCTGTCGGCGCCGACGATCTGCACGCCGGAGTACCCGGCCGAGTCCAACGCTGAGCGCAGGCTCACGAACCAGCCGTCGTCGGTCGCGCCCGCGGAGTAGCGTTCGTTCCAGCCGCCGAGATAGCTGATCGTCAGGCCGTTGCTCTTCGCACAGCCCAGCCAGGAGATCAGATAGTTGATCGTGTCCTGGGACCAGAAGCCACCGCTGATCCAGCCCGGCGCCGCCCAGGCCAGCCCGTAGAACTTGATGCTCGGGTCGCGGTCCTTGGCCTGCTGCATCAGCCACCACTCGTAGCCGGTGGTGCAGGTGATGTTGCCTTTGGTGGGTTCGATGCTTGACTCGGCGCCGTCGGTCGAGTCGCTGTCGCCACCGATTTCGACCTTCAGGATCTGTAGGTTGGCGCCGTAGTCGGGCTTGAACAGGTAGTCAAGGATCTGCGACTGCTGGGTCGCAGGGTAGTCGGTCAGCAGCCGGGAGTTGCCCCCGCCCCCGCTGATCGCGCCGATACCGTCGAACGGGGACCCGCCCTGGGTACCGTCCACATTGATCGTCGTGCTGGTGATTGCGGGTGCCACGGCCTGGGCTGCGGTGGTCAGGCTCCCGGCCGACAAGCCCATGGTGGCCAGGACAAGGCTTAACAGCACCGCCGAGCGCCTGTTCCAGTTGCGAAACTTTGATCTATAGGAATCCGATCTGCGGAGCATCACGCGCCCTTCCAAGGGAAAGCATACTTTGCCTTACGGGCGGGCGCCGACCCTGAGTAAAAGGAAAGGCTATACTCGGGTACCTGTCAATAGCCTGGAAAGTCCGCAAGGGGTGTTTGTTTAACACGAAAACATGTGCCAGAAGTAGTAGGAACTGGCCTGGCTACCGGCTGATCGAGTTTAGACGTGGTTTGGGGCCGACATCCCCTATGGATCAGTGCCTTAAGTGATGTGGGGTGCCCGCAGCGCTCTGCGAGCATTGTCTTTGTCGAGGTAGCGAAGATCTTAAGAAGGCCCCGGGCTCGGTCAACGATCGGGCGCCCTGCGCGATGCATTCAAAACTCGGCCGCTCGGGATATGACCGCCGCGAACCAAACGCCATCGGTCACTGCAACAGAGAAAGGCTTCCGGCGCCGCCGCCTGCGGAGGCACCTGAAGTCGGTACTCTCTCAAAAGTCAAATCACCGCGTTTTCGTCACCAGCTCCATGGCTGGTTGGTTTGGCCGTTGCAGGTCCACAGGTCGATCTGGGTGCCGTTGGCGGTGCCCTGTCCGGCGACGTCGAGGCAGAGTCCTGACTGGGCCTCGGTGATGGTGCCGTTGGAGTTGACGGTCCATCGCTGGTTTGAGCCGCCGTTGCAGGTCCACAGGTCGACCTTGGTACCCGGGGCGGTGCCGTTGGCGTAGCCGTCCAGGCAGAACTTGCCGCCGTCGACGGTCAGCTGTCCGCTGGAGGTGTGGGTCCAGGTCTGTCCCGGCCCGTTGTGGCAGGTCCAGATCTCCTCTTTGGTGCCGTTGGCGAAGTGGTTGTCGTAGGTGTCCAGGCACTTGCCGGACTGCGCGCTGATCAGCTCGCCCGGACCGCCACTGCCACCGCCTCTACCACCGAGCCCGCTCAGGTGCGGCCCGACGGTGTCGGCGAAGCTGTAGCCGTTGGAGGCGTCCCAGTTGATCGACCAGTCCATGGCGCCGCCGATGGCCGGCCACGTCGAGGAGGGCTTGAAGCTGCCGCAGTTCGTTCCGGCCGCGAGGCAGTCCAGGGCGTTGTTCACTGTCGTCGGCGCGAGGTATCCGCTGCCCGCGGCGGATGTGGACGCGGGCAGTCCGAGGCCGATCTGGCTCGGGCTCAGGCCGCCCTTGAGCTGGATGCAGGCCAGGGCGGTGAGGAAGTTCTCGGTGCTTTCGGAGTAGACGTTGCCGTCGCAGCCGTTCATCGAGCCGGAGTTGTAGTACTGCGTGTTCATGATCGTCAGGATGCTCTTGATGTCGAGCGCGAGCTGGAAGTAGTCGCCGCCGGTGGACTGCACGTCGACGGTCTGCGGCGCCATGGTGATGATCAGGCTGCTGCCGACGTCGGAGTGTAGCTGGTTGAGCGCCTGAGTCATGTAGGTCGGGTTGACGCCGTTCTCCAGGTCGATGTCGACGCCGTCGAAGCCGTATTGCTTGATGAGGCCGTTCACGCTGCTGGCGAAGTTCTGCGCGCTGGTGGAGTCGTTCACGCTCACGGTGCCGTTCGCGCCGCCGACGGAGAGCACGACTTTCTGGCCGCGTGAGTGCAGCGTCTGGACGTCGCTGATGAACTGGGTCTGCGTGTATCCGCCCAGCGCGGAGGACAGGCCCGAGTCGACGCTGAACGACACAGCGCCGGGCGTGCCGGTCGTGGTCGCGAACGCTACGGCGACGATGTTGTAGTGCGAGGGCACCGAGGACAGGCGCAGCGGGGTGGCGCCGTTGGTGAAGTCCTGCCAGTAGCCCTCGAGGACGTGGGCGGGCAGGCCGGGAGCGGCCTGCGCCTGAGTGGGGATCACGGCGGTGGCGGCGGCCGCGGCGAGTGCCGCCGCCGCGACACCGGACGAAATAAGGGTGCGCCTTCGCATGAGCAATCGCTCCCGCGGGTCTCGGAATCGATCCAGGACGAGTTGTCGAGAGACGTGCTGCGCCGGCACGCGTTGAGCTCGGCCGCACGCCGCGTCACCGCGCCGGAAGGTCTCCGGGTGGGGGTGGATGTGCGAGTGTGGCCGGTCTTCGGCTTTGCGTGATCTGTACTGAACAGGACTAGACCAATTGTGTCAAGACTGCGCGACCACTTGTGTTGGATCGAGTTCGACTTCGCGCGGATCGCGCGACTTAGGCGTTGACCTCGGCAAGATCAATGCTCATACTCGCCCACAACAGGCGTTCGGAAACGTTTAGGTGGGTCGGCGCCCGCGCTCGCGTTTCAACGTGATTCCCCATCCCGTGGGAGCGACCATACGCCAACCTGCACGTACCCTGCGCCGACGGATATCTGTGAACGGGGTGCGCCGTTGATGGCGCTCGGTCAGAGCGTCGACCTGATTCGGGCAGTACATCCGGCGCACGCACACCTCGATGCGCACCGCCCGCCGATCGCCTCATCGGCCACATAGCGTATATAGGGGGTCGAGTAGGAACGGAACAGAAAACCGGGATTGCTGTCAAAAAATTTGACACCGGCTCCGACCTGCGGTGACGCCAACTGTTCGAACTCAACGGCCACCGCCGCGCCTAGGCCACGCAGGGCGCCTGGTTCGAGATCGCCGCGCCGAAGATCGCCTCCTGGCGCGGGATCGGCCTGGACGCCGATGGCACCGCCCGCTTCCACGACATGTTCGCCGGCTCGCTCCGCAACGGAATGCACCCCCGGCACGATGTCCTCCTCCGACGGCCAGCGGTTCCCGGTGTGCGGCAAGTCCCTGACGGGCCGCAACATGATCGTGCACGGCGGGCGGGTCCTGTCGACCTACACGCACGTCTCGGACCAGTGGTCCACCTACGGCACGAAGATCATCGTGCCGACCGCCCGCGAGGCCACTTCGCCCTCGACGAATTCCTCGGCAACGCCACCGACCTGCCCATCTTCGAGCACGCCACCGACACCCACGGCGCCACTCTGATCAACGTCGCCCTGTTCGACCTGGTCGGCAAGGCGCTGACCCCCTACGGGACCTGACCAGGATCACGCTGGTGCGCGACCTGGGACCTTCGCCGGCCGCCGCGCTCTACCCGCACGCTGGGCCCCTGTTGAGCACCCGGTGGAACGAGGAACTGGTCGAGGGCTGCTGGCCCGACCTGCTGCGGATGGCCGGATCGCTCAAATACGGGCAGGCGACCGCTTCGCTGATCGTGGGCAAATGGTCGGCGGCGTCCCGGCAGAACACCCTGGCCGCGGCGCTGAAGGAGTGGGGGATGCTGCGCCGCACGATCCACACCGCGAAGTATCTGTCCGACCCGGTGTGCCGGCGGAAGATCACCAGGGCCCTGAACAAGGGCGAGTCGCTCCACGCCCTGCGCCGTGACCTGCACTACGCCCGGCAGGGCACCATCGTCACCCCGCACCTGATCGAGCAGACCGAGCAGGCGTGGTGCCTGACCGTGCTGACCAATGCCGTGGTGACCTGGACGACCGAGTACTACTCCAAGGCCGTGCTCGCGCTGCGCGCCGCAGGCCGCGAGGTGCCCGACGAGATCCTCGCCCACATCTCTCCCGGCCACTCGGAGAACATCAACTTCTTCGGCGCCATCACCGTCGACATCGAAGCGGAACTGGGGGCTGTGTCTGTTTCGGTGGGCTCTGCTCTGGTTGGCCTAACGTGGTGTAGACCAATCTCGTTGCGGTTCGGGCGACGGGTTTCACCCGGTCGGATCAGTGTCGTTCGGGGTGCAGCCTGTGGTACTCGGATACTCGATTTTGCTGTGACCAGTGGCGTTGCCGGAGGCGTCATTAGCTGGTTGGCTCGCGGGGTGTTGGTCGGGTGGGCGTATCGGCTGGGGCGCCGGGCGCTTGGACTGTTGGCGACGGCGGCTCGCGGCGAGGATGCGTTGGTGGCCGAGCTGCTCGTGCTGCGGCAGGAGAACGCGGTATTGTGCCGGCAGGTCGCGCGTGTGCGTTACGAGCCTGGGGATCGTGCGTGGTTCGCGGCGCTGTCTGGGTTGATCCCGCGTGCTCGGTGGGCCGAGGTGTTCCCGGTCGCGCCTGCGACGCTTCTGGCCTGGCATCGGCGACTGGTCGCGGGCACGTATGCCACGACGCGTCGCCCGCCGGGTCGCCCGCCGACCGCCGCAGCGGTCAAAGCGCTGATCCTTCGCATGGCAGAGGAGAATCCGCGGTGGGGTCACGAGCGCATCCAAGGCGAGTTGGTCAAGCTCGGACACCGGATCGCCAAGTCCACCGTCTGGCAGGTTCTGCATGATGCCGGGATTGATCCGGCGCCGCGGCGCATCGGGCCGACCTGGCGCCAGTTCCTGACGGCGCAGGCTCACACGGTGATCGCCACTGACTTCCTGCACGTGGACACGGTGCTGCTGCGGCGTGTGTACGTGTTGGTGTTTATCGAGCACCATACCCGTCGGCTGCATATCGCCGGGATCAGCGCCCATCCGGACGGAGCGTGGACGGCGCAGCGGGCGCGGGAGTTCGCGATGACGCTGGGGGAGCGACTCGAGCGGACGGGGTTCCTGATCCGCGATCGCGGCGGTCAGTTCACTGAGGCTTTCGACGCGGTCTTCGAGTGCTGTGGCCTGCGGGTTCTGCGTAGTCCGCCGCAGGCACCGCGGGCGAACGCGATCTGCGAGCGCGTGATCGGCACCCTGCGGCGCGAGTTGCTCGACCATGTGCTGATTGTGAACGAGGCTCACCTGCACGCGGTGTTGGCTGAGTACGTGGCGCATTACAACGCGGCTCGGCCGCACCAGGGCCTCTCCCAGCGCTGCCCCGAGGACGATCCTGATCGTCCGCCTGCCGCCGTGATAGATCTGTCCGCGGCGCGCATCCGTCGAAGACCCGTCCTCGGTGGCATCACCAGCGAATATCAGATCGCTGCCTGACTGTCGCCAGCGCCGCAGATCAGCACGCCGCATCGCATATTCGAGTACCACAGGTGGGTTGTCACGTGGTTGCTTCCCTCTGATCGGTGGCATGGTGTCGAGCAGGGACACGCGAACATCCCCGTCCGATGCCGGAGGCGGCTCTCAAGGCTGCGGTCGGTACCGGTGGGTCCTGTTTAGCGGGGAGGGTTGATCGGGGTCGGCAGGCGTCGCCGAGCAATCAATGCGGGACGGCCACTGTGCCGCACGGCGGATCGAAGGCCATCTGATCCGATACGTATTGCTGCCATTTCGGTAGGTTGAGGGCGTCGGCGGTGGAGGCGCAGATCCGGTGGTCGGCCGGGCCGGGGTCGAGCGCCCAGAGCCGGGCTGTGTGGTCGAGGCTGCCGGTGGCGAGGGTGCCTCCGTCAGGGCTGAAGGCGACCGAGAGCACCGTGTTGGTGTGTCCGACGATCGGTTGGCCGACCGGCGTCGGGTGTGTGGGGTTTGTAGTGTTCCAGAGTCGTATGGTGGCGTCGTTGCTGGCGCTGGCCAGGGTGTGGCCGTCGGGGCTGAAGGCGACGGCGAACACGCTGCTGGTGTGTCCGGTGAGCGGCGCCCCGAGCGCGGTGGGGTGTGTGGGGTCTGCGACGTTCCACAGCCGGACCGTCGCGTCGTCGCTCGCACTGGCCAGCAGATGGCCGTCGGGGCTGAACGCGACCGATTCCACGACATCGGTGTGGCCGGTGAGCGGCTGCCCGAGCGGCGCCGCGTGGGCCGGGTCGGCCACGTTCCACAGCCGGATCGTGCGGTCGGCGCTGGCGCTGGCCAGGGTGTGGCCGTCTGGACTAAATGCGACGGAGGACACGGCATCGGTGTGCCCGCTCAGCGGCTGGCCGATTGGTGCCGGGTGCCCGGGGTCGGCCACGTTCCACAGTCGGATCGTGTGGTCGGCGCTTGCACTGGCCAGGATCCGGCCGTCAGGGCTGAACACGGTCAGCAAGACCGCGTCGGTGTGGCCGGTGAGCGGTTGGCCTATACGTGTGGGGCGTGTGGGGTCTGCGACGTCCCACAGCTGGATCGTATGGTCGGCGCTCGCCGTAGCGAGCGTGTGGCCCCGCGGGTTGAACGCCACTGATTCGACAGCGCCGTGGTGCGTGGTCAGGAGTGTGCGGGGGACGTCCCATAGCCTGATGGTGCGGTCGGCGCTGGCGCTGGCCAGGGTGTGACTGTCCGGGCTGAAGGCGACGGCGAAGACGGTGCTGCTGTGGCCGGCGAGGGGCTGGTCCACAGGCGTGATCGGCGTGGGATGAGCCGGGTCCGCGACGTCCCAGAGCCGCACGGTCGTGTCGGCGCTTCCCGCCGCGAGCAACTGTCCGTCCGGGCTGAACACGATGGATTCGACGGTACTGGTGTGGCCGGTGAGCGGTTGGCCTAGCGGCGCGGGATGTGCGGGGTCTGCCACATCCCACAGGCGGATCGTCGTGTCACGGCTCGCGGTGGCAAGGGTCCGCCCGTCGCGGCTGAACGCGACTGCTGTGGTCGTGTTGGTGTGTCCGGTCAGCGGTGCGCCCAGCGCGGTCGCCCGCGCGGGGTCTGCGATGTCCCACAGCCGGACCGTCTGATCGACGCTCGCGCTGGCCAGCGTGCGCCCGTCAGGGCTGAACGCCACCGCCTCGACCGCGCCGGTGTGGCCGGTGAGCGGTTGGCCTAGCGGTGCGGGATGTGCGAGGTCTGCGATATTCCACAGGCGGATCGTGTGGTCGGCGTCGGCAGCGGCCAGGGTATGGCCGTCGGGGCTGAACGCGACGGATGTCACCGCGTCGGTGAGCCGCAAGGGCTCGCCCACGGGCACGGCGTGTGTTCGATCGGCGACGTCCCACAACCGGAGTGTGCCGTCGGCTCCGGCGTCAGCCAGGGACCGGCCGTCCGGGCTGTAGGCCACCGCGTTGACGGCGCTGGGGGTATTGGCGATCAGGTTCGAAGCTGGGGCGTGTCGAGGGTCGCTGACATTCCACAGGCGGATGCTGTGGTCCGCACCGGCGCTCGCGAGCGTGTGCCCGTCCGGGCTGAAGGCCACCGAGTGGACCGCGTCGGTGTGAGCGACCAGAGCCGTCGACAACGGGAAGTTCTCCGTGCCGACCAAGTCCGTGTAGATCTTCGTATCAGCCGGTTTCATGCGGTGGGCGACCAGGTCGAGCTGGGCTGCCAGGGACACGTCGGTACCGTGCAGCCGGTCTGCTTCGCCCGAGAGCTGGTTGAACACGGCGCTGTCGCGTTGTGCTTGCGCGGCGGCGCGTTGCTGGAATGCGATGACCGCTGTGGTCGTGGCAAGGAGAGCGAACAACGTCACCGCCGCAATGGCAGCGCGGCGCAGTGCGGTCATGCGCCGTCGATGGCGGCTTGACGCTGTGAGGAATTCGCGGACCCGGACGTTACGCGTGACATCGTCGCGATGTGCGGCTCACCACTCTTGGGCGGCGCTCAACCGGTTGCCGCGGTACAGCAGGCCAGGATCCCTGTGTTCGGTGTCCCACGTGGCCGCGGCGCCGATGAGCTGCTGGTGCAGGCGCAGACCGTCACGGTCCTCATCGAGCCAGGCACGCAGCCTGGGCCAGGACCGGATGAGCGCTTCATGGGTGAGCTCCACCGTGTCGTCCCCGAGCGTGAGCAGACGCGCCTGCGCCAGTTCGTGAACTACAACGCTGGCGGCGGCATTCTCATCGAGCTCACCGCGCGTTAGCCTGCGTCGGGTGTCCTCGGCGCCGTCTCCGAGTGCGATCAGCCGCAGCAGCACATGGCGCGCGGCACGCTGCTGTTCGGCGTCGAGAGCGGTGAAGGCCCGCTCCGCGCTGCGGGCCAGCGCACCGTCGATGCCCCCCGCCGCCTGGTAACCCGCAAGAGTCAGGGTATTGCCCCGGCGCCGCAGCCAGGTCTCCAGTAGAGCGTGGGACATTAGCGGCAGCGCACCAGGGCGGCCGATCATCTCCGTGACGATGGTGGACACCACGGTCGTCTCCACCGTGAGGCCCGCGTGCAGCGCGGGCTGGGTGATGGCGGCATGCAACTCCTGCGCGGTCATCGAGCCGACCAGGATCTGCGCATCCTGCATCGCTTCAACCAGGTCGGGCAGCTCGGCGCAACGCCCGTAAAAATCAGCCCGGATCCCCACGACGATCCGAACCCGGCTCGCAGGGGAACGTGCCGCCGTCAACAGCGCCGCGACGAAGGCCCGGCGCTCACCGGCGTCCTCGCACAACGTGAACACTTCCTCGAACTGGTCCACCACGAGCAGCACCTCGCTCGCGGTGGACCGATCCGCCAGCAACTGCCGTATCGCCAGATCAAGCCGACCCGGATCGGCGGCCAGGTCGGCGTGCAGCGCCCCGGCCGTGACGCCAAGCATCCCGGCGAGCTGCACCGCGCACTCCTGCAGCGGGTGCGCGCCAGGAGTGAAGAGCACGTGGACAGGCTCTGCCTCGCCGTCCAACCCGCCGTTTGCCGCCGCAGACAGCAGACCGGCGCGTAACAAGGAAGACTTGCCGCTGCCGGAGGGGCCGAAAACCGCGAGGAACCTGCGCTCAGTGAGGCGCCGCAGCAACTCCCGCACCTGCCGCTCGCGCCCGAAGAACCACTGCGCGTCCTGCGGGCCGAACGTGCTCAGTCCCAGGTATGGCGACGCGGCCACATCAGTGTCGACCTCCTGCGGAACCAGCTCCGTAGCCAAGCGGCGCCAGCGTTCCTCCCAGACGACGGGATCGCCGTCACATGCCCGGACATAGGCCAGCGTCACCTCCAAAGAGGGCAGACGCCGGCCCGCCGCCGCCTCGGACAGCGTGCTGGCCGAGTAATAGGCACGGCGTGCCAACTCCCGATAGCCGGGATTTCCCGCACCCGCGCGCAACTCCCGCAAGTCGAGCGCGAACTGGGTCAGCGCGTCCTCACCGCCGTCGATCGGGCGCTCGGGCCTGGGCATGCCCCGTCCTCATCGTCCAAGTCGGGCGCCAGGCACCCCGCCCGGGTGTCGGAGCGTCACGCCCATAGCTATCCCCGCATACATGCTCAGCCGTCCCGCCTCTTGTCTTCAGCGCCCGTCGAGAGATCCCGTGGGCTCGAAAACGCCGTGCGCGTCGTTGATCAGGCGATGCGCCGGCGGTCGTGCAGCCCACGCCACCTCAGTAGCCTAAGAAGCTCGGGCTGAGCGGACCACGTCGACTTATCGAGCCCCACAGAAAGACCCGTGGAATCGCGACACGGACACCCTATCTCGAACTGTCGTTCGCCGAGGTCGACGGGAAGGTTAAGAAGGGATGATTCGTGAAGCGCGGCCCACTTCAAGCCGAGCGTGAAGGGCTTGCATATCGCCGATAGCGCGCGTGCCGCGCGATCGTATCCGTCCTGCCAATGTGGCCGCCCTATCATCGAGGCTGAGCTCGCGTATGCCAACGCGGACATACCGGCCTCCTCGAACTGACCGAGGCACGCCCTGAGGCCAATTCAACAACCTGATCTGCAGCATCACAGGCTCCCGGTGTAAGTCACGGGCACAACGGTGCGGCGACAGGAAACGGGAACGGTCCGTTCCAGATCGACGTCTAGAAGCAGTGGGCGGACTGCTTGAACGGCAAGGCCGGGCCGGTCCCCGCCTTCGGCGGAGACATGGCTGAGATCACCCCGTCCAATGGCATCGCCTGCGCATGGGGTGGTGGAATCACTGGGACCACATATACGTACCCGACCACGGGGATGCCGACTCAGGTCGCGGTGGCCGCCAGGTCGCGGCCGGGCAAGATCTTCTACGGCACCTATTTCAAGGGTGAACACGTCCGCGTCTTCACGATCCAGTCCTCGACACCGGATTACGCGATCTCGTTCATCCAGTCGCTGAGCACCGTGGGCAACTCGCTGCACAGCCTGGAGCTGTGGCTCGCCGTCGCCGCGGCGAGTGGCATCGCGGTAGCGACGGGAGACAGTCTGCTTCTCGCGCGCTCCGCCATGCGCTCAGTGCGCCGACTTACCGCAGCGGTCGAACACGTGGCCAGAACGGCGCATGGGGTGCCCGACACGACCAGGACCAGGGCGAGCCGTGGCTGGTCGAGGCCGACGACCGCCGCCCGCCGACGCGCTGCAGTTCCGCGCGTCCACCGGACCGCTTGCCGTCTCCCCGTTCATCGACACCGCATTTCGACGCCGTGAGCGAATTGCACACCGAGGTCACGGCCCGCGACTCGCCGCGCGCTACGCCGGCCGAGTGGGACAAACTCACAGGCGCTCGGCGACCGGTCATGGCGAGGTCACATCTCAGCTGTATCTCAGCGCCACGGTTGAGACTCAGGGGTATTGGGATGTATGCAGCTCATGACGAACTGGTGATTTTGGACTCGCGTGCACTTGGCGAAGACGTGGTCGGACTCGCCGGCGGTGCGGATGCACTGGATTCGATCGCTGACCACTGCGCTGACGCAGGGGCGAACGAGAGTCGTGCGAAGCGCTTCGCGCTTGTGGCACGCGTGGGCCACCTGCGGCGAGGAAGCGGTGCGGCTAGCAAGTTGTGTGTGGTCCACACTGGGCGTGAGGTCGGATACGCGCCCCGCGGGGCGGTGCGGTGATCTCCGATCATCACGGAGATCACCGTGTCCAGCCGAATCAGGATCCGAAGCCGAACCGGGCGGTGTTACCAGGAAGTCGGCGCTATCGCGGCCGGCCCCACCCGCGCTGAGTGGTGGGAGCGCCGGGGTAGCCGGGAGCACCGGGGTAACGGAGAGAGAGCCAGGGGCACCCGCAGAACCAGCAGTGCCGGGAGCGCTGGAAGCACTGGTCGTCGTGACCGCAATCGTGGAGGGGTTCGCGTTGGCCCGTGGAGCGTTCGGGGCCGGGGTCGGGGATGTGCCGGAGATGGTCGCCGCCGTGCTGCTTGCCGTGCTGACGGGGCGGGTGCTCGGCGCGATGCTGACCGGGAGGAATGCCGGCGGTGAAACACTGACCGGGGCCGAGGCCGACCGCAGCGAGAGGAACGCGAGGAACACGCCGATCACGGTCCCGAGCGCAGCTGCAGCCGTGGCGACCTTTGGCAACGAGACCCTGCGCGAGCGCGCCGCCACCGGCTCGGCGTCCCGTTCGGCTGGCGGGGTGTCGACCGGCGATCGGGTGGCCTGCGCGAGCGCTTCGCGGGCTCGCGTGTCCCATGCGGCATCGAAGCGATCGGCGACGTAACATCCGAGGTCCGCCAGCAGCGACCCGCCCTGCCGTTCGGTCGCCGTTCGGCGTTGATTGTTCGGCGCCCGCCCGCGACACCGATCAACTTTCTTCCCTTACACAGGACATGCCGACGCCGGTGTGACTTCGGTCGCCTCCGGTGCGGAACGGGGATGTCTGTGTCCCTGATCGATACCGCTACCGATCAGCAGGAGGGAAACCACGTGACGACATATATCCGGGCCGGGCGGTACTCCGCCGGCCGATACTGGCGAGCCATCGCCTTCCTCGCAGTCGTCCTCGCCATGGCGACGACTCTGTTCGCCGCCCCGGCGCGCGCGGACACGGGTATCGGCAGATACACCGGGAACCTGCCGTCGACTACCGAGGCCGGTGGCGCCGAATACGTCGCGTACGCCGATGAGAGTGCTGCGGGCCTGGTCCACGTCGTGCTGCTCGACAGCAGCATGGGAATCGCCGGGAGCTGGTACGACGGCGCCTCCTCGACCTTCGTGGGCACCGGGCCGTCCATCGCGTCCGTCCACGGCCAGGCCGTCGTCGTGGCCTGGGCCGACGGCACCACGGGCGACATCCAGATCGCCTATCTGGTCAACAACGAATTCGCCTGTGTCACCGACATGAAGAACTTTCTCGCTGGCGTGAGCCCCGATACCCCGTACGGCGTGACGAACGACACCCCGTACCTGTCCACTGAAGGACTCGACGGTACCGGCGATCTCCTGCTCACCTGGGTCGACGCCGCGAGCGCCCACGTGCACATCAGCGTCATCGACCCTCCGAACGCCGGGGGCTGCGCCGTCAACCCGAACGCCTACCGGTTCGGCGCGGAGCCGGGGGGCACGACGAACACCGGCGAAACGGCCTCCGACGGACCCTCGCTGGTCGTCTCCGGCTACTCGGGCACCTCGCACGGATCGGGCGAGACGGTCTGGCTGATGTGGGCGGGCACTGATGGCGGCGGCCATCTGAACATCGCGGCATACACCCCGGGCACGAGTTTCTACGGTCCGGTCTTCAACCAGGTGTCGAAGACGACCGAATGGAACCACTCCACGCTGACCGACACCGCCGCGGCCTACAACACCTCCACGGGTCAGGTCTGGCTGACCTACTGCGGCACGAACCACGTCGTGTACTACCAGGACTTCCCCGCGAGCAGCTCCGGCGGCGGCAACGAGCAGACGATCGGATCGGCGTCCTGCAAGGTCACATCGACCACGATCGGCGGCGTCACGTATTACAGCGGCGGAGTGGGCGTCAGCTACGACTACAGCGACGGGCTCATGCTCGTGAGCTGGCCGGACCTGAGCTCGACGAACATCCAGCTGCAGCTGCTCTAAGGAGAAACGACCCCGTGCCACTCACTCAAGCCTGCCAACCGTCGCTGGCCGCCGACTGAGCGTGAAAGCCGTCCCAGCCGTTGCCGCAGCCGCCCTCGCGGTGGTCGCAGCAGGATCCCCCGGACACGTCCAGACCGGGCTGGCCAAATCGATCATCGGCACCCTGCCGTATGGCCAGCCAGTCGGGGTCTTCTGCTACATGCGTGCGGACAGCGTGACCGGCTGGGGCGGTACGACCGACGAGTGGGACCGACAGGGCAGCGAGAGCACCGGCGACGGTTTCATGGGCCGGGTCTCGGACGCCTGGGCGACCCTACCACCGTCTCACTCCCAGCCTGTCGAACCATCAGGTCAAGCCCAGGGAGACGCCCCGCCGTCGGGTCCCTAACAAGCGATGTCCGCACGTCTCAATCAGCGGTCGAAGCGTCCCGGAGGACCGGGCGGCCATCCCTTCGAAGCCATCGACGGCAGAGCGTCATCAGCCATACCCGGTCCTCCTGGACCACGAACAAGATTAGGGAGCGTCATGCACCGCGTGCGCAAACCGATGGCCTTCGCCACAGTCGTCGCCACGCTCTTCGCGGCGCTGTCCGTCGCAGCTCCTTCCCGCGGCTTCACGAACATGATGGACGGGACAGGACGCCCGCATCGACTACACGGCCATCGACGGCAATCCCAGCGACTACTACTCCACCGGCTGGTACTGACGAATCACGTGTCGTCGGCGTCCTGACCCATGGGCCCGGCGCTCTGTCCGTTCCTCCTGCCACCGCCGACAACCGGCAATAACGCCTTCTCAACGCCGCCTTCCGAGCGGCGGAAAGACCATCGAAATCAGAGTTCCCAGATTTGGAGATCTTGCTATGACGCGTGCCAAGCGACGCGGGCTGCCCCCCGTCGCCGTTACGACTGTGGCCCTGGCTGCGGGAATGGCCGACGCCCCCGCCTCGCGGGCGGCCGCCAAGGACCCGGCCTCCGAGTACCACTCCACGACATCCTTGACACGCACGGCCCATGGCACGCGGACCGCAGCCGTCCGCCCCGCCGAGGTCAACCCGATCGACAGGCGCGTGGACGCCCCGGCCGGCTGGGGCGTCCACTCCGGATCCCCGACCGAGCCGGTCATCGATGCTATGCCGCACGACAGCGTCGCCCAGCTGTCCTGCTGGGTCTACGGGCCGCCGGTCACCGGGCCCGGCGGGACCACCTCGGTCTGGGCCGCGGTCACGGACTACACCACGCCCTGGGGAATGAACATCGCCTACGCCGGAGGTGGTCGCGCCCTTTCCTCCGACGCTGGCGGTGACACCTCCACGATGCTCCCGCAGTGCTGAAATCTCCTGCCGAACGTGAAAGGAGGAACCTTGCGTTACGCAACGACGGCCCATGCTCGGGGCCGATTCCACCGCCGGGCGGCTGTGGTCCGCACCATGGGACTGATACTGGCCGTGGCGGGCCTTTTCGGCGCGAGCGGCGCCACCGCGAAGCCATCAGGACCCGTAGCAGCACGCGTTGCGGCTGCCCTGCCGGACGTCGGCCCGGTCGCGGCCGGCGACGAGGTGGTGACGGGTGTCGGTGACACCCGCGGCTACCACGTGTACGCGGCCAGTTCCGGTGGTGGCTGGGCGTGGCGGCCTCTGGCGACGGTGCAGCCCGGCGGATACTCCGACGAGCGCTGGATCGGTCGCCAATGCCTGACCGGTGACGGTCGACAGGTGGTGGCAGTTGTCGCGCCGTGGCACGCGGCCAACAGCCCTGACGGCATGGACGCCGGCGGCTACGCCTACGCGATCGACGCACACACTGGCGCCGTTCGGCCCCTGGCCGCCGGAGTGTCGCTGGCGTACTTCGATCCCGGCTGCGGTGCCGACGGGCGCGCCGTCCTGACCCGGTATACCGCGCGCGACGAGGGTGCGACCCAGTTGTTGAGCGTGGATACCGATACCGAGGCGGTCACCGCATCCCCGCGGATCGACGGGGAACTCACGTCGGCGGTGCCAGTCGGCGGCGCGACGGTCGCAGTGCGGGGCGATAGTGTGGTCCGCCTGTCCGGTGGCGCTGAGCAGCGCATGGCAGATCTTCCCGGCCAACCCTTCGACCTGCGACCCAATGCCTCCGGCGGGGTCGACCTCCTGGTCCGGGAGAACTCCACGACCGCCGGGCTGTGGCGTCTCGATGCCTCAGGAGCGGCCTCGCGCCTCGGTTCCGGTGCGCTCGTCGGCGCCGCACTCTACGGCGGCCGGGGCGGACGCACCATGGCCGCCGGGGTGGCATTGCGGCCCGGCGTACGAGGCGGACCGGCTGTGCTGCGGGCCGCCGCCGAGGCGGTGTCCGAGGACGGTACGACGCAGGTGCGGGCTTCGGCCCGGTCCGGTCCGGCTCCGGTCGCCCAGGACCGGTCGGCCGGAGCCACCGAGCTGAGGGCCGCCGACTCCGGCCGCGTGCTGGCCAGTTCCGTGCCCCCGCCGGGGCCGACCGTCACCAGGGTCGTGCCTGACTATGTCGGCTCGGTCCGCTCCAGCGCGGCCGAAGCGGCGGCCACGCAGTCGCCGGCGTGCGCGGTGCCGCGGGACGACGTGACGCTGCAGGTTCCGCAGCCGGGCGCGGCCCAGATCGACTGGGCCGCCCAGCAGGCCGCCCGCGGACAGTTGACGGCGCTGCGACCCGACGGCGCCTGGGGACTCCCGGCCTCGGCGCCGTCGTCGGACTTCCCGCTGCCCGCCCCCTTCGGGGGAGTGATCCATCCGGTGCCGCGGGAGGTCGTCGAGGCGGTGATGGCGCAGGAATCGAACTGGTCCCAGGCGTCTTGGCATGCCCTTCCCGGGCTTGCGGGCAACCCGCTCATCGCCGACTACTACGGCTACAACGCCTCTGGCACCATCGATTACGGCCTAGCCGACTGCGGGTACGGGGTCGGGCAGATCACCTCGATCATGACAGTCGGGGCGACCGATCCCTACACGGGTCTGGCGGTCCCGAACACGATCCAGAAGAAAGTCGCGGTCGACTACGCGGAGAACGCCGCAGCCACCGCGTACTTCCTGGCCCACAAGTGGAACGACGTGACCGGGGCCGGGATCATCGCGAACAACGGCGATCCGTCGATGCTGGAGAACTGGTACTTCGCGATCTGGGCGTACAACACCGGACTGCACGCCTACAGCAGCACGCAGCCTTGGGGGCTGGGCTGGCTGAACAACCCGATCAACCCCATCTACCCGGCCACCCGCAACCCGTTCCTGCAGACCAGTTACGGCGACGCCAGCCACCCCGGTGACTGGCCGTATCAGGAGCGTGTGATGGGCTGGATGAACGTGCCGCTGGGCGGCGACAGCCCGGACTATGCCCGCTCCGCCAGGTATCCGATCCTGCCCACCGACATCATGTTCTGCTCCACCGCGGTGAACCAGTGCGATCCGCTGGATCCGAACAAGGTGTACTGCCAGCGCTCGGACTACGAATGCTGGTGGCATGCGAACCAAGCCTGGGTGTCCAGCTGTGCCTCCGTATGCACGGCCGGATTCTTCACGTTGAATCCCGCAGCCGCCGAGCCGTCAGCCCCGGCGGACCCGCATCCGCCGGTGTGCTCCTCGACGTTGCCGGGAAACGCCATCATCGTCAACGACCAACCGGGCGACGTGAACCTGGCCGGTTGCGGAAGTTCCAACTGGCACAACGCCGGCAGCTTCCAGGCGTCCTTCGGCACCGACGCATCCGGCGACCCGATCGGTGTCATCGACTGGCACCAACTGGGCGCCGGATTCGGCGGGCACTTCTGGTTCAGCCACACCCGGCAGGCCGGTGAGCCGAATACTGTCACCGGCACCTGGACTCCGTCCTCTCTGACCGAGGGCACCTACAACGTCAAGGTGTTCGTCCCAGACACCGGCGCCGGCGCGGTGGAGGCCACCTACACCATCAACCCCGGCAACGGCCATGCCTCCGTCCAGCGCACGATCGACCAGTCCACGACCTCGAACGCCTGGGTCGGACTGGGCGACTTCACCCTCTATCCGGGTGCGAGCGTCGTCCTGTCCAGCGTCACCGGCGACGGCAACGACGCCACTGACATCGCCTTCAGCGCCACGGCGTTCGTGCCGGTGTCCGGCACCATCGTGCATCACACGGTGGACGCCGTCTCGATCTTCCAGCCCACCCAGAACATCGACACAGGGATGGACAGCTACCTGAAATCGATCCTGGTCTCGCAGAACGCCGTCACCCAGTGGGCGACCGGGGAGACCTCGGCCGCGGCTGGCCTGCCGACATGCACCGGGACACCGGCCGGAAACTGCATCACGGCCGCGGTGAAATCCTCGTTCAGCACATGGGCCACGTCGATCGCCACCGAGCCGACGGCCGTATGGCTGGGTCTGGCCAACCCGGCGCTTCCCTCGCCGGTGCCAGGGGGCTGGTTCGACGACCCGACCCACTACAAGGCCCAGACCCACTTCGACGTCGACTTCATGCTGCGCGCCGACGGCTCGATCGACCCCGGCTCGATCGACGTCACCGGCGTCAATCGGGTCGGGGACACCGAACTGGCACCGTTCATCCTGCCCTTCATGAACGCCGTCGCGGCCGACTACGCCATTCCGGCCCCGGACCTGTCCTACGCCGCTCCCAATCTGAACACCTACAACGACGTCAGCACGTCTGTGGACCTCAACGCCACGGGCCTGGCACCGGGACGCAACTACATGTCCTATGTCGAACCGCCAGCACTGGCGGACAACAACACCTGCCTCTCGCTGGCCGCCATGGAAGGCGGAGCCGACGGCTACAAGCCGATCGTCAACGACCCCGGCATTGACGCCAGCACCGCTGCCTGGGTCGCAGCCCTCTACACCGGCTACCAGAACAACGTGGTCCCGAAGGTGGTCTGGGACACCGCCGCCAACATCGTCAAGGCGTTCTTCCACCCGATTTCCAAGGACCTTCTCGGCCAGGTGGCCGCGTTCATCTCGGCACCCCAGATCCCGTTCGACCCCCAGGGCTCGATATTCACCATGGCGCCGGGCATCTGGGCCGAGCCGCACTTGAAGCTGTGCACGGGCTCGACCCTGGTCAAGCCGGACGGCGGCACCGACCCCGCCGGCATGCAGACCACCGTCGACAACTCCTACATGCCCGACCTCTACCTGCTCGTCGACAACAAGCTCTACGACGCGTTCGGTACCAAGGCGGCAGGGCCGATCAACACCGGCGACTGGAAGACGTTCTCGGCGCCGCCGTGGCAGGCCGCCCCGAGTCCTACCCCCTGGAACACCTGTTACATCGGGCCGGCGCTGCCACTGAACCAGCAAACCTTCCCCGACGCACCGTTCATCGCCCGACGGGACGGGAACCCTTTCGACATCCATCTTCTGCAATCACCCGGCGAGAGCGGGAACAGTGTCTTCCTGTGCGACCGGCCTCAGGAGGGAACCCACTACGACAACCCACAGCCCTGATCCGCGACTCATGAGGCGCCACAGACGCTGGACGGCGTTTACCGGGCGGTGTTCAAGTCCGTGATCAACACCGCGGTCCTCGACGGGCTGTTGGGGGTCAACCCGTGCTACCGGATCGAGCAGCCCGAGCCGCACCCGCATCGCTTCGACCCGCTCACCGCGGCGCAGGTCGCCGCGAACGCCTGGCGGGCGCCGGTCCGCTACCGGGCGTTCGGCGAGAGCGCGGGCCTGGGCCGCAGTCACGTGCTGGTCGAACTGCGGCTGCTGGCCGTTGACCGGCAGCTCGATCGGCACAACAGCCGCCCGAGCCCGGCGCGCACCTCGTCGTGGCCACGGTGGCCGGCAGTGACACAATGCGGCGGTTTTGGTTGGCTTTTATGGGGTGGGATGGGTGAGGTCGGTTAGTTCGATGCCTTTCTTGACCGTATTGCGAATCAGTACGGCGATCGCCTCGGATTGAGCGTGATCGCGTCGAGCCTCGGGGGGTTAGCGGGACCTTCTCGAGCTGGTATTCGCCTCGGTCCGTATTGGCGAGCTCTGGGCCGGTGCGATCGGCCTTGTCCGTGCGCGGATGTGAGTGAGGTAGAAGTGCTCGCGCACGTGTCGGTCACAGCGCCGGGGCCGTCTAGTCCCTCAAAGCCTCAGAGGTCGTACTCGACTTGTGGATTTCGGTGTAGGCGGTACGTGGTGCCTTCATCGGGACGGCGACGATTTGGAGTCGACACGGTTCTGGACACCAGTTGGATTATGCAGCGATGGACATGCGCTGTTGCCAGGCAGTTCGGGTTTCGGCTGGGGTTTTGTAGCCGAGAGCGGAGTGCAGCCGTCTTTGGTTGTAGTGGGTGATCCAGTTCTCGATGTCGCGACGCGCGGTCGCGCGGTCGGGCCAGGCGCTGACGCCGATCTCGGCCTTGACGGTCGCGAAGAATGACTCCGCCGCGGCGCCGTCGAGGCACGAGCCGCTGCGGCTGGTGCTCTGCCGGATATCCAGACGGCGTAGCGCATTTCGGTAGGCCCGGGAATGATATTGGCTGGGTTCAATCGATCGTGGCAACACCAGCTTCTGATATCGACAGAACACCAGCGCCCGCTCCGGCGGGTCTAGGTACAAGCCGACCACGTCGTGCACCTTGTCCACGAAGTACGGGTCGGTGGACAGCTTGAAGGCCTCGGTGCGGTGCGGCGCCAGGCCGAACGCGCGCCAGATGCGCGAGACAGTGGACTGCGACAGGCCGGTCTCGGCGGCCATCGACCTGGTTGACCAGTGCGTGGCGTCCTTCGGCGTGCGCTCCAGCGTTGCGGCGATCAGTTCGGCCACCTGCTCGTCGGTCACCGTGCGCGGCCCGCCGGGCCTGGGCATGTCACCCAGGCCGGCGATCCGGTGCGCCACGAACCTGGCACGCCACCGTCCCACCGCGTGCGGCGTCGCCCCGAGCAATTCGGCAACATCCTTATTCGACGCGCCGCCCGCGCACTCCAGAATGATCCGGCACCGCAACGCCCACGCCTGCGGCGTGGAATGGCGCCGCACCCAGCCCTCCAGAGCAGCTCGCTCCTCGTCCGACAACACCAACTCGGCCTTAGGCCGACCCGTCCGCGTCACACCCCGAGCCTACACTTCTGAACAGAATTCCTGACTCAGAACACTAGACCGCGGGCTCGGGCTTAGTTACCGGGGTGGCGAAGGTGCTCTCGAGCTGAACAAAACCGTGCCGCTGGTAAAACCGGATCGCGCCGTTGTTCGCCGTGTAGGCGGTAACGCGCATCTGGGCGGCGCCCCGGCTGCTGGCCCAGGCGGCGAACTCGCCGACAAGCCGCGACCCGATGCTTTGCCCACGCCAGACGGGCTGGACGAACATGCTGATCAGATGGGCACGGGCAACCAGCCACATGTCCGAGCTGTCGTGATACGCGCCGAGCAGGTGCCCGACAACTTCGCCGTCGTGGTCTGCGACCAGCACCAGCATGTTCGGGTTGTTGAGGTGGTCGGCGTAGGACTGCGCCGCGTGTAACCGTGGCCACCGCGGGTCGCGAAGCGGGTCCCGCAACGCGGCGTCGTCCTCGGACAGCCCCGCGCTGCTGGCGACCAGCCCCTCGATGTCTGACCCGCCCGCGGGCCGTATCAAGACGATGTCGCGCTCACCGACCATGAGGCGAGAGTAACAGATCCCTTAATTTGACGTAGGACAGGATGCTGATATCCCGGGCCTGCTGGACGGGCCGGCCGAACCGGTTAGCGCACGCTTACGAACCGGTGAGGGGCGGCGGTACGGTCATCACCCGGCCGATAGGGGTGGTTTTGCGGTGTCCGTCGCTCATGCTCGCGGTGACCACGACGCCGTCGGCGCGCAGGACGGTGATCTCGGTGACTGCGGTTCCGGCGAACCCCGCGAGCATCGTGGTATCGACGCGCTGGTCGTGAATGTCCATGGTCCACGAGCTGCCGTTCTCGCCCACGCTGATTTCGTCGGCAGACGGGTGGGGATAGCCGTGTGGGGCACTCCAGGACCAACCTGTCCACCGAACCGGATCAACTTCACGCAGGGGCCCGTTTGCGTGGCCCTCAAACAGCGCGACGCCGCGCAGGCCGCCGAGTTCGTCGCCCAGCAGACCGAACGCTCAAACCTCGCGCGTAGAGCGGAAGACGCCGCGAACCGACGGCCTGATGAAGGCCAAGTCATCACATTGCGATGATCCACCCCACAAGCTGACAGCTTGGCATGTGAGCGGGGCGAAAGTCCGTTGCCGCCGGCCGCTAGTGCTGACACGATGCTGCCGGTGATCAACACTGCGGGTTCGCTGGCCGGCCGGGTCGTTCTGGTGACCGGGGTCAGCCGCGAGATCGGGATCGGTGCCGCGATCGCACGTGAGGTCGCCGGCAGGGGCGCTGACGTGTTTCTCGCCTCCTGGCCCGCGGCCGATGCCGAGCAGCCCTGGGGCGCCTGCCCACGCTTCGCGGACGAACTGGTGCAGCAGTTGCGCGCCGGCGGGGTCCGGGCCGGCCACCTGGCCGTGGATCTGGCCGATCCCGCCGCCCCCGCGGAACTGTTCGAGGCCGCCCGCGCCGAGCTCGGCCACATCGACGCGGTGGTCGCCAACCACGCCCGCTCCAGCGACCAGGACCTCGAACACGTCACGGTGCAGGAGCTCGACACCTGTTTCGCGGTCAACACCCGAGCCAGCCTGCTGCTGGCCAAACAGTTCGCGGCTCGCCACGATGACACGCGCCCGGGCGGGCGGATTGTGCTGTTCACCTCCGGCCAGCACCTGGGCCCGATGCCCGCGGAACTTCCGTACGTCGTCTCCAAGGGCGCGATCCAGCAGATGACCGCGAGTCTCGCCGCGCATCTGGCGCCGCGCGGCATTACGGTCAACTGTGTCAATCCCGGTCCGACCGACACCGGGTGGGCCGATCCCGAGCTGACCGCCCGCGTGCTCGACCGGCTGCCGTTGGGGCGCTGGGGCCGGCCTCAGGACGCCGCCCGGCTGGTTGCGTGGCTGCTGTCCGATGAAGCGCAGTGGATCGTGGGCCAGACGATCAACTCGGAAGGCGGCTTCACCCGCGGCTAACCTCGCCTGCGCGGGCGAGGGGTGGCCCGTGGCTCAGTTCTGCCGGATCGGGGACCGGCCCTGTCGCAGTGCTCTACGCTATGCGGTGGCGTGCCGCGGCGAGGCTGTGGCGGGGAGGGCAGTATGACCGATCTCGAACCGCCCACACGTGGTGATCTGGCCGCGGGTGCCTGGACTACGGCGCAGATTGACACGACCGTTGCGCATCCGGCCCGTATGTACGACTACTACCTTGGCGGGCAAGACCACTACAAGGTGGACCGGGAGGCGGCGGAAGCCGTCACGGCGGTCGTGCCTGAGATTCGTGCAGGCGCTCGTGCGAACCGCGCCTTCCTCGGCCGCGCGGTTCGGTTCCTCGCAACGGCGGGCGTGCGCCAGTTCCTCGACATCGGCACAGGGCTTCCCGGGCCGGACAACACCAACCAGGTCGCACACAGCATCGCGCACGACGCGCGCGTCGTGTATGTGGACAACGATCCGATTGTGATCACACACGCGCGTGCACTGCTCGCCAAGACCGATGCGGGCCGAACGACGGTGGCCTTCGCGGACCTGCGCAATCCAGAATTTATCCTTGGTCATCCCGAGGTGCGCGCGGTGCTGGACTTCACCGAACCGGTCGCGGTGCTGCTCGTCGCGGTGCTGCACTTCATCAGGGACAGCGAGGATCCACCGGGCATCGTGGAGAAACTCATGGCCGCGATGGCACCGGGCAGCTATCTGGCGATCACACACGCGACCGCGGACGTTCACCCTGGACCTGCCGACAGGGTGACCGGCCTCTACGAACAGGCCTCGGCTGCGCCGCTCGTGCTGCGCAGTCGGGGCCAGGTCGACGCACTGTTCTCCGGTCTGGAATACGTTGAGCCTGGACTGGTGCACGTCTCGCGCTGGCGCCCGGACGGTGCGGTCCCCTCGGACGCCGACCACACCTCGATCTACGGCGGCATCGGCCGCAAGGACTGACCGACCGATTCGCCTCGTTGCGCTGCAGAACGTGGGCGTGTCGTGGTCACCAGCGACCCGGACGACCTGGCAAAGGTGGATGAGAAACTCACTCTGATCCAGGTCTGAACCAGTCACCGAGCCCGCACCTTGAAAATCGGCCGCTGCACCGTCTATGAGCTTCTCCGCTCAACCTGACGCGTCTTCAGATCTATGACGGCCCCAAAGGCTGCGGCTTCGCCGAAGTCTGCGTGCTGGGCCGGCTACCCAAGCGCGGGGTCTTGACTCCCGCGGGTTCAGGGAAACTGAGAGGGCAATAAGCGAGTCTTATGCCTTTTGCCTGCAGGTGTGGATCAGGGTTGCTGGTCGGCGGGGGTGGTGCGGGTGCCGATTATTCCGTCCGTGCAGGTCAGAGGGTTTAGTGCGACCTGTGGCGCTTTGGTGGTCGTCCGCGTGTTGCGGTGGTGGGTTCGCCACGATGGTTGCTTGTGCTGGTGCGTTTTGCGTATCTCGCGGTGGGTAACGTGTTCGCGGCGTTGCGGCTGATACGGGTGGGGGAGCGGGAG
>NZ_DASZGI010000310.1:0-25530 GCF_035938995.1 Actinocrinis sp.
CACCATCGTGGTGATCAACAGTGGTTCGCCGGTGGTCATGCCGTGGCTCAACTCGGTGGCCGGGGTGTTCGAGAACTGGTACGGCGGCGGGGAGACCGGCGCCGCGACGGCCGCGCTGATCTTCGGCACCGTCGACCCCTCCGGCAAGCTGCCGGTCACCTTCCCCAGCAGCCTGAGCCAGGTCCCGGCCCAGACCACCGCGCAGTGGCCGGGCACCCCGACCGGCCCGATCTACAGCGAGGGCGTGGACATCGGGTATCGCTGGTACCAGTCCCAGAACATCACCCCCGCGTTCCCATTCGGCTTCGGCCTGTCCTACACGAACTTCTCGTTCTCGAACCTCAATGTCGGCGCCTTCAACGCCAACGGCACGGCTACGGTGACCGCCACCGTCACCGACACCGGCTCACGGGCCGGCGCGGACGTGGCGCAGATGTACGTCGGCGACCCGGCCGCCAGCCAGGACCCGCCGGAGCAGCTGAAAGGCTTCCAGCGCGTCATGCTCAACCCTGGGCAGAGCGCGACGGTCACCCTCCCGCTGACCATCCACGACCTGGCGTCCTGGTCGCCGACGGACAACCAGTGGGAGGCCCGGGCGGGCACGTACTCGATCAAGGTCGGGGACACGTCCAACAGCCTGCCGCTGTCCGGCTCGACCAGCCTGGCCGAGACGCTGACCGGGCAGATCGCCGGGGGCGCCTCGGGCGTCTCACTGGCCAACACCGCGGTCAGCGCGAACGTCACGCCGAACTCGGGCGTGCCGGGCGCAGAAACCGTAGGTGTGGTCAACCCCTTCGGCTACAGCAGCCCCAAGGGCGCGGCGGTCTCCTTCGCCATACAGGCCGTGGACTCCAACACGTCGCAGACCCTCACCTACACCGCGACCGGGCTGCCGCCCGGCCTCACGATCGCGTCGAACGGCACGATCTCCGGTTCCAGCGGCACGCTCGGAAGCTACACGGTGACGGTGACGGCGACCGACACGCAAGGAGTCTCCGGCACGGCCACCTTCGTGTGGTCCGTCGTGCAGTGAGCTGTGTCATCGGTCGTGCAGTGATCACGGCGCCCCGCTAGTCGGGGCACCGTGGTGGTCTCACACGCACCCATTCGGCCCCGGCCGGAGCCGGTGCCATCGCCACGATACGCCCACCCGATCAACACCGCGCAAGCCAACCAGTAGACGAGGCGTCACACACAGCCCCTGGTCACGATGGAATCGCGTTTTCGAGTACGACAGGCCGGCGCGGGCACCTGCGTCGCTGTCAGACGGCCGACGCCGACGCGTCGGGCCGGGCGGACGGCACTGCCCAGCCGGGTGATCGGGCCAGCGCCGCGGCGCGCGCAATCGCGGCAGTGGTCGCTGCCTCGCGCAGGTCCGGGGTGATGTCCATCGGCTGCGCGCTGATGAACTCGACGTCGATCACGCCGACGAATCCGAAGATCGACCGCAGGTACGGCTCATGGAAGTTGTAAGCGTGCATAGGACTCCCCGGCGAGTAGTCCCCGCCATAGGAGGTGGCGCACACCATCTTCTTCCCGTTGACCATCGGCACCACCTGACCCATTTCGTTGTAACGGAATAGGTAGCCAGGCTGCACGATGCAGTCGATGTAATACTTCAGCGCGTACGGGATGCTGAAGTTCCACATAGGAGCGGAAATCAGGTATGCGTCGACGGCGAGAAAATCCGCTATCAGCGTCTCGATCTGCCGCCACGATTCCCCGTGACTCTTGTCGATCGGCTGCGCGAACATGAGCTCGTATTTCGCATCGATGTTGTCGCCGACGATGTCGGGCAGACCGTGGTGGTACAGGTCGACAACGTCGACGGTGACGTCATCGCGGACCGCGCGTAGATTGTCGATGAAGGCCTCAGACACGCGGAGAGTGTTGGAATGCCCGGTTCGCGGTGTTGCGATGATATGAAGCAGCCTCATTGTTGTCCTCGTGACTGGTGGTAAATCAGGGAATTAGTTTTCCGTCGCCTGCCTGTCAATGAACGAGTATCCGGAATGTTCCACGGCGTCGCCGGGGTTGAGCCTGTCCTCCTTCCTGGTGATCGACGCCACGATCGCGGCAGAATGAGCTGCCGTCGCGGTCCTACCTCGTCGGGTGCCGTCCTGTGGGCGCATCAGCGTCGACGCCGCGTGGCGGAAAACTCTCTATCGCCTCGAGGAGCGGTAGCTGTTCACGGGCCCAATAGCTGACTTCTCCGTCAGGATCGTCGACCAGTTCCTTGTACTCACGCCAGGAAATCCACTTGACGGAGTCCACCTCCGCCGGATTCAGCACAGGCCCTTGGTCGACGATGGCGACGAAGACGGGGCAGAACTCGTTCTCCACCACGCCGTCGAACTCTGAGGTGCGGTACCGATACCGCGGCAGAACGCAACGCAGGTTCGCCAGGCTCTGCAGTCCGAGCTCGAAGGACGCACGGCGCCGTACAGCGTCCTCGATCGCCTCGCCGGGCGCGGGATGACCGCAGACGCTGTTCGTCCACACGCCCGGCCACACCTTCTTGTGCAGCGCCCTGCGGGACAGCAGGAAAGCGCCGTCAGCCCGCCTGAAGACATAACAGGAGAAGGCTATATGCGGGCGGGTATTCGCGTGGTGGCTCTGAAGCTTGGGTCCGATTTCGCCGGTCGGGACACCGTCTTCGTTCACGAAGACGATGCTTTCCTCGTCCATGTCGACCAAAGTCAGTCCGGTCTCATCAGCGAGGCAGTTCGTCCGCGTCACCACGGCAGCGAACCACGGGCGTGGAAAAAGCCTCCGGTCGGGCCGTCAGGACCGATGAGGGCCATGCGGACAATGACCTCAACACCCTGTTCAACAGTCTGGCTACCCTGATTGCCGTTGATGTCGGTCGCCGTGAATCCGGGGTCGACAGCGTTGATCTTGAAGTTCGGATACGCTTTCGAGTATTGGACGGTCAACATGTTGAGCGCGCTCTTGGAGGCGTGATACGCCAGACCCGGTACGGTGAATTCGAATGTCGTCGGCGCGTTGCACAAAGTCATGGATCCGAGCCCGCTACTGACGTTGACGACGACGGGGTTCTCACTCAATTCCAGCAACGGGATGAACGCATGCATCATGCGGACCACACCGAACGTATTGGTATTGAATGCTTCCTGCAGATCATCGGCAGACACTTCGTTGATTCGCTTCAGCGGACCACCGATGCCGGCATTGTTGACCAGGATGTCGATCCTTCCGAAACGCTGGCGGATCTGCTCCGCCGCGGCAGCGACCGAATCGTTGTCGTCGACATCCAGCTGCACCGCCTCGCAGTTCAGCTCCTCGGCAGACTCCTTGCCGCGGCTCGAATCGCGCGCGCCGACGAAGACGGTGTTCCCTTCGGCGGCCAGACGCCGGGCGGTTTCACGGCCGAGACCTTTCGTGGCTCCGGTAACTAATGCGATTGCCATGACGGACGACCTTTCAGGAGTCCCTACTTGTCCCAGTAGCCGAACACGCGCGGACCGGCGTCGCCGGTGTAGTCGGCCTCCACCTTCAGGTATCCGCCGGACGCTCCGTAGGTGGTGTTGAAGATGAGCCCGCGGTCCTCCGCCTTGAACGGCGCCTCGGCCTTGAATCGAGCAGCCAGCGGGTGCCAATGCCCTGGGAACGTCTGCTCGGTGGCCGTCATCGCGAAGCACAGCCGCTTGGCGTCCGGAGACACCCAGTCGAACGTGTAATAGACGTTCACGGCCTCCGTGTCCCTGCGGAGTTCCTCGTCCGACGGAAGCGGCGATTTCATTTCCAGGATCATCTCCTCGGCGGCTTCCTGGGTAACCGTTCCCGGCGCCAGCATTCGCGAGTAGACGTTCGTCGTACCGTTGCGGAAATCGAATGCCATGATGCAGAAGCCGTCCAACCCGGCCCGCGCCCACCGCTCACCGTGGTTGCGAATCGAATCGGGAACGTGCTCGAGGCTCACCAGTTCCTCGAACGTCGGCGGGTTCTCGAGGAACGCCCATGCCTTCTCGAAGCCGTTACCGACGGAGATGTCGACACCCCACCAGACCGGCAGCTTCTCGGTGACCTCCTGAGCCAGCAGTTCCACCGGACGCCCGGTGGGAACGAAGAGACCCTTCTCCCGGGCGATCGCGACGGGGTCGTGCTTGAGCTCCGGCGTCATGTACCGGAAATTGACGCTCCGCCGGCTGGGCGACTCGGTCGTCGTGCGGACCGTTATCGTCCCCGTCTCGAACTGCTCCCGGTAAGCCGACAGCGCCTCATCCACCGCCGGGCCGTTGAAGCCGACCTCGGCGATCTCGGCGTACTTCTGCAGATCCGCTCTGAACTGAGCCAGATCGGTCTTCGATTCGGTCATCTCAATACTCCGTTCTAGAAGGAATTCCCTGTCACGGTCGTGGCTGGATCAGCCACGACCGCGTTCGATCAGCAGGACACTGTCAGTGGGACGTGTCCTTGACGAGGGTGAACGTCTCGGATGCGTGCAGATTCGGAGGGGGACCGACCGCGTCCGCACCGAACCGGTGCAGCAATGCCAGATTCTCCTTGTCCTTACGTCCCTCCGCCTTGCCAACGGACTGGAAGTACTCCTCCAGCGCCCCCGGCATCGCACCGATCAGCACCTTGCTGGAGGACGTCACCGTGTCGAAGGTGTGCGGGAGACCACGCGGCGCGTACACGAAGCCCCCGGCTTCGACATCCCAGGTGTCGCAGTCTTCGAGCTTCGGGGCGCCGATCCAGAAACGGACCGTCCCCTCCAGTACGACCCAGAACTCGTCCTCACGCGTGTGGATGTGGAGCGGCGGCGCGTTTCCGGGCTCGACGGTGTTGCGAATGACTGTCAGCTCGCCTCCGGTCGCCTCTCGGGGCAGGACCTGTTCGAAGCTGGTGGCGTAGTAGTCGAAGTGCTGGCCTTCTCCGACGTTCGCAGCGTATGGGCGTTTGCCGATTCCAAAGCTCACGATGACTCCTGGGTTGTTTTCGTTTTGCTGCCAGATGGATTTCTGGATTCTCTGCGGCCTAACCTGCCGAGATTCGACGATGTCTTGATGTCCGGCGTCGGCAGGAGCCCGACGACCCGTACGGCTGTACAGGCCGAGTCACGAAACGGTTGATCGAATGTCGGGTGGCGGGCCGAGAGCCTCGCCGCCGAAGTGGCGCAGCAGACTCAGGCTTTCCTCTGGCCCCCGCGTGCCGGTTTTCCCCACGGACTGGAAATACTTCTCCACCGCCCCTGGAAGTGCCCCGATGAGTACGGTGCTGGAAGGAGTCACGGTGTCGAAGGTGCGGGGCACGGATCGGGGTATGTACATAAGACCCCCCGGCCCGACGTCGCGAGTCTCGCATTCTCCCAACGAGTTCGCCCCTGTCCAGAACCGCACGGTGCCGCTGAGTACCACCCAGAACTCGTCCTCGCGGCTCTGAACGTGCAGCGGCGGTGCACTGCCGGGAGTGACCGCAAACCGGATCACCGTGAGGGTGCCGCCGCTGGACGCCTCCGGCATGACCTGTTCGAATGTCGAGTCGTTGAAGTCGAAGACCCGGCCGTCGGCGACGTTGGCGACGTGCGGCCGCTTATCCGTCATGCGGCTCTCCTTTCGAGAAGCGGCGGAATGGATTTGTCGCCCCGCACGAGGTCGACAAGACCGGCGGCATCCGATACGGAGTCGCCGCGCCACGCGACGTGCTGGTCCGGGCGCGTCAGAACCAAGCCGGCTCCGTACCGCGTGACATCGAGACGCCCTCGGTTGTCGACCACCGTGAGAGGAAGACCGACAGCGGCGGCGGCTTCCCGCACCGGCTGGACATCGATCGCCGGGTCAAGACGCAGAAGCGTGTAGTCCGGACCGAGATGGTCGTAGAGCGACGTTCCGTCTGGCAGCCAGGCGTGTGGAAGGCGAGCACCGGCCTCAGCGGTCGGCCGGTACGACGTCACGTCGTCGTCGCCGCCCATCGCGGCGTCCTCTGCCGCGACGATGGGGGACCCGCGGTAGCTGTATCCCAACACGAGGCCGAGACTGTGGAATTCGCTCGCCTTGTCACGTTGGATTTCGGCCGCGGCGAGGGCGCGAGCCGCCGCGCCGATCGGTCCCGGCGGGCCGACCGGCAGGGCAGCCAAGTCGGCCGGCGTACGGCTCAGTTGGCGCTTCGCGGTGTCGATGGTCCGTACCGCGACCGGCCGACGTTCCGCCTCATAACTGGTGAGGAGTCCGGGGCCGCCCCAACCGCCGAGCACCGCGGCGATCTTCCAGGCGATGTTGACGGCATCACCCAGGCCGGTGTTGAAACCGTGGCCACCCCATGGCGGGACCAGATGCGCCGCGTCTCCGACGAGAAAGACCCTGCTTGTTCCGTAGCTGTCCGCCACCAGCGATCGGGCGTTCCAACGGTCGGTCGCGAGGATCGACATCTCGAAGTCCGCACCGATCAGCTCACGCACCACGCGGCGCGGGTCAAGCGCGCCTTCGCGATCGTTCACCCCGACGACGAACCATGTCGAGTCCAGATCCAGGCGACCGACGAGGCCGGACGACGCCGCGTTGAGCACCCAGTAATGGATCGCCGGCCCATGCGGCACCTTCTCGGCGAGACCCGGCGCGCGAAACACGATGTTGAGATTCCTCCGCGACTCGGCGGAGCCGAGGTATCGCGCCCCGATCGCCGCCCGGCTGATGCCCTGCCGGCCATCGCATCCGAGCACGTACTGAGCTTGGATGAGCCGATCCCGGCCGTGGTCGTCGCGTATGGACACGATGACGTGATCATGGTGTTCGTCGATCGCCACGCCTTGTGCGCCGACCGCCATCTCGACGTCGTCTAACTGAACGACGGCTTCTCGCAACACGAGCTCGACGAGAGGCTGGGGAATTTGTTGGCCGGACTCGGCGAAGACGTCCGCCCGGTTCGGAGTGAGTCCGAAACAGTCCTCGAACCGGGTGATCTCGGTGCCGAGGAGACTGGTGCAGAAGACGGCATCCTGTGACCAGCTGATCGGAATGGGCGCAGCGTTCCGGATCTTGTCGGCCAGGCCCCAGCGGCGGAAGTGCTCCATTGATCGCACGCTCGTCGTCTTGGCACGCGGCCGGCTGTGGTCAACCGTTCGCCGCGGTTCGACGACGAGGCAACGTACGCCTCGTAGGCCAAGCTCCATCGCCGCCGCCAGGCCACTCGGACCTCCGCCGAGGACGACCACATCGGATTCAACCGGCCTGTTCATGCCCTCACCCCGATCCGGGCCGAAGCCGGAACTGAGGCCTCGTTCAGGAACCGCTCGAGCACCGCGTTGAACAAGCCGCCGACATTTTGTGTGCCGTGTCCGCCGGGCACCGTGACGCGCTGAGCACCGAGCTGATCGGCCAGTGCGTCGCCGATGACCTCGAACACCGGTCGCCCGCCACCGGTGACGACAAGCGTCGGGAACGACGCCGCGCGCAGTGCGGCGACGGGGATGTCCGCTTCCCATGGCCAGCGAAGCTGGGGAATGCGGTCGGCGAACCTTTTCAGCTCCTCGGGCAGCGGGTGAGGGAAGCTGAGATCAGGATCGATGAACCGGAATACGGCGGCGAGTAGCTCATCGGGCTCGGTCGGCGGCTGCGCCAGCAGCCGCTGCATACCCCTCTCGTAATCGCCCACCACCGCATTGCCCCGGGCGACGCTGCTCGCCGCGCTCTCGATCAGCGTCAAGGACAGGACAGCGTCCGGCCGTGCTGCCGCCGCCAACATGGCGCCGACGGTTCCGTACGACTGCGCCACGACATGTGCGCCCTCGCCGAGGAGTTCGGCGATCAGCTTCCCGTCCTCCTCGAAGTCCTCGCGAATACTGGTGGGACTCTGTCCGTAGTTCAGCCTCGACGGGACGATCAGGTGCCATCGCGCCGCGAGTGGGAGTTGGGCCTGCCAGGCCTCAACCCCTCCGAACGCGCCGCCGTGAACGAAGACCACCGGCTGGCCGCTTCCCAGCTCCGTGACCTGCATGCCGCCGGGACCGACCCGTTCAACCATGATCGTGGAGGGGTCGACCGTGACGCCGCTACCGGAACCGAGCTGCTCGGCGAACGCCTTCTCCAGCACGGAGACGCTCGTATGTCCGAGGAACGTCGCCGCCGGAAGCGTCCGGCCGATTTCGCGGGTCAGCATGTCCCGGAGCTCAAGTGCCATCATCGAGTCGAGCCCCAGGTTCTGCAGCGGCTCGTCGAACTCGATCTCATCGGCCGAGTTTCCGAGCACTTGTGCCACACCGCGGATCAGGCTGGCGCGCAGCTGAGCCGGATCAAACGGACCCGACGGGAGGCGCGTCTCGGCAGGCGATGACCGGCGTCCGACGACGTCGGCCTTCGCCACCTTGGGTGGCGTCTTGATGGCGCGGGTCAGCTGCTCTCGGCTTGCGCGACGCACATGAGCACCCTGCAACTCGGCGACGATCCCGCCGTTCTCGGTCAGGAGAACGATGTCGGCGCTGAGCAGATCGGCGCTGGTCCTCGGCCGCAGCCGGGTCCAACAGATGAGTTGCTCACCGCCGTACCCGTGGAAGACGTACCGCTCCAGTTCCACCAGCATGATGAGCGAGTCGTCCGGGAGATCGTCGACACAGGCGAAGATCGTCTGTAGCGCGCAGTCGAGGATGCCGGGATCCAGCCGATACGGATACGTCCGCACGTCCGCCTGTTCGGGTCGGATCCGGGAGACTGCTTCCCCTGTTCCGTGTCGGATGCTTTCCAGCCGCTGCGACGAAGGCCCGAACTTGAGTCCGCGGCGCCACAGATCGCTGTAGAAGCGGACGCCGTGCGTGTGTTGCGGGCATCGCTGATACGCCGCCTCGATGTCAGCCATTCGCGACGGCCCGGAATGCGGCAGGACGTCACTGATCGATCCTCTGGCGTAGACGGACCAGGTCCCGGTGGCACCGGACGGACTTCCGAAGTACTGGAAATCAGCGTTGGCGGAGTCGGTCGGGGTCGCGACGAGCTGGGTGACCACTCCCCCGGCCGGCGGCATCACCATGGCCTGTTGAAGCAGCAACCGGTCCACGCACACCTCGTCCGTGCCGAAGATGTCCGCGGCGGCCTCCATGGCCGCTTCGAGGTAGAACCCGGCATTCACCACGGGAGTGTCACCGACGACGTTTTCATCCAGGCCGGGGAACAGCTCGGGCACGAGCCGGCCTTCGTACTGCTCGACGTCGAACGGCGACGGAACGCGGCGGCCCAGCAGCGAGACCGGCTCCAGTGCGCGGGTCACGGGTTCGACATTCGTCGCCGTCCGGGACACCGGAGTCGCGGCGGCCGGTTTCGCGGCCACGTCCACCACGACATCGTTCTTGTACCAATGCCGTCCGCGCTGGAACGGATAGGTCGGCAGCGCAACCTTGCGACGCCGATACGGCCGTTCGGCCGCTACCCATTCAATTTCCGCTCCGCGGACCTCGAGAACTGCCAGCGCATCGAGCAGCGTCTGCCAGTCACCCTGGCCGGGCCGCAGCGACGGCAACCACGCGACGTCGGGATCGTCGATGGTCTTCCTGCCGAGCCCGCACAGCACCGGCGAAGGGCCGATCTCGATGAAGGCTCGACATCCGCGCTCGCCCATGACGCGGATCGCCTCGGCGAACCGCACTGGCTTGCGAGCGTGGTCCCTGAGGTACCGGGCGTTGTAGGTATCGCGGCCGGCAAGCCCTCCGGTGAGACCGGAGATCAGTGGCAAGCGAGGCGCTGCGAACGCGACGTTCTGAGCGACGGCTTCGAAGCCGTCGAGCATCGGCTCGACGAGCGGCGAATGAAAGGCGTGCGACACACGCAGAGGGATTCCGCGGACTCCCTGAGCGGCGAAGACTTCGAGCACGTGGTCGACTGCCGCGGTCGCGCCGGCCACCACGACATCGTCGGGGCTGTTCACCGCCGCCACGGCGATGTCTCCCCGGCCGAGGAGCACTTCGTTGACCCGGTCCAGACCGGTGCAGATCGCGGCCATCGCGCCGCCGGCGGGCAGCTCCTGCATGCGCCGGCCGCGCTCCGCGATGAGCGTGATGCCGTCCTCCAACGAGACGACCCCGGCGACGCAGGCCGCCGCGTACTCCCCGACGCTGTGGCCCAGCAAGGCGGAGGGTTGCACGCCGAAGCTCTGCCAGAGGCGCGCCAAGGCGTATTGCAGGCTGAAGAGGACCGGTTGACTGTATCGAGTCTGGTCGATGAGCCGATCAGGAACGTCGGGCGAGAACAGCACCGACAGCAGCGGGTGGTCGAGGTGGGGACGCAGGAGCTCGCCGCACTGCTCCAGGTCCGCCCGGAACCCTGGCTGGGTCTCGAAGAGTTCGCGGCCCATGGCCCTGTACTGAGATCCCTGTCCGGTGAACAGAAAACCCACCTTCGGACGACGCCCGGACGCCGTCACAGCACTGCGCACCGCCGAATCCGCCTTGCCTTCCAGGTGGGTCGCCAAAGCCCGGCGAAGTTGGTCGACGCTGTCGGCACGCACGGCCAGCCGATGGTTGAAGCGGGCACGACCGGTGTTCGCGGTGAAGGCGAGATCCCCCAGGTTCTCGCCGGGGTGAGTCTCGAGGTGGTGGACGTACTGCTCGGCCATCGCGATGAGCGCCTGGCCGTCACGAGCAGACAGACACACCAGATGTGTCGAGCGATCCGGCGCCGTCGTCCGCTGCTCGTATTCCGGCGCCTCCTGCACGATGACGTGTGAGTTGGTACCGCTCGCTCCGAACGAGCTGACCCCCGCGACGCGGGGCCGACCGTTTCGCGGCCAGGCCCGCAGCGTGGTGCTCAACGAAATCGGCAGCTTGTCGAGGGGGATCTCCGGGTTCACCTCCTTCAGATGCAGCAGCGGTGGAAGCTGCTCGTGTTGCATGGCCAGCACGGTCTTGATGAGCCCGGCGACCCCCGCGGCGGATTCGAGGTGTCCGATGTTCGTCTTGACCGAGCCGAGAGTGAGCGGCTCGGCCGCTTCCGAGTCGGGGCGCAGGACGTCCACGAGGGCATGGACCTCGATAGGGTCGCCGAGCGCCGTGCCGGTTCCGTGCGCCTCCACGTAGCTCACGTCCGACCCGACGAGCCCGGCCCGGCGTAACGCGTCACGTATGACCGCCCGCTGCGCGGATCCGTTCGGCACGGTGATGCCGCTGCTGCGGCCGTCCTGGTTCACCGCGGAACCGCGGATGACCGCCAGAATGTGGTCGTTGTCGCGCTGGGCCGCCGACAGGGGCTTGAGAACGACGACGCCGCAGCCTTCGCCGCGAACGTAACCGTCAGCCGCCTTGTCGAAGGTTTTGCACTTGCCGTCGCCGGCCATCATTCCGGCCTTGGAGAGAATGACGAACCACTCGGGCGACAGCATCACGTTCACGCCCCCGGCGAGCGCCATCTCGCAGTCGCCGGTACGCAGGCTCTGCACCGCCAGGTGCACCGCGACGAGCGAGGACGAACACGCCGTGTCGACCGTCAGGCTCGGTCCTTGAAGGCCGAGCCAGTAGGCCAACCGTCCCGAGGCGAAAGCGGACGTGAGGCCGCCACCGGTCAGCGTGTGGCCGTCCAGCTCACTCAACTGCCCTCGTTGCATGAGGCACTGGCTGTAGTCAGCCGTCGTGACCCCGATGAAGACGCCGGTTCTGCTCCCGGACAGCCGCGTCGCCGGTTGGCCGGCGTGTTCGAGGGCCTCCCAGCCGACTTCGAGGACGAGGCGCTGCTGCGGATCCATCTGGGCCGCCTCGCGAGCCGAGATACCGAAGAAGGCCGAGTCGAAGAGGTCGATGTCGCGAAGAAACGCGCCGCGGCCGGTGGACATCTTGCCCGCGGCCCGGGGATCCGGGTCGAAGAGGCCCGGCGCGTCGAAGCGTTCGGCGGGGATCTGCGTCACCGCGTCGCGGCCGCTTTGCAGGAGGGACCAGAAGTCCTCCAGGTTCTCGGCCGTCGGCATCCGGCATGCCATGCCGATGACGGCGATCGGTTCGTTGCGTTCGCGTTCGACACGTTCCAACGCCGAACGCAGCTCGTGGATCTCGGAGGCGGCGCGCCTGAGTGCGTCGCGAATTTCGGGTGATGTCATTTCTCGGTATACCTGCCGATCCCAACTGCGCGGGCGTGGTCGATCTCGAGCAGCAGTGTCAGGAGATCGTCATCGAGCGATGGATCCTCGGTCGCTGCGCCGGGTTGCGCAACGATCGCCCCGTCGGCAGCCCGAAGCCGTATCGCCTCGGACGTCGACGCGACGGCTTTCGCTGGCGCAGGCGCAGCCAGGAAGTGGGCTGCCAGTGCGGCAGGAGTCGGGTGGTCGAAGAGGACAGCGGCAGGGACGGTCGTACCGAGTACCGACTGCAGGCGCCCGCGCAGCTGAGCAGCACGCAGGGAGTCCATGCCGAGCTGGAAGAACCCGGCGCTCGGCTCGACGTCGTCCAGCGGGATCGCGAGGATCGTCGCGGCCTCTTGACGGATCCAGTCGAGAAGCTCGTCCAAGCTGCCTTCTGTGACAATCTCGGCCGCTGGGATTGCTGGGCTGCCCGCGTCGACCGTCGACGGTTCCTGCTTCTTCGTTGAGGGGGCGCCCACCGGCTGTGGCGCCATTGCGACAAGGGATTCCCGGACTTGCGGATTGGCGATGCTGTCCACGGACATGCGCGGCATGGCGCTCACCGCCGGTTGCGATTCCTTCGTCGGCAGGCTTTCCGCCGGTGGATCCTGATCGGTGGCGGCCGCCCCTTTCGGCCAGAACCGCTGCCGTTGGAACGGATACGTCGGCAGGTCGACCGGACGGGCATCCTGACCGAAGACCTCGCGCCACGGTATGGGCGCACCACCGACGTACGCCCTCGCGACGTCGTACGCGGTCTTCATGGCCGCGGGCGTGGTCGAGCGACTTGACTGTGCTCTGCCCTCGAAGAGCGCCGGCGACTCCTCGTCGCTGGTGAGCGCACGCAGTGCGGCGAGCACCTCGACGTGCGACCGCGCCACCACCACCGCACGATGGCGCATGGCCGCTCTCGTGGTCGCCAGTGACCATCCGACGTCGCGCAGCCTCGCCGCGGGATGCCGGACAAGCCACGCACCCAGCCGCTCGGCCTGCGCCTTGAGGGCCTCCCTCGTCATCGCCGACAGCGGGATGGGCAGGTCTGTGACCGCGGCGGCGTCCAACCCGTCCACGCGGAGGCTGTCCGGAATCTCGGGCGCCTCTTCGATGATGACGTGGGCGTTGGTTCCGCTCATTCCGAAGCACGACACAGCGGCGCGGCGGGTTCGGCCGTGGGACGGCCAAGGTAGCTGGGCCGTAAGGACCCTGACCCCGCCGGATTTCCAGTCGACATGTTCAGTCGGCATGTCGCAGTGCAGCGAACGCGGCGCCACGCCGTTCTGTATCGCATAGACGCACTTGATGACGCCGGCGATGCCGGCCGCGGCCATGGTGTGCCCGATGTTGGACTTCAGCGACCCGAGCAGCAGCGGCCGCTCCGGCGTCCTGCCCGGGCTGTAAGCGGCGAGCAATGCCTGGGCCTCGACCCGATCGCCCAGAACCGTGCCGGTCCCATGTGCCTCAAGGAGGTCCACATCAGACGGCTGCAGGCGGCCGTCGCGCAAGGCGCGTCGAATTACCGCCTGCTGCGAGGCCCCGTTGGGTGCCGTGAGTCCGTTGCTGGCACCGTCGGAGTTCACCGCCGTGCCGCGCACCACGGCCAAGACCGGGTGGCCGTTGCGGCGCGCCTCGGAAAGCCGCTCAAGCACCACAACCGCCACGCCTTCGCCCCAGGCAGTGCCGTCAGCGCCAGCCGCGAAAGACTTGCAGCGACCGTCGGGGGCGAGACCGCGCTGCCGACTGAACTGCACGAACGTCTCGGGTGTGGCCATGACGGTGACGCC
This sequence comes from Actinocrinis sp., assembly GCF_035938995.1. GTDB lineage: Bacteria > Actinomycetota > Actinomycetes > Streptomycetales > Catenulisporaceae > DASZGI01. Next base: position 13,833 of record NZ_DASZGI010000310.1, read on the forward strand.
TGCCGCCACCGCCAGCGAGGACTCGCCCGAGCGCAGGGACTGGGCCGCCAGGTGCAGAGCAACCAGGGAGGAGGAGCAGGCCGTGTTGACGGTGAGACTCGGGCCCTCGAATCCGAATGAATACGACACGCGGCCGGACAGAACGCTCGGAGCGAGTCCGGTCAGCCCGTAGGCCTCCGCCTCGCCGTCCTGGCGTGGCAGATCCGCACCGTAGTCCTGGATCGCCACACCGGCGAAGACCCCGGTCTCGCTGCCGCGCAGGCCGCGCGGATTGATCTGGGCTCGCTCGAGCGCTTCCCACGTCGCCTCTAGCATCAGTCGCTGCTGGGGATCCATGCTGAGTGCCTCAGCAGGCGAGATCCCGAACAGCCCGGAGTCGAACCCTGCGACGTCGTCCAGGAATCCTCCCCACCGCGAGTAGGTGGTACCCGGCACGGTCGCGTCGGTGTTGTAGATCCCGGGGATGTTCCACCCGCGGTCCTGCGGGAATTCAGCGATGGCGTCGATCTCCGACTCCACCAGGGTCCACAACTGGGCGGGCGTGGAGACTCCGCCGGGAAGCCGGCACGCCATGCCCACGATGGCGATCGGGTCCGAGGTGGTAGCGGACACATCGGCCGGCACGGATTCGGCGACGGCCTCCCGTGCCGTACGCGTGGACGTGAGCATGGCCAGGTGCGCGGCCAGCGCCCGCGGCGTGGGATGGTCGAACATGATCGTGGCTGGGGCACGCACCCCTAGACCGCCCGTGATGGCGCGGTGGATGTCAAGGAGTCCGACGGACGAAATCCCAAGGTCGCGGAATGCCGCCTCAGGGTCGATCAGGCTCGCGTCGACCGCGCCGACCGACGCGGAGACATGGGTGCACACCAGGTGCAACACGTCCGTCTCGGCCATCTCTTCGGGGCTGTCGAGGACGCTGTCCTCGATGGTCGACGTGGAGGACCGGCTCAACCAGAACCGCTTGCGGTCAAAGCCGTACGTCGGAAGATCGACGCGGCGAGGCGCATGTTCGGCGAACAGGTCGTCCCAGGGCACATCGACGCCGTCGGCGAACCTCCGCGCGAGCCTGCTCACGGCTCTCTGCGCACCATCGATCGCCTCGATGACCGTTCCCGCGACCTCGTCGGCTAGGGCGAGCTGGCGCAGGCCGTCAAGCAGCTCGAAGCGGTCGGCCGCGACTACGACCGCCCGGCACTCGAAGGCGGTGCGCGTGGTGGCCAGCGAGTGAGCGAGGTCCACGGGGCGGACACCTGGATGACGCTCGAGGTACTGCACCAGGCTTCCCACCTGGTTGCGCAGAGCACGCACACTTCGCCCGGACACAACGAACGGCAAGGTGGTGGAGACGGTGTGGCTGCCCGGTGCCGCGTCGTCCGACGCAACCGTGTCGGCCTCTTCGAGGATGAGATGGGCGTTGGTGCCGCTGATACCGAAGGAGGAGACACCCGCTCGTCTCGGATGATGCGAACGTTGCCACGGCCGGGCCGCGGTGAGCAGCCGAAGCCCCCCTTCGGACCAGTCGACGTGTGGTGTGGGGGCCGCCGCGTGCAGCGTCTTGGGTAGCATCTCGTGCCGCAACGACATGATCATCTTGATGACGCCGGCGACACCCGCCGCCGCATTGGTGTGCCCGGTGTTCGACTTCAAGGACCCCACCCAGACGGGCGCAGTCTGAGGTCGCTGGTCGCCATAGACCCGCATCAGCGCGTCCGCCTCGATCGGGTCACCAAGCTTTGTGCCTGTGCCGTGTGCCTCCACCGCGTCCACGTCGACTGGCGTCAGGCCTGCGTTGCTCAGCGCGTCCTTGATGACTTGTTCCTGGGCGGTCCCGCTCGGCGCGGTCAGGCCATTGCTGGCCCCATCGTTGTTGATCGCCGATCCCCGGATGACCGCCAGCACGGGAAGCTTCAGCCGATGCGCCTCAGACAGTCTGGCCAGCAGCAGTACGCCTGCACCCTCGGCCATGCCGATACCGTCGGCCGCGGCGGAGAAGGGCTTGCACCGTCCGTCGGGCGCCAATGCCCGCTGGAGACTGAACGCCTTCAGCATGCCGGGTGTCGCGAGCACGGTCGCGCCGGCGGCAAGCGCGAGATCACATTCACCGGCACGCAGGGACTGCGCAGCGAGATGAATAGCGACCAGGGATGCCGAACAGGCTGTGTCCACCGTGACGGCAGGACCCCTCAAGCCGAGGGCGTACGCAATCCGACCAGACACCACACTGGTCAGGCTGCCTGTCATGGCGTAGCTCGCGCGGTCGTCGCCGACGTCACTCAAGCCTGGTAGGTAATCTTGCTGAAGCACCCCGGCGAAGACACCGGTGCGGCTTTCCCGGAGCGTCGCCGGCACTATGCCGGCCCGCTCAAGGGACTCCCAGCTGAGTTCGAGGAGCATCCGCTGCTGCGGATCCATGGTGATCGCCTCACGCTCACCGATGTCGAAGAAGGATGCGTCGAAATCCGCGACGCCGTCGACGAAGCCGCCCGAACGGGTGCACACCTTGCCGGCACGACCCGGCTCCGGGTCGTAGAGGGAAGTCAGGTCCCACCCGCGATCGGTCGGCAGGCCGGCGATGGCGTCTCGCTCCTCCACGAGGAGTTGCCAGAGGCCCTCGGGCGACGTCACTCCGCCCGGCAGCCGACAGGCCATGGAAACCACGGCGATCGGTTCTGGGCTGGTACGACCGATGCTGAAGCTCTTCGTAAAGGCAGTGTGCGTGGACACCGGCGACGGGGCGGCGGGACTGACGGGGATATCGCGCGAGTCGGCCGCAGGAGGTTCCCCAGCGGGGTCCGGGAGGTCCGATCGACAATCCGGCCGGACAGGTAGGTCCTTCACGTCCGCTTTGGAGGAGACCCGCCCGCCAACGGCATGCAGACGTCGTGCCAGCTTGTCTACCGTCGGATGATCGAAGACGGTCGACAAGGGGATGGTGATCTCCAGCGCCTGGCTCAGGCGAACGGTGAGATCCTGGGCTGCGAGCGAGTCCAGACCGATGTCTTTGAGCGGGCGGTGTCGCGGAACAGGAACATCCGCGGGGAGCCGGAGTACCTTCGCGACGAGGGTGCTGACCAGGTCCGCCAGGGCGGCATGGTGGCCGATCTGTTGGGCGGAGTCGTCCGCGGGAGCCGCATACGGGACAGCCGATTCGGTGGTCTTCACGGTTGCCTGCTCTTGGAGCAATGTTTGCGGGACCACGGCCTGGGGGGTTCGGTTGCCGTCGTCCAGCCAGTACCGCTGACGTTGAAACCCATATGTGGGCAGGTTCACGAACTGGCGCGAGCCTGCGCCGAAGGAGTCCGTCCACTCGGGTTCGAAGCCGTGGACGTGCATGTTCGCCACAGCCAAGGGAAGGAAGAGCCCAGCTTCCCGGGGGTCAGGCGAGTTGAGTATTACCACGTCGTCATTGCCTGCCGCACGGGCGGCCTCAGCAATCGAACCCGCGAGTGTGGGATCGCTTCCGACCTGGATGAGGGTGACTGGTTCACTGCCGCGTATGAGCCTGCGCACGGCGTCGGAAAAGCCGATCGACCGGGGAAAGTCCTCGTACCAGCGCTCTGCGTCGTCCGCGCCCACCGCCTCCGAGGCTTCGATGTAACACCAGCCGTTCTCCGGGTCCGGTGAAGGGGCGTCGGCATCCTGATCGCGCCCACGTGTCAACAGCCCGGCCACGTCGGTGAGCGAAAGCGTCCGCGATATCGACGCGGCTTCCAGGCGCCTCTGCGAGCGGCAAATCACGGCGTCGGCGCGCAGCCCGGCGGAAGTCCACACGCCGGCCAACGAGACGGTGAATGCGAAACGGGCGGCGTCAAGGACATCCGGGCGTCCCAGAAAGTCAGGGCGGACCGTCCCGCGGAGCAAGTCGAGCACCGGACTACCGACGTGTCCCTGCAGCGTCTCGAAGCATTGCTGCATGCTCGCCGCGAACGTGGGCGACTCGTGAAGAAGGCGGCCGGCGATCCGCTGCCAATCGTCCGTGGCGGACGGCAGCACGAAGGCGATGCGGCCGTCCGGCCGCTGCGTGCCACGCATGACATTCGGTGCGGGACGCCCAGTCGCGATGGCGTCGAGGCCGGCCAGGAGACCCTCGCGGTCGGCCGCGATGACTGCCGCACGCTCGGCGAAGTGAGCGCGGGCGACCGCCAGGGTCCGTGCGACATCCTCCAGCTCGAGGTCGTCGTGTCGGACGAGATGGGCCAGAAGGCGACCGGCCTGCTCGCGCAATGCCGCGCTCGTCAATCCCGACACCACGAACGGCAGAGCACGAAGGTTGCTCTCCGCCTGGTCGGCCGCGGGCTCCTCGAGGATGAGATGGGCGTTCGTCCCGCTCAATCCGAATGACGAGACTGCCGCCCGCCGAGGCGCGTCCCGAACCGGCCAGGGCCTCGCCGAGGTCAGCAATTCCACTCGGCCGCTGCGCCAATCCACGGCCTTGGAGGGCGCATCGATGTGCAGGGATTTCGGTACGCGGCCATGCTGCATCGCCATGACCAGCTTGATCAGACTGCCTACACCGGCCGCGGCCTGAGCGTGGCCGATGTTCGACTTGAGCGAGCCGACGAGCAGTGGAAGAGATTCCAAGCGGCCTTGGCCGTAAGTCGCCAGCACCGATTCTGCTTCGACACGGTCGCCCAGCCGGGTCCCGGTCCCATGCGCCTCGAGGACGTCGATGTCTGCGGCTGTCAGTCCGGCGGACGCCAGGGCCTGCTCGATCAGGAGGCGCTGGGACCGGCCGTTCGGAGCCATCAGGCTGGCCGTCTCTCCGTCCTGATTGACTGCCGAGGCACGGATGCAGGCAAGTACCGGAAGGCTGGCCTCCCGGGCCACATCCATCGGCGCGAGAAGGACCATGCCGGCGCCTTCGCTCCAGACGGTGCCATCGGCTGCGTCGGCGAACGGTTTGCAGCGTCCATCGCGGGCCAAGGCGTCGTAGGCGTTGAACTCGGTGAACATCCCCGGGCTGGACGCGAAGGTGACTCCCCCGGCGAGCGCAAGTGTGCAGTCACCGGCCCGGAGCGCCTGTATCGCGAGGTGAATCGCCACAAGGGAACCCGACTGTGCGGTGTCGACGGTGATCGCGGGGCCTTCGAAGCCGAATACGTAGCTGAGCCGGCCCGACACGAAGCTCGGCCGGGTACCGCTGAGGACATGGCCACCGATCTGCTGCGGGGCTTCGTGCATGCGGGGGCCGTAGTCCGGCGACATCGAGCCGACGAAGACACCGACGCCGGCGGGGCGGCGGGTGCGGGGCGCGAGACCGGCTCGCTCGAGCACCTCCCACCCGACCTCCAACGCGAGGCGCTGCTCCGGGTGCATCGCCTCGGCCTCGCGCGGCGAGATCCCGAAGAACGCGGGGTCGAAGTCAGCGCCGTCAGTGAGGAAACCACCGTTCATGGCAGCGCCACGTCGGCCACCGGAGTCCGGGCGCGGGAGTTCCCGCACGTCCCAGCCGCGGTCTGCGGGAACGTCGGAGGTCGCGATGCGCTCGGCGACCAGGAGTTCCCAAAGGTCTTCCGGTGAATTCACGCCACCCGGGTACCGACAGGCCATCGAGACGATGGCGATCGGGGCGTGAGCGCCGCAATCATTGCCTGTCCGGTCGATTCGGCGGCGCTCAGCCGGGATCGAGAAGCCGTCAGAAGTCAGTCCATGCATCATTTCCGCCTTCAATGAAGGGAAATTGACCACCGTCAGCCCTTGCGAGCGATGACCGCCCCATTCCCGCCGCCGGCTTCGAACCGGACGATCACGGGCTCGGTGAACCCCGCGTCGACCAGCCAGGACGAGTACTCGGTCTCGGAGTAGTTCCTGCCGCCCGACTGCGCCACGAGCATGTTCATGCCCATCAGCGCGGCCTCGGGCGGACCGGTGCGCTCAGGGTTGAGGAGGTGTTCACAAATGATCACGATTCCGCCGGACGGAGCAGCGGCGAAGCATTTGTCCAGGAGCATGCGGTCGAACTTCTCATCGTGATTGTGAAGAATTTGGCTGAGGAGAATGACGTCGTACCCGCCCGGCAGCGCCTCGTCCGTCGCGTAGTTTCCGGCGACGGTGTCGACCACGTGGTCGACGCCGGCCTGCTTGATCTTCTCCTCCGCGATCGGGCATACATGAGCGAACTCGTACACGGTGCCCCGCAGCCCGGGATACATACGGCACAGCTCGATCGGGAAACCGCCCGAGCCGCCACCGACATCGAGCAGGCGTCGACGGCCGGCGAAATCGTATTGTCCTGCGAGCGCTCTCGCGGTGAAACCAGCCAGGGAGTGCATGGCCTCCCAGAAGAGACTCATGACCACAGCGTCGTCGGGTACCCACAAAGTGTCCTGCTCGTCCGGGTCCCAAAGAACGGGGCTGTCACTGCGTAGCGCCTCGAGCACCCGGTGCCATCCGGCATACAACTTATGGTTGTAGAACTTGACGTAGCCGCCGAAATAGTACGGACGACCGACCACGAGGAAGGTTTCCGCCAAGTCGGAGTTCCGGTAGGCCGGCCCGTCCTTCGCCAACAGGCCGATCGAAGTCAGGGCCGCCAGGAAGAGATCGGCCGGGCGTGGATGGAGATCAAGCTCTGCCGCCAACTCCTCGAACGTCGCCGACCGGCCGTCGGCCAACCTGGAGAACACGTCCAAGTCCACCGCCGTGGCGAAGGTCTTGAAGCTCATGAAACCGTTGGTGAGCTGGAGAAGGGGCAGCTGGGTCAACTGGGCGTCGAGGTTAGACATTTACGGCCTTCGGGGTCGACGTGCGGGATGTCAACGAGTGCATAGAGCCGGGAACAGTAAGGGTTCTTGTATTTCGCGACAGTGCCTGGCGAACCCAATTCCATTTGGAGACCAGAGGAGGTGGCTGTTCACCGGGGTGAACTTTTGCGAATTCACCGTCCGGCTATGGAGGCCTAGGTGACGACATTGATCGATTCGGCAAGCATCGATCTCTTAAAGCCTTCAGACACCGTCCTCCAGGATCAGGCCTCGCTCGATCAGAGCCCTGACGAAGTCGCGATCGCCCCGGCCGGGGCGATCGGCAAGGACAAGGTCCTCGAACGGAAGGTAGCGGTGGTGGCGTTCGGCGTCGGACATTTCTTCTCCCACGGACGGCCAGGCAGCCAGGTGGTCGACTCAAGGAGCTGCCAGGCGAGTACACACCGGGGCGCGGATCACCACAAGAAGCGTCATTCGGGAGTGGCCGAAGGATACGGAGCCGTTTCGGAAGTTGTATCTCTCTGCTTATTTCAGCTGCATAATCCTGTCGCCTGCCCTGGTGCCGCACCTAGCTTGCAGTGGGGAAACATGGTCCGCTCAGAGTGGAGGCCGCCATGATTGCCGCGCTGCGGTGTAGTCGGTTGTGCCTGATTGAATCCCGTCCCGGCGCGGGCGTTCATGCGCGGGCATTGTGGGGCGCTCAGCAGTATCTTGATCCCGGCCGAGGCGGGCTCGGCGTCAAAGGCGGCGGTGTATTTCGCATCCGGTCGCGGATCAGGTGGCGGAACTCCCAGGCCGCTCGCCCAGGCGCATCAGCAGTGCTTTGCCACCAAGTGCCGGTGCCACGCCAGCAGCGTGGCCGGAGACACGATCCGGTGCGCACGCAACTCCTTGGGCAGCAACCAGTACAGCGCCGCGAGCAGTGCGCGGTCACACCAGGTCGGCCTCGGCGCACTGACCTGGCGGCGCGGCACCGCTACCTCGTGGCGCAAGACCAGGATGGCAACGTTGCAAAGAAACCCGCTGTCTTAACGCCCATTTCCCTGCCTTCGAGCAGGTCTGATGCGCACAGCAAGATCCACCGCCTTCGGCCATACCCGGCAACCGCCCGCAGGAGCCATCCGTGAGCACCATCGATATCACGACCAGCCACGACAGCCGCCAATCCGCTCGACACTGCCACCATCAACCGCTCTGCCCGAGTGCCGACGCCCCTGATCGGGACGCGGCGCTCATCCGCGTCGCCCATCCCGAACAGGGCTGGAGCCTGTTGTGCAATGGCGTCATCGTGTTCGAGGACACCGGTGAACTGCTGCCCGACGGCCGCACGATCCCCCCGCTCCCCGCTCCCCGCTGACGGCTGGATAGCGGCCTGAAGCCGAGCGGATCGGGCAGGCCGTGTTCGCCACGATGCCGGACATCGCCGCAGGCCCTCATCTCCGGATCCCTGCTCTGCCCCATCTGCGCCCGGCTGAAGCGGCGGCGTGTCCGCGGCGAACTAGCCGACGCACGTCGGCTGGCCGAACACGGCCCACTCACCGGCCTGCCCAACTGGGCCGGCCCACAGCGTTATTGCCGACCGCAGGTCGTGGCCGGACGGGCCCACGTGGCGGTCTCGGTCAACCTCGACGAGTTCAGCTGGCCGCAGCGCCGCGGGGTCTAGGAACTGTGCTGTGGCGGTTCCGCAACGGCACCGGCTGGCGCGACGTGCCGGACCGGTACGGGCGTGGAGCGCCCCGTGTCGAGGTGGATCCACGCCTTCTTGTGAGTCGTCATCGGCGACGTCCTGCGTGGCCATGACGCGACACACGTAGGTCCACCAGCACCGAGGTCGGGTCAGCTCAGGCAAATCGCCTCTTCTGGATCCAGAGACCGCCCATCCGGTTCGCCGAGCTTTAGCGCCTCCTCGACCAAGGCCTCGACGATCTGCGACTCCGGCACGGTGCGGATGACCTCGCCGCGCACGAAGATCTGGCCCTTGCCGTTCCCGCTGGAGACGCCGAGGTCGGCTTCGCGCGCCTCGCCGGGGCCGTTGACCACGCAGCCCATGACCGCGACGCGGAGCGGATACGGGAAGCCGTCGAAGGCGGCCTGGACTCGGTCGGCGAGGCGGTAGACGTCGACCTGGGCGCGGCCGCAGGAGGGGCAGGACACGATCTCCAGATGGCGTTTGCGCAGGCCCAGTGATTCCAGGATCCCGATGCCGACCTTGACCTCCTCGACCGGCGGCGCCGACAGCGAGACCCGGAGTGTGTCGCCGACGCTTTCGGAAAGCAGCAGGGCGAAGGCCACCGCGGACTTCAGCGTGCCCTGCTGGAGCGGCCCGGCTTCGGTGACGCCGAGGTGGAGCGGATAGTCGCAGCTCGCCGCGAGGAGCCGGTAGGCGGCCACAGCCATCATCGGGTCGTGGTGCTTGACCGAGAGCTTAAGGTCTGTGAACCCGTGCTCCTCGAACAGCGCGCATTCCCAGAGAGCTGACTCCACGAGAGCTTCAGGCGTGACGCCGCCGTGTTTGACCAAGAGGCGCTCGTCGAGCGAGCCGGCGTTCACGCCGATCCGGATCGGGACCCCGGCGCTACCGGCGGCTCGTGCGATGCCGGCTACCTGGTCGTCGAACGCGCGGATGTTGCCGGGATTGACGCGGACCGCCGCGCATCCGGCGTCGATCGCAGCGAAGACGTAGCGAGGTTGGAAGTGGATGTCGGCGATCACCGGGATCTGCGATTGGCGGGCGATCGCGGGCAGCGCGTCGGCGTCGTCCTGGGACGGTACCGCGACCCGCACGATCTGGCAGCCTGCGGCGGTGAGCTCGGCGATCTGCTGGAGCGTGGCGTTCACGTTCGCAGTCGGGGTCGTGCACATGGACTGCACACTGACCGGAGCTCCGCCACCGACGAGGAGGCCGCCGACCGACAGTTGCCTGGTGGTCCGGCTCGGCGAAGCGGGCGCGGCCAAGCCGGATGGCGGGGCCGCGCGCATGACGGTCATGATCGGGGCCCGGCCCCGGAAGGCCGGCGTGGGGAGATCTATCGCCGTCGAAGTACGCTGAGACGCGGCAGCCATAGGGCACCTCTTCCTCTAACAACAGTGGGCGGATTCGTGCTTCGCAGAGTCATGCCGTTCACCGGGCGCCGGGCCGCTTCCGCGATGCCCGCGCCGTCGAGTCCGGCTGCGGCGAGCAGGTCCGCGCGCTCGCCGTGGGCCACGAAGGCCCGCGGCAGCCCGAGGATCCGGACGGGCGTCGGCACTCCGGCCTCCGCGCATGCCGCCTGGACGAGACTCCCCATGCCGCCGGTCGCGGAGCCGTCCTCGACGGTGACGACGAGCCGGTGCCGTGCCGCGAGGCCGATCAGGAACGGATTGGCCGGGACGATCCACCGCGGGTCGGCGACGGTCACTCCGACACCGTCGGCCTCCAGGCGGCGGGCGGCCTCCAGACTGGACTCGGCGAGCGCCCCAGCGGTGACGAACAGCACGTCCAGCCCCATCCGGGAGCTGCGATGCAGGATGTCGACCCCGTCCATGCGCGTGACCGCCTCGATGTCCGGGCCGACCGAGGCCTTGGGGAGGCGCACGACCGTCGGCCCGTCGGCGGCCACGGCCTCCCGCAACAGTTCGCACAGCCGGGCCGGGTCGCGAGGCGCGGCGATCCGCACACCCGGCACCGCAGCCAGGATCGGCGTGTCCCACATGCCGTGGTGCGAAGCACCGTCCGGACCGGTGATCCCGGCCCGGTCCAGGACCAGCGTCACCGGCAGGCCTCGCAGGGCCACGTCCATCAGCACCTGGTCGAAGGCCCGGTTGAGGAAGGTCGCGTACAGGCACACCACAGGGTGCAGCCCGGCGGCCGCCAACCCGGCGGCCGAGCACACGGCATGCTGCTCGGCGATCCCGACGTCGAAGACCCGGTCCGGGAAAGCCGCGGCGAAAGCTTTCAGCCCGGTCGGCTGAAGCATCGCGGCGGTGACGGCCGCGACCTCCGGGCGCTCGGCGCCGATCCGGGCCAGCTCGGCGCCGAACACCGCCGTCCACGACGTCCCGCCCGGGGCCTTCTGGCGCCCGGTGACCGGGTCCAGGACGCCGATGCTGTGCATCCGGTCAGCCTCATCGTCCTCAGCAGGCTGATATCCCCGGCCCTTGACGGTGACGCAGTGCACGACGACCGGCCGGGCCAGCGAGCTAGCCCGGCGTAGGGCGGCCTCCACAGCTATCCGGTCGTGGCCGTCCACAGGACCGAGATAGGCCAGGCCGAGCTGCTCGAAGACTGAATCGTCCGCCGGGTCCGCGGTAGTGTCCGGACGCCAGGCCGGACGGCCGCGCAGGGCTTCGAAGTGACGCGCGAGGCCGCCGATGGTGGGGTCGTAGGAGCGGCCATTGTCGTTCAGCACCACGATCACCGGCCGATCGGCGCCGGACAGGTTGTTCAGCCCTTCCAGGGCCATCCCACCGGTCATCGCGCCGTCTCCGATGACCGCCACCACTCGCCGGCCGTGCTCGCCGCGCAACGCGAACGCCTTGGCCATCCCGTCCGCGTAGGACAGGGCCGTCGAGGCATGCGACGACTCGATCCAATCGTGCGGCGACTCGGCCGGGCTCGGGTAGCCGGACAGGCCGCCGGCCTGGCGGAGGGTCTCAAACCCGGCGGCGCGCCCGGTGAGGAGCTTGTGGACGTACGTCTGATGCCCGGTGTCGAACAGCAGGACGTCACGCGGGGAGTCGAAGACCCGGTGCAACGCGATCGTCAGCTCCACCACCCCGAGGTTCACTCCCAGATGGCCCCCGGTCGCGCACACCTTCTCCACCAGGAACCCGCGGATCTCCGCGGCGAGGCCGGCCAACTGCGCGTCGGACATGGCCGAGAGGGCGCCGGGAGCCGCGAGGTCGGCGATGAGCGGCCAAGCGGTGGCCGGGCTCGGGGATTCGGCCCGACGGGAGCCGGGCACGTGGGTGGTTGTCACGGGAAATGCCTCCATCGTCGTTGACGCGTCGCC
>NZ_DASZGI010000311.1:0-7441 GCF_035938995.1 Actinocrinis sp.
CCGTGCCGCTCGAAAGTCTCGCGCCAGGCGTAGAGCAGCTTGACGAAGTACTCGAGCGGCGGCCCGGCCTGCCGGCCCAGGTCGCTGGTCGGCTCCGGGCACCAGGTGGTGAACCGGGGCACCACGCCGTGGCTCATGAAGAACTCGAGGCCTTCGGCGGTGGACGCGACGGCCTTGTCGATGTCGGTGAAGCCGTGCGGCTGCGCCATCTCCACTCCGCCGACGAAGTTGGGGATCACGTGGCTCGGCCCGAACACGTCGGCCGCGTCCAGGATCCGCTTGATCCACTCGTCCCGGCCCACGTACCGGTCCTTGCCCGGGCAGATCCAGGCGAACAGGTCCCGGTCCCAGACCTCGTAGTTCGGGTGGTAGATCCGGTAGCCGGCCTCGTGCAGCATCCTGACCTCGTCCAGCGGCAGCGCCTGCACCACCGCCTTCGGGATCCACCGTCCGGCGAAGCGGCTCTCGATCGCCTCGGCGAACCGGGCGTAGAACTCGCCCTCCTTCATCCCGTTCAGGCTCTTCGTGATCGAGCCGCCGGTCACCGTGTACGCGCGGGAGACCTCGTCGTGCGCGTTGATGTGCGTCATCGCCTCGACGATGTCGTCGATCTGCTTGACCGGCGTGTACGGCCGCCCGCTCGCCCGCTGCTGCCGGAAGTTCTCGTTCAGGTCGCAGAACCGGCACTCCTCGTCGCGCCCCCAGTACTGGCAGAGGCGGTAGACGGTGAGGTAGATCAGGTAGCCCCACTCGATGGCGGGCGCGATCTCGCTGATCTTGCGGCCGGAGGAGAGCGTCGCGCCGTAGTACCCGGGGATCGGCGGGAATTCCAGCTCCGCGAGCGCCCGCCCGTCGCACATCAGGGTGAGCCGGCCCTCGACCAGATCGACTCGGTACGGGCTGTCGGGGGCGACGCGTGTGGACACGATCGTGCGGCGCAGCCCGTACGGACCGCCGGTCAGTGCGATCTCCTCCGGCGCCCGGTACGCCTCGTGCTCCCGCATCTCGGAAAGCGGGACCAGGTCGAAAGAGAAGATGAAGTAGTCCTTCGGCTTATAGCCGCTGGCCACCATCAGCGCGTTCTCGCCGAACGCCAGCCCCTGCCGCAGGATGTCCTGCTTCACGATCGCCTCGGGCGGCAGGTCGGGGAAGGCCGCCATCATGCGCTCGAGCTCACGGGTCGTCGCGCCGTCGCTCGGCAGCGGCACGCGCTCCCGCGCCGCGCCGATCGTGTACACCGTTTCGTCCTGGTTCGCTGTCACGGTCCCAGCCTCTCCCGATCAGGCGGTCTCGCGCCAGCGCGAGGTGATGGGCAGGCGCCGGTCCCGGCCGAACGCCTTCGGCGAGATCTTCGTGCCCGGCGGGTACTGGCGCCGCTTGTACTCGGCGGTGTCCGTCAGCGTGAGCACCCGCTGTACCAGCTCCGGGTCGAAGCCGCGCGCCTCGATCTCCTCGCGGCCGTGATCCCCCTCCACGTAGAGGTCAAGGATCTCGTCGAGCACCGCGTAGTCGGGCAGCGAGTCGGTGTCCCGCTGGTCCGGCCGCAGCTCCGCGCTCGGCTCCTTCTCGATCGAGTTCACCGGAATCGGCGCGGTCTGCCCGCGCCGCGTCGCCGCCTCGTTGCGCCACCGGGCCAGTGCCCAGACCAGCGTCTTGGGCACGTCCTTGATCGGCGCGTAGGCGCCGACCGCGTCTCCGTAGAGGGTGGAGTACCCGACCGCGAGCTCGCTCTTGTTCCCGGTGGCCAGCACCAGGTGGCCGCGTTGGTTCGACAGCGCCATCAGGGTCGTGCCGCGCACCCGCGCCTGGAGGTTCTCCTCGGCCAGTCCGGTCAGCGCGGTCCCCGCGTCGGCCGTGGTCTTGAGGTAGGCCTCGACCATCGGCGCGATTGGCACAGTCTCGTAGTGCAGCCCGGTGCGCTCGGCCAGGTCCGCGGCGTCGTCCCTCGAGTGGTCGGTCGAATACCGGCTCGGCATGGAGACCCCGTAGACGTGCTCCGTTCCGAGCGCGTCGACCGCGATCGCGGCGACGAGCGCCGAGTCGATCCCGCCGGACAGGCCCAGCACCACGCTCGAGAAGCCGTTCTTGCGCACGTAATCGCGCAGCCCGGTCACCAGCGCCGTGTAGATCTCCTCGTGGTCGTCCAGGCGCGGGGTGAGCACACGTGGGCGAGGCTCGAACGCCGCGACCGGTTCGGCGGAGACGACGATCCGCCGGATCTCCATCCCGTTGGTCGCCTTCTCGCTCGTCCGCTCGGCCGGGACCTGCGCGACCGGCAGGTCGAGATCGACCACGAACAGCTCGTCGGTGAACTGCCCGGCGCGGGCGAGCACCGCGCCGTCCGGGGCGACCACCAGTGAGTCGCCGTCGAAGACCAGCTCGTCCTGGCCGCCGACCTGGTTGACGTACGCGATCGCGCAGCCCGCCTCCGAGGCCCGGCGCGCCAGCAGCTCGTACCGTGCGTCGTTCTTGTTCAGCTCGTACGGCGAAGCGTTGATGGAGAGCAGCAGCCCGGCCCGGGCGTCGGCGGCCGCGGCGACCGGACCGCTGTCCTGCCACAGGTCCTCGCAGATCGCCACGGCCACGTCGATGCCACCGATCCGCACCACCGGCAGCACGTCGCCCGGCACGAAGTAGCGGTACTCGTCGAAGACCCCGTAGTTGGGCAGGTGGTGCTTCGCCGAGCGGATCAGCGTCTCGCCGCGGTGTACGAGGGCGGCTGCGTCGATCGGTGAGCCGGCCGGGCGCCCGATCCGCGGGGCGTCGTCGGGGGTGCCGTCGAGGTATCCGGCCACCACGACGAGGTCGCCGAGGCCCCGGTCCTCGAGGTCGTCGGCCAGCTGGTCCATGGCGGCGCGCGCGGCCCGCACGAACGACGGGCGCAGCGCCAGGTCCTCGATCGGATAACCGGTCAGCGCCATCTCCGGCACCGCGAGCAGGTGCGCGCCCTCGCGGGTGGCCCGCTCCGCCGCGCCGAGGATGAGATCGGCGTTCCCGGCGAGGTCGCCGACGGTCGGGTTGATCTGTGCGAGCGCGATCCTCAGCTGGGCCATGGCACGAGCATACGCCCCTTCTCGTCACAGCGACGAGAAGGGGCGAATGCGAGGGTCGTCACACTGACCGGCGCATATTCAGGAGCTGCTGCTTGAAGTGCAGGTGTACAGCCCGGATGCGGCCGAGGCGGCGGCGGTTGACGTGCCGCCGTACGCGCTGGCAGGCACCGCGGTGCAGTTCTGCTGAACCCACGTGGTGACCTGGCTGCTGGCGGAATTGCCGCCGCCGAGTCCGCCGCCCCCGAAGCCGCCGCCGGTCATGACGTACTTCAGTTGCCCGGAGGCGACCAACTGCTGGAGCTTGGCGACCGTCATCGCCGAGTCGCTGCCGGTGAACCCGAACATGGAGATCACCGCCCGCCCCGACTGAAGCTCGAGGGACGCCGCCGTGTTCGAGTTCGCGACGGCGACCAGCCACGTCGCGCTGCCTTGGTTCTGCTCGAGGTACGACAGCATCGCGGACGAGACGGAGCCACCGCGCGCGCCCCCGAATCCGCCGCCGCCACCCAAGCCGCCGGATCCGCCTGCGCCTGGCAGGTCTCCCAGGCCGCTCAGACCGCCCTGGCCGCCGGGGAACGGTACGCCGCCGCCTCCTCCGGTTTGGCCTCCAGGTGCGCCTGCGAAGCCGCCCTGAGCCGACCCCGCGCCTGCGCCGCCTGGGAATCCCTGCCCGAATCCCTCGCGGGCTCGGCCGAAGCCGCCGCCCCCGAAACCGCCTCCGCCGCGCGGGCCGCCAAGCGACCCGTTCGCCGGACCGGCCAACGGATTGGTGCCGTTGACGGTGGAGTTCGCCGTCGAGGCCGCGAACGCCGCCGGACCAGCCAGACCGGCGAGAAGCAGGGCCGCCAGACTCACCGCTCCGAGGCGCGCCCGGTGCATCGGCTGGATGTGCGCCGCGATCAACGCCACGACGGCGACGATCGCTGCGACCGCGATGACCGGGACCAGCCACGTGGCGAACGAGTTCCGGTTCAGCAGCGTGATGGACCACAGCGCCGTGACGCCGACGACGACCGGCAGAACCAGCCATGCCCACCGCCCACCGGCCGCCTGCTCGGCCACGGACCGGTCCGCCCGCTCAGTCACGGGCCTGTCCATCTGCCCAGGCGCGTGCTGTGCATGCATTCGCCGCCAGACCACCGCGCCGCCCCCGCCGACCAGGGCGCCGATCGCCGGTCCCATCGTCGTCGTGTAATACGGGTGCATCGTGCCCTGCTGGTAGGAGAACACGACGAAATGCACGGCCAGCCACAGACCCCACAGCAGCAATGCCGCGCGCTCGGGATCGGTGCGCGGGGCTCTGGCCCGCAGCACCACCGCGGCGACGAACAGGATCGCCGCCGCCGGCAGCAGCCAGGAGATCTGCGCGCCGAGGATGTCGTTGAACATCCGGCCAAGCCCTGACGAGCCGGAGAAGTTCGCGCCGGCGCCCCCGGCCGGAGTCTCGTTGCCCGTGATCCGGCCCAGGCCGTTGTAGCCGATCGCCAGGCCCAGGACCGAGTTGGTCGCCTCGGAGCCGCCGACGTATGGGCGGCTGCTCGCCGGGATCGCATCCACGATCAGCATCCACCAGGACGACGCGACCGCCAGGACCACCGTGAAGAGCGAAAGGTGCCTGATACGCCGCCAGAAGCCGCCTTCGGCCGCGAACAGGTACACCAACACCAGCGCCGGCAGCACGATGAAGCCCTGCAGCATCTTGGTGTTGAACGCGAAGCCGATCATCACCGCGGCCCACAGCAGGTGCCGCAGCCGCTTGGTGCGCATCGCCTCGAGCGTGAACCAGGCCCCGAGCGTCATCAGCAGCACCAGGACCGGGTCCGGATTGTCGTCCCGGTTGATCGCCACCGTGATCGGGGTGAGCGCGGCGACCAGCGCGGCCACCGCGGCCGCGGCGTGGCCGAAGCTGCGGCGGACCGCGGAGTACAGGACGCCGACCGCCGCGACGCCGCACAGCGCGATCGGCGCGAGCATCGCGAAGCTGGAGAACCCGAAGATCCGGGTCGAGAGCTCCGTGACCCACAACGCGAACGGCGGCTTGTCGACCGTGATGAAGTTCCCGGTGTCGAGCGACCCGAAGAACGCCGACGACCAGCTCTTGGTGCCGCTCTGCACCGCCGCGGCGTAGAACTCGTTCGCGTAGCCGTTGCCGGTCAGGTTCCAGAGGTACAGCGCCGCCGCCAGCGCCAGGATCGCGAGCAGCACGGGCCTGGCCCACCGCGGGTCCTGCGGTCGGCCGCGCACCACCCGCTGCCGCCAAGGACGGTCGATCGGCGGCTCTGGAGTGGTCGAGTGATCGTCGACGGGATGGATGGGGGTATACGGTTCGGGCTCAACCACGATCAGGGCGTGGGGAACCCCGGTCGGAAGCTGGTCGGTCATCGTGCTCTCTCCGTCGTCGGGTGGTGAACGCCGCGGCGGGGGTTGAACACCCACGCGCGCATCAGCAGGAAGCGGACCAGGGTCGCCATCGCGTTGGCAGCGACGAGGACGGCCAGTTCGACCGAGTGGGCCGGACTGGCCGACGCGGCGTGCAGGAGCCCCAGTGCCCCGTTCGTCAACGCCAGGCCGATCAGGAAGGCAACGCCGCCCTCGACCTGATGGCGTAGCGCGTTCGCACCACCCGTCACGCCGAAGGTGTACCGGCGGTTCGCGGCAGTGTTGGCGACGGCGGTGATAGCGAGCGCGAGTGTGTTAGCGATATACGCCGGGGACGCGGCGCGCAGCAGCCAGTAAAGGATCAGATACGCGAGCGTGGACGCGACCCCGATCACCGCGAAGCTCGGGATCTGGTAGCGCATGCCTTGCGGAAGCTGCGCGGCGAGGGAGCGGGCCGGAACCGGCGCCCGGAACCCGCCCTGCAACGCCTGTCGGCCGACCCGCCACATGCCCCGCAGGTCGTCCTTCGCGGTGCGCACGATGTCCACCCGGCTGTCCGGGTCGTCCACCCAGTCCACCGGCACCTCGTGGATGCGCAGCCCGCTGCGCTCGGCCAGCAGCAGCAGTTCGGTGTCGAAGAACCAGGCCTGGTCCTCCACCCGGGGAAGCAGTGCCTTGACGATCTCGGCGCGCCCGGCCTTGAACCCGCACTGCGCGTCGGAGAACCGGGCGGCCATCGCGGACCGCAGCAGCAGGTTGTAGGTGCGGGAGATGAACTCGCGCTTCGGCCCGCGCACCACCGCGGCGCCCTTGGCCAGCCGGGACCCGATCGCCAGATCCGAGTGCCCGGACATGAGCGGCGCGATCAGCGGGAGGAAGGCCTCGAGCCCGGTCGACAGGTCCACGTCCATGTAGGCCACGACCTCGGCCTCGCTGGCCTGCCACACCGCCCGCAGCGCGCGTCCCCGGCCCTTCTGGTCGAGGTGTACCGCCCCGACCGCCGCGAAACGGCCGGCCAGGTCGAGAGCGACCTGCCAGGTCGCGTCGGTCGACGCGTTGTCGGCGATCGTGATGCGGAACGGATAGGGCAGGTTCTCGGCGAGGTAAGCGTGCAGGCGCTCGACGCTTGCGGCCAGGACGTGCTGCTCGTTGTAGACCGGGATGACGACCTCGACGAGGCGGGTGCGCTGCCGGGCCGCGCTGGCGGACGTCGGCGCTTCGTGGGTGCCGGGCGGGGGCGGGAGGTCGGAGATCACTTGGCTCATGCCGGAAACGGTCGCGGACCTCGTTGTGGCGAGCGTGAGCCGTTCATGAGGAGGGGATGATTTTTCGCCGCGCCGACCGTGGAGACGGGACGGGGCGGGGCCCGAAGAGAAAGGCCGGAGAAAGGAGGCGGCCTCGTCGCACGGGGGAGCGACGAGGCCGCGGCGGAGAGTTGTCGAGGACTCTCCGCGGGCGCCGGAGGGGTTCGCCGCCTCGGTCCCGGGGGAGGACTCTGCGGGCGGCGGGGGCGGTTCCGACGCCGAACGGTGCACGGATCCCCACGGGGGGAGGGACCGCAGCGCACCGTGCTTGGCGTACGACCCCCACGGGGGGAGGGGCCGGACGCCGCGACGCGCGTTCTTGCGTGACCCCCACGGGGGGAGGGGCCCGCGGCGCGCGCCGCTCGGGGCGAGGCCCCATCGCACGGGGGGACGACGAGGCCTCGAAGAGGATTATTCATGGGGCCGGTGCGCTTGGCGACCCCTTCGACGAAACTTCTCGCTAGGGATCTCGGCCCTCACGCACCGTGTCCGCGATTTGCGAGGATTGCCGAGCTCGCGCCCCTTTGCCGGTGGCGTATTCGTGACTCTGTGTCGACGAATCGTCGGCAAGAAACAGCATACGATGTTGAACGCGTGTTCACCAAACGCCGGAAAGTCAACGGCTGCACGCGATCCACTCGAAGGTCGCGTAGTGATCGGATGTGTAGTAGTCCTCGCCCCCTGAACCGATCACCACCCGCCGCG
>NZ_DASZGI010000312.1:0-22629 GCF_035938995.1 Actinocrinis sp.
GCCGCTCGGGTCTTGCGCCGCAGCGCATCGACCGCGCGGGCCAGCAGGTAGAGCCCGAACGCGAAGCTGGTGACGTAGAAACTGACCGGGTACGGAGTGTAGTAAGCGAAGGCCAGCGAGGCCCACGTGATCGCCACCGCGATCGCCGCGGCGGTCATCAGCGCCCTGAAGGGCCGGCGGATCAGCCGCTCGACGATGGCTCCGGGCGCGATGAGCAGCGCGAAGATCAGCAGGACGCCGGAGACCTGCACCGCCTCGCTCACCGCGAGCGCCATCAGCAGCATGAATCCGATACCGAGCGCGCCGACCCGCACCCCGCGGGCCTCCGCCACCTCCTCGTCCAGGGAGGAGAACAGCAGGGGCCGGTAGATCGCCATGATGGCCAGCAGAGTCACCACCCCGGTGACGATGGTGACCTGCATCGCGCCGGTGCTGATGCCGAAGATCTGCCCGAACAGGATCGAGTACGCGTTGGCGGCGTTTCCCTTGTACAGCGAGATGAACAAGCTGCCGAGCCCCAGCGACAGCGCCATGACCAGGCCGATGACGGTATCGCGTCCGTGCAGCCGCTTGCCGAGCACCCCCATGCCGGCCGAGGAGCCCAGGGCGAACGCGCCCAGGCCGAAGACCGGGTTGATGCCGAGCAGCACGGCGCCCGACGCTCCGGCGAATCCGATGTGCGCCACCGCGTGCGCGGCGAAGCTGGAGCCGCGCAGTACGACGAAGTACCCGACGATGCCCGCGACGATCGCGGAGGCGGTGCCCGCGGCGAACGCGTTGCGCATGAACGCGAATGAGAGCAGTTCGTGCACGTCGGAGATCAGATTCCAGGACGGCGTGGGGGTGCCGAAGCCGCCTGAGGTGTCGGCCAGGAAAACAGGGTTCGACACGGCTGTCAGTCTCCTTCGTCCGCGGCGACGCCTTGCGGGTGCGGATGCGTGGCTTCCTCTTCCAGCCCCACCACGAACACCCGGCCGCGCCGGTCGGTGAGCACGTCCACCTCGGTCTGATATAGCCGGGAGAGGTTCTCGCTGGTGATGACCTCGCTGGGCGGGCCGACCGAGACGGCGCCGCGCGCGACGTACATCACCCGGTCCGTCACCTTGAGCAGCGGGTTGATGTCGTGCGTGACCAGCACCACGGTCAGGCCGTAGCGGGACCGCAGTGAGGCGACCAGCTGCGCGACCGCGATCTGGTTGCGCAGGTCGAGGCTGGCCAGCGGCTCGTCGAGCAGCAACAGCCGCGGGCGGGCGACCAGCGCTTGGGCCAACAGCAGCCGCTGCTGCTCCCCGCCGGACAGCCGCCCGACCGGACGGTTCGCATAGCCGGTCGCGTTCACCGCTTCCAGGGCCTGATGCACGGCATCGCGCCGTTCACGCGCCGCGCGGGGAGACAGCCGCGGGCCGTATCGGTGGCCGTCGGTGCCGAGTGCCACCAGGTCGTACGCACCGACCCCGAGATCGGGATCGAGGGTGCGCCGCTGCGGCACGTATCCGATGGCCGGGTTTCCGCGCCGTGGCCGGGCTCCGAATACCTCCAGCGCACCGGCCGCGGGCGGAAGCAGGCCGAGGATCATGCGCAGCAGCGTGGACTTGCCGGCGCCGTTCGGGCCGAGCACGGTGAGGAACTCGCCGGGGGCGACGGAGAAATCCGCCCCCTGCCAGATCGCCCGACCGCCGTAGCCGCTGGCCAGCCCTTCCGCCCGAATGACCGGACCGGCCGGCCGGGGCTCGGTGGCCCCGGCCGGCGTGCTCGCCGTGCGCGTCGTCTCCACATCCATCACTGCGTCACGATCCATCACTGCGTCACGGCTACTGGGTCAGCGACGGGTTCAGCGCATTCTGCAGGTCGAGCAGCTCGCTGTTGAACCAGTCCTGGAACGGGGTGTCGGCCGGCTGGATCGTCTCGGTCACGCCGATCACCGGGATGTTCTTGCTGGTGGCCAGCTGCTTGAGGCTGCTGGTCACCGCGGTCGCGGTCTGCTCGTTGTACACCAGGGTCTGCACCGTGCCGCCGGAGAGTTGCTGCTGGAAGGCGGCCACCGACGCGGCCGGCGGGTCGTTGCCCTCGGCCACGGCCTCCATGAACTCCGGCGGGCTGATCAGGTTCAGACCGAGGTAGTTCGCCAGGTACACGAAGATCGACTCGGTGGAGGCGACCGTCTTGCCGGCGTCGACCTTCTTGATCTCGGCCAGGCGGGCGCGCATCGGCGCGAACGCCTTGTCGGTCGCGGTGCGCTGCGCGGTGAAGTAGTCCGCGTCGGCCGGGTCGGTCGCCTTCAGATCCGCCTCGA
Source organism: Actinocrinis sp. (assembly GCF_035938995.1). Taxonomy (GTDB): domain Bacteria; phylum Actinomycetota; class Actinomycetes; order Streptomycetales; family Catenulisporaceae; genus DASZGI01. Next base: position 2,294 of record NZ_DASZGI010000312.1, read on the forward strand.
TGTGGTTCTCGGCTGCGACCACGTAGTCGGGGTTGTACCACAAGTGTGGGTTGTCCCCGTCCTTCTTGCCCACCGTATCGCCCACGTTATAGACGTGCCGGGACGAGTTGGGGCTGGCGGACAGCAGCTTGTCGCACCAGGCGTCGTAGCCGACGCCGTTCTCGATCACGTAGTCGGCCTCGGCCACGGCCCGCGCGTCGGAGGCGGAGCTCTCATAGTCGTGCGGGTCGGCGTTCGGGTCGCTGACCACGCTGAGCACCTGCACGTGCGATCCGCCCAGCTGGGTGGCGATGCTGCCCCAGAAGTTCTCCGCGGCCACCACCTTGATCACTTTGCCGCCGCCGGACGACGTCGCGGCGTCCGACGTGTTCGAACAGGCCGCCAGCAGGCCGAGAACCGCCGCCCCGGCGCAGACCGCGCCCAGTCGGACCGACCGCGACGCTTCGCGCCCGTCGCCACCCCACGTCCTCATGTCCGTTTCCTCCGGTTCGCGGCGTCCCACGAGATCGCATCTGACAATCATTTTCAACGATGATGGCAACCATATTCAGCAAGCGCTGCGGCGGCAAGCCCACTGGCCGCGAGCTTGCGAGATCGCCCCGGATTCGCTTGCGTCGGCCCTTTCAAACCGGCAACAACCGGAACACGGACGACATTTGGTGAAGCGATTCGAGGCACCTGGGATGGCTGACAGCGTGACGGGCGTGGCGGATGCGCCGCCGAGGCCGTCGAACGCCGAGCCGTCCGCAGCGGGGGTCGTTGCTTCGGTGGCGTGGGGATAGCGGCGCACCACCCCGCGTGCCGCTGAGCCAGCGCAGGTGGCAGGATAGGCGCGACATGGACGATCGGCCCGTTGTGCCTACATTGCGCGCCGCAGTTTTCGCCGCGGTGTGCGTGGCCCTGGCCGAAACCGCGCACCGGCTGATGTCCCACGGCCAGGTGCCCTTCTCGGCGACCCTGGTCGCGCTCGTCGCAGTGTTCGTCCTCGCACGGATGGCTGCCGGGCGGGAGCGGGGCTTCGCCTCGATCAGTGCCGTGATGCTTTTGGCGCAGGCCGCGCTGCACATGTGGTTCAACAGCATGCAACAAGGCACCGCCGGCAGTCCTGCTGTCGCGGGTTGTGCGGCCATGCCGTCGATGGCGGGAATGGACCCGGCGTCCATGGCGATGTGCGGCGACCACTATCGCTGGGGGCTCATGGCGCTGTTGCACACCAGCAACGGCATGTTGGCCGCACACGGCATCGCCGCGTTCGCCTGTGCGTGGTGGCTGCGGCACGGCGAGGCCGCGCTGTTCCGCCTCGCCCGCGGCCTGATGCTCGTGCTCATCGACATCGTGGTCGCAGTGCGCGTCGTGTGCGCCGCCGCCCCCGTCGTGCGGTCTGGACAGCGCGGCATATCCCTGTCCGCGTGCACTGCCTGGCGTCCAAAGTGGTTGACGGTTTTGCGGTACGTGGTGGCGCGGCGTGGTCCGCCTCGGGTGAGCGTGGCGGTATAGCCCTCACCTTTCCGGACGTCGCCGCTGGCCACGAGTGCTGCGGCGGCGCGCTGCGGGAGCTTCGTCGTGATCACGCATGCGGTTCATGTACGCATGCGCCGACGCGGCGTCATCCACTCTTCGGCGCGGCTCGCTGCCGACGCCGTCCACCCATTCCCGTCGTTTGGAGTGCGCTTCACCGTGTTCCCGATTTCCATCCCCCGCCGGGCCCGGCTCGTCCTCGTGCCCGCCGTCGCGGCCGCCGTCGTGGCGCTGACCGCGCTGCCCGCCTCCGCCCACGTCACCATCAGCCCCGACACCGCGACCCAGGGCGGCGGCGACGTGCAGTTGATCTTCCGCGTGCCCAACGAGGAGTCCAACGCGTCCACCACGCAGCTCCAGGTCGCCTTCCCCACCGACCACCCGATCGCCTCCGTTCTGGTGCAGCCGGTGCCCGGATGGACCGCGAAGATCGACAACGTGACCCTGTCCACCCCGATCCACACCGACGACGGGGACATCTCCCAGGTCGTGTCGCAGATCACCTGGAGCGGCGGAACGATCGCACCGGGGCAGTACGGCGCGTTCACCGTGCTGATGGGCCAGCTGCCCTCGGACACCTCGCAGATCGCGTTCAAGGCCGTGCAGACCTACTCCAACGGCGACGTCGTGCGCTGGATCGACCTCACCCAGCCGGGGCAGCCGGAGCCTGACCACCCCGCGCCGGTGCTGACGCTGACCAAGGCCGCGGACTCCACCGGGACCGCTGCCGCGGCCTCGTCCAACACCGCCGCGAGCGGCAGTGGAACCACCGCGGCCGCTTCGGCGAGCGACTCCACCGCCCGTGCCCTCGGCATCGCCGGGCTCGTCGTCGGCGTGCTCGGACTGGCCGCGGCCGCCTTTGCCCTGACGCGTCGCCGTAGCGTGGGCGGCGCCGGCTCGAGCGGCGACGAGTCGCTCTGAACCAACGTGCTGCCGGTGCCCACGGGCACCGGCAGCACCCACCCTCGGGGATCCGAATGCGAACGACCACCTGGAAGGCCACGAACCATGACCGCCAATCATGACCGGAAACCGGGGGCTCAGCGCCGGGCCGAGCAGCTGCGCGCCGCGCAGCAGGCTAAGACGCGTCGCAAGCGCCTGATGGTCATCTACGGCTCGGTCCTCGGCGTCATCGCGGTCGCGGTCGTGATCGCGCTCATCGTGGCGAACGCCTCCGCACCGAAGACGCCCACCGCGGTCCCCGCCGGCACCGTCGCCGACACTACGGGCGGATTGGCCGCCGCGGACGCCATGGCGGTCCCGCTCGGCCAGGCCAACGCACCCGTGCAGCTGACCGTCTACGAGGACTTCCGCTGCTCGGTGTGCGGGCAGTTCGAGGCGACCTATCAGGCTGCTTACAAGCCGCTGATCGCGAGCGGAACGCTGCGGCTGCTCATCCACCCGGTCAACCTGATCGACAACAATCTGTCCGGCACGTCGGGGTCCGTCCACGCGGGCAACGCGGCCGGGTGCGCCCAGGACGCGGGCAAGTTCGAGGCCTATCACGACGTGCTTTACGCGAACCAGCCCGCCGAGAGCGACGACCTGTTCGCCTCGGACCAGACCCTGATCGCCTTCGCCAAGCAGGTTCCCGGCCTGGACACGCCCACCTTCGAGTCCTGCGTCACCAGCGGCCGTTACGACGCCTGGGTGCGCAAGAACTTCGCGGATCTCACGCAGGTCACCAACAACCAGCCGGGCACCCCGACCTTCTTCGCCAACGGCAAGCCGTTCACCCTGCCGTCCGGCTCCACGGCGGCTGCGGCACAGGCGGCCTTCACCGCCGCGATCGACAAGCTCGCCGGAACGACTCCTCCGGCCGCCCAGTCGTCTACCGCGGGGTCGGCCTCGACCTCGGCCACGCCCTGACATCGGTGCTGGCGGCGGCTGCGGCGGTCACCTGCTCGGCGGAGTCGTATTACCGTCCCGAGCGGTGGCTGCCGCCACGCCGGTCGATCGCGGTGATCAACAGGCCGGTCCCGACCAAACACCCAGAGGGCATACTCCAGGTATGGCACCGTCAACGCGTTCACGGCCGGCACGGGCATACGAGACGGCATTCGTCCTGGGCGGCGGCGGGCACCTCGGCGCGTACGAGGTCGGCATGCTGCGCGCGCTCCTGGAAGCCGGGATCAAGCCTGACCTGGTGCTGGGCACGTCGGTCGGGGCGATCAACGGCTCGGTGCTGGCCGCCGACCCCACCGCCCAGGCGGTCACCCGGCTCGAGGAGCTGTGGACCGGCCTGAGCGGTGGCGGGATCTTCGAGGCCAACCTGTTCAGCCGGCTGGGCACGGCCGCGCGCACCCGCACCCACATGTACTCCAACACGATGCTGCGGCGGATGCTCGAATCGGAGTTGCCCGTCGCCCGGATCGAAGAGCTGGCGGTGCCGTTCCAGTGCGTCGCCGCCTCGATCGAGCGCGCGGCGGAGCGCTGGTTCACCAAGGGGCCGATCGCGGACGCGGTGCTCGCGTCGTGCGCGGTGCCGGGCCTGCTCCCGCCGGTGGTCGTCGACGGGGAGCACTACCTCGACGGGGGCCTGGTCGACAGCATCCCGGTCGGCCGCGCGATGGCGCTGGGCGCGCGCACGATATACGTGCTGCACGTCGGACGGCTCGAGCAGCCGCTGCGGCCCCCGCGCCGCCCGTGGGAGGTCGCGGCGGTCACCTTCGAGATCGCGCGGCGCCACCGGTTCGCCCGCGACACGGCAGACCTGCCGCCGGGCATCAGCCTCCACGTGCTGCCCACCGGTGCGGACACGGATCGCGCGACCAGTTGGGCCCAGTATGTGCGTTACCGAGACTTCGAGGAGACACGGGACCGGATCCAGCGCGCGTACGTGGCCTCGGCTGCGTATCTCAGCGCGAGCCAGGCATGAAGCGCCTGCTCCTGCGGCACACGGTGCTGCGGCGGCTGGTGACCATTCCCACGGCTCTGCTGCTCTTAGTGGTCATCGGCGCGCTCACTCCGGTCGCCATCGTGATCAGCGGCCTGCTCGCGCTGCGCCCGGGCGGCCGAGGGCGGGTCATGCGGATCGCCCTGTTCGCGGTCGTATATCTGATCTCGGAGATGGTCGGCCTGCTCGGCGCCGCGTGGCTGTGGGTGCGCGCCGGGCTGGGCAGAAGGATCGGCGACCCGCGCATTCAGCAGGAGCACTACAACATGTTGGGCGGAATCCTGCGCGGGCTCTACGCGGTCGGCACCACGCTGTTCAACATCCAGGTCACGACGGTGGGCGCGCCGCACGGTGACGCCGAGCCGACCCTGCCGGCTACGCCGGGCCGCCCGCTCGTGGTCCTCAGCAGACACGCCGGTCCAGGCGACTCCTTCCTCCTCGCGCACGCCCTGCTCACGCTGGCGCACCGCAGGCCCCGGATCGTGCTCAAGGACGCCCTCCGGCTCGATCCGGCCATCGATCTGATCATCAGCCGCCTGCCGCACAGTTTCGTGAGCCAGGAGCCGAACGGCGGCGAGATCGCGACCCGCGAGATCAAGCAGATCGCCGGCACGATGGGGCCGACGGACGCGCTGCTGGTGTTCCCCGAGGGCGGCAAGTTCACCCCGCGGCGCAGGCTGCGCGTGATCGCGAGCCTGCGTCGCAAAGGTCTGGCACGGGCGTCCGAACAGGCGCGTCGGCTGCACAACGTCCTGCCCGCGAAACCGGCCGGGGTGTTCACGGCGATCGACGCGGCGCCCCACGCCGAGCTGGTCTTCCTCGCGCACACCGGACTCGATCACATCCAGAGTGTGCGCCAGACGTGGCAAGGCATCCCCCTGACCCACCCGGTCGAGGTGACGTGGTGGACGATCCCCGCCGAGCGCGTGCCCTCCGACGAGGACGCGCGACTGCGCTGGCTGGCCGGCAACTGGGCCGAGATGGACGCATGGATCAGCCGGACGCAGCCGCCGGCGTAACGGATCGCCGGGCTCCGCGGAGCCCGGCGATCCTTGTGCCGGACCTCAGCCGGTGTAGCCCGCGAACATCTTCGAGAACTGATACGGCGCCTGGGAGATCTCCGTGCACGTGGACAGCCCGCCGCCACCGGTGCACGGCTGGTCGCGGGTCACCGCCCAGAAGCCGAGCTCGCTGAGGTGGTTCTGCTCGGCGAACGTGATCAGCTGCTGGGCGTCGGAGAAGCCGAAGACCTCGTCGGACTCGTCGTTCTGGCCGATCATCGGGGTCACGCCGACCATGGCCCAGGTCTGCGCCGTCGTCAGGTTCGGCCAGACGCCGGCGATCTGGGCGCGGGTCGACTGGGCCGCCTGGATCGCATAGGCGCCCATCTTGCCTGCGGGGTTGGGCGCGGTTGAGTCGCCGAAGTCCATGGCCATCACGTTCACCGTGGTCACGTTCACGCCGTGGGCCGCCGCCGACTGCAGGATGTAGACGCCGTCCGCCGTCAGCCCGCTCGGCAACACCGGCAGAGTCAGGCTCACCTTCAGGTCGCGGCCTTTCGCGCGCTGGGCGGCCTGAACTGCGGCGATCGCCGCGGACCGGCGGTCCACCGAGGCGTGGTCGGCGACTGCGGCGCCTTCGATGTCGAAGTCGATCCGGTCGAGCGAGTAGGCGTTCACGACCTTCTGGTACTGCGCGGTCAGGCTCGGCACGTCGGTGCAGGACTGGGCCAGCTCGGCGCCGTTCTCGCCGCCGAACGACACGCGCACGTCGCCGCCCGCCGCGCGGAGCGCGTCGAAGTCCGACTTGTCCCAGCCGGCGCCCGGGTCGAACGCGTTGAACCAGCTCGCGGTGCAGGTGGTGGACCCGTTGATGACGAAGCCGAGAGAGAACTGCTTAAGTCCGGTCGCCGACGCGAGTTGCGGCAGGCTCGGCGTGGGCCAGGCTCCCATGTCGACGTAAGGGGCCGCGGTCCCCGGTTCCGTGCCGCTGCCCGCGACCGCGGTGACCGCGGCGCTGTGCCCGGACTCGTTGCCGGCCGCGTCGAACGCGGTCACGGTGAACGTGTGGCTGCTCCCCGCGAGCAACCCTGTGATCTTCGCGGACGTGGCGGTCGTCGTCGCGATCACGCTCGAGCCCTCATAGACGTTGTACCCGGTGACGCCGACGTTGTCGGTGGAGGCGTTCCAAGCCAGGGCGATGCTGTCGGGCCCGCTGCCGGTCGAGTGCAATCCGCTCGGTGTGGAGGGCGGCGTGTTGTCCGGCGGCAGTCCTTGGCAGGGTTCGTTGTTGATGAGGCAGTTCGCCGGAGGCGAGGCGGCTCCGGTGGTGCTGACGTCGAGCCCCACCGGATCGGCGCTGGCACCGGGCGCGAGCGGCGAGGCCCAACTCGGGGACGTGACGGTGTAGTGCGTGCCGCTGCTGGTGTACGAGGCATTCCACAGGCTCGTGATGGCCTCGCCTGCCGCCAAGTCGAAGGTCATCGTCCAGCTGTTGATCGTGGCGTTCGTGTCGTTGGTGATACTGAACTGGCCCTCGAAGCCGCTGCTCCAGCTTTGCGTCGTACTGAAGGTGGCTATCAGTCCGGCGTTTCCGGCTGCCTGCGCGGCGGGTGTCGAGGCTACGGCGGCGCCCCCGATCAGGGCGAGGGACGCGAGAGTTGCAAGCGAGACGCGCCTCACGGCGGGTCCTCCTCGGTGAGCGCGGCGCACCGGGCACCGCGGACGGGAAACCTGCGCCGTGCGCCGCGGCACTTTCAGATTGGTCCAGACCAGTGGGTGCGTCAAGCGCCCTTACCAGATTCGGGCAAGGGTGACCCGGGCGCTGACTCCTGTCAGCGTTATCAGCGTCGGAGTTCTTCGGCGATGGCCGCGGCGAAAGTGTCGATGTCTGCTTCGGTGGTGTCGAAGGCGGTCATCCAGCGCACCTCGCCGGTGTGCTCGTTCCAGGTGTAGAAGCGGAAGCGCTTCTGGAGGCGCTCGGTGACCTCCGCCGGGAGGATCGCGAAGAGGGCGTTGGCTTGGGGCGTGCGCACGACTTCGAGCCCTGGCAGATCCTTGACCTCGGCGTAGAGCCGCTGGGTCATCGCGTTCGCGTGCGTCGCGTTCCTGAGCCAGAGGTCGGAGCCGAGAAGCGCCTCGAACTGCACGGAGACGAAGCGCATCTTGGACGAAAGTTGCATCGCCGCCTTGCGCAGGAACTGCATGCCGCGGGCCGCGTCCGGATCGAGGACGACGATCGCCTCGCCGAGCATCATGCCGTTCTTCGTGCCGCCGAACGAGAGCACGTCCACGCCGACGTCGTTGGTGAACTGCTTGAGCGGCAGGCCGAGGGTCGCGGCGGCGTTCGCCAGGCGGGCGCCGTCGAGGTAGACCTTCATGCCGTGCTGGTGGGCCTGGTCGCAGAGGGCTGCGATCTCCTCGGGTGTGTAGCAGGTGCCGAGCTCGGTGGACTGGGTGAGCGCGACGACGCGGGGCTGGGCCCGATGCTCGTCGCCCCAGCCCCACGCGTGCCGGTCGACCAGTTCCGGGGTGAGTTTGCCGTCCGGGGTGGGCAGGGTCAGCAGCTTGAGTCCGGCGACCTTCTCGGGGGCGCCGCACTCGTCGACGTTGATGTGGGCGCTCTCGGCGCAGATGACCGAGTCCCAGCGCTCGGTCATCGACTGGAGGGCGACCACGTTCGCGCCGGTCCCGTTGAACACGGGGTACGCGTGCGCGGCGGGCCCGAAGTGGTGCTTGAAGACCTGCTGGAGCGACTCGGTGTAGACGTCTTCGCCGTAGCTGACCTGGTGGCCGCCGTTGGCCAGCGCGAGCGCGTCGAGGATCTGCGGGTGCACGCCGGCGTAGTTGTCGCTGGCGAAGCCCCGCAGTTCCGGGTCGTGTCGGCGCTCGGTCATCGGCCGTCTCGCTCGGTGGTCACGGTCGTCTCGGCGGCAGTCGTCTCGGTGAGCGGGGCCGCGGCCGCGGTGATCCCCTTCGTGGAGGCGATCACCGGGCGCAGCTTCTTCTCCAGTGCCTCGTAGAACATGCTCAGCGGGAACTCGTCGGCCAGGACGAGGTTCACCAGTTCCTTCGGGGCGCCGTCGAGCGGCAGCACCTCGGGCCAGGGAGCGTACAGGCCCCGGGACCAGGTGGACGCGGGGTGCGGCGTCACGAATTCGGCGACCAGCTCGTAGGCCGCGATCCAGTGGGCGGTCTTCGGCCGGTCGATGCCGTCTCGGTACAGCGTCTCGATCCGCTCGAGCAGCGCGACGGTCGCGGGGGCGGCCCGGTCCCAGTCGATGCGCAGGGTGTTGTCGGTCCACCGCAGCACGCCGTTCTTGTGCAGGTAGGCGAACAGCAGCTGGCCGCCGAGGCCGTCGTAGTTGCGCACCCGGGTGCCGGTGATCGGGAACCGGAAGAGCCGGTCGAACAGGATCGCGTACTGGATCGGCCTGGCCTGCGCGAGTCCCTCGGCTTCGAGGCGCACCGCCTCGCGGAAGGTGGTCAGATCGCAGCGCAGCTCCTCGAGGGAGTAGAGCCAGTACGGCATCCGCTGCTTGATCATGAACGGGTCGAACGGCAGGTCGCCGCGGCTGTGCGTCCGATCGTGGATCATGTCCCACAGGGCGAAGGTGTCCTGCGTGGTCTGATGATCGTTCAGGAGCGCCTCGGTGTCGGCCGGAAGGTTCAGCCGGGTCGTCGCGGCGGCGGCGGTGGTGACGGCGCGGAACCGGGCGGCCTCCCGGTCGCAGAAGATGGCGCCCCACGTGTACACCGGCACCTCGCGCACGGCCACGGTCTCGGGGAACAGCACGGCCGAGTTGGTGTCGTAGCCCGCGGTGAACGCCTCGAAGGTGATCGGGACGAACATCGGGTTGTCGTAGCGCGAACGCTCGAGCTCAGCCAGCCAGTCCGGCCAGACCACGCGGAACAGGACGGCCTCGAGATTGCGGTCCGGGTTGCCGTTCTGCGTGTACATCGGGAAGACGACGAGGTGCTCGAGCCCGTCCTCGCGCCGGCGTTCCGGGTGGAACTCGAGGAGCGAGTCGAGGAAGTCCGGCACGCCGAAGCCACCGTCGGCCCATGTGCGCAGGTCAGCGGCGACCGCGTGGTGATACGCGGCGTCGTGGGGGAAGAGCGGGGCGAGTTCGGTGAGCGCGTCGAGGACGGTGCCGAGGGCGGAGCGGGCGTCCGCGAGGTCGTGCGCGGCGGCGTCGATGGAGCCGTCCTTGGCCTGGAGCGGGCGGATCTCCTCCACGGCCGCGGCGAGGCGGCGCCAGGCGGGGTGCTCGGCAGCGGCAGATCGCATCGGAGCGCGCAAAACCGAACCTATCTCCGTCATCATGCCGCCCTTCCGCAAGTTTTTCGCTAGAGACGTCAATTTACTATAGGAATTCTCGCCTACCGAGACGAGCGGAGGCAAGGCTCAGCTCGAGGAGCGCTCAAGGGCGGATGGTGGGACGAGTCCTTACCGTAGGGAGTCGCACAGGCGACGGGCCGCCGCTGACACCGGTGATCGGCTGGATCTGCCGGCCAGGCTGGTCAGCAGACCGGCAGTGGCGGCCGGGACGCGGGGCGGCTTCTGGCCGTTGCGGTGGACTGTCTCGAGCGCTGTGGTCGCGACGTCGAGCAGATGCGCCGTGTAGGGAACGGGGTGGGGGACGGCCGGGGGCGCGATCGCCGGGAGCCAGTTCAGGATCGTCGATGCGATCGATGCCGCGGCCCGGCCAGCTGCCCCGGGACGGGGCTGGTCTTCGAGGGCTTGGCGCAGGATCGGCGTCGCGGCGCGCAGGAACTGGCGGCCCGGCCGCACCGCGCAGCCAGTGAGCGCGGCGGCGAACTGCGCACCGTCGAGCTGCCCGGACCCGGCCAGCAGCGTCAGCGCCTCGGCGGCGTCGGTCCGTTCCATAGGGGAGCGCGAGACCAGGCCGCGGGCCAGGGCGACGCTCATGCCGTGACCTGGGCTTATCGCTCCCGCGTAGCGGTACACGCGGCTGATCTGGGTCAGCAGGTGCGGCTCGCAGCACCCGCCGTGCGCGTCAGGGTGCTGTGGATGCCACGACGCGGCGGCGGCCACCAGGTCCGTATGCGCGGGCAGCAGGCCAGGCCAGCAGATCGGCCAGCAGGACCCGTCGGCGAGCGCGACCGGCGCGTTCCACCCGCGGCGCAGAAGGTGGATGAGCGTGATCGGGGCCGCCGGGCCGCCCGGGTCGGTCGCCAGGCGCGCGAGCGCAAGGCCGCCGGTCGTGGACGGCATGGGCCGCACGGGCAGAGGGACGGGAGACGACAGTGGGTTGGGGACGGCCGGGAGCGTGGGGCGGCCACCGCGTAGCCACCCCTCGAGACGCCGCCCGTCCGGGGATGCCAGCTGCCGCGCGGCCCGGATCGTGGCCGGGCCGGGGTTCAGCGGCAGCCTGAGCAGAGCCTGGTCGAAGTCGACCGGCCACGGCTGCCAGCCGGCGTCCTCGGCCGCCGAGATCCGCGCGACCAGGATCTCCGGTGCGATCCAGCCGGCCGGGTCGGTCGGCGTGCTCACCAGCTCCACCGGGCTCGGCGCCCCGATCCGCGCGGCGATTTCGGCCAGGCGCAGCGTGAGGATGTCGGCCGGGGTCCGCAGGATCAGGCGGTCCACGCCCGCCGGGCGGTCGAGCGGGAGGTCGAGGCGGTCGATGAGCGCGGCCAGCGTCACGGAGACGCCGCGCGGACGATCGGAAGCCGGGAGCCAGACCAGGACGTTGACCAGGCGGTGCAGCTGACGCAGCGGTGTGGCGGCGGGCAGGTCCCGGGACCGCTCGCCCGGCGTGACCTTCTCGGTGGTCTCGGCGAGCGCGCCGCGAATCCCCGGCCAGTCCGTCCGCGCGGACCGGACCAGGTCGGCGAGCGTCTCTTCGAGGGCGAGGATGTCCGACGGGCCGTGCACCAGCAGCTCGGCGACCCGCGCCGCGATCTCGGCCGCGGGCCGGCCGTCAAAAGTACTCGCAGCGACATCAGACCTAGGCATCAGGGCCACCGGCGCGCTCGGCGTTCGCATGTCCTCGGCGTCGAGCGCGCGCACCGCTCCTCCTTTCGCCCCCGTGCCAAACCTCCATGCTGCCAGCACGCGCGTTCGGGTGGAAGTCGTGGCAAGGCATTGACTAGGCGCGTGCGGCGTGCGGCGGAGCGCGCGAAGCCGGTCACGAAGAATCACAGAAATGCTGACATCTTATGCAATCCGGACCAGCGTCGAACGCGTGGCGCCGCGCCCCGTTGGTGTCTCGACCCGGAACCCAGCGTCTGGCGGCTCTGCGACAATGCGCCCAATCGACACTTTCCGGGCGACGGCCGGCGGTGTACCGTCACCAAGAGCGCGTTCTGTCACGGGGCAACGAGGCCTGCGTCGTAGAGCGCTGAGATGGAGCGATGATGCGCCGTCACCCCGGAAGGTCTCTCGCTGCCGCCGCAGCCCTCGTCGCCGCGACTGCCGTCCCCGTCGGCCTCGTGAGCGCCGCCGCACCCGCGCAGGCGAGCAGCCCGGCCAAGGACGTCACCGCGAACCTCTTCATGTGGAACTGGACCTCGGTGGCGTCGGAGTGCACGAACGTCCTCGGCCCGGACGGATATGCCGCGGTCCAGGTCGCCCCGCCTGAGGACTCGATGACCGACGCAGCGGACGGACACCCGTGGTGGGAGATCTACCAGCCGGTCGATTACAACCTGACCAGCCGCATGGGTAACGACGCGCAGTTCCAGACCATGGTCACCGCGTGCCACCAGGCGGGCGTGAAGGTATACGTCGACGCCGTCCTGAACCACATGGCGAGACAGGACGGGAACGACACCAGTTACGGCGGCGTGAGCTACACCCCCGGATCGTCGTACCCGGCGTACTTATCAGCGGACTTCCACAACTACCCGAACGACTGCCCGGTCTCCTCGGATCAGATCACCGACTGGAACAACTACCAGCAGGTCACCGAGTGCGAACTCGACTCGCTGCCGGACCTGCGCACCGAGTCCGCGCACGTCCGCACCACCGAAGCCGCGTACCTCAACAAACTGATCGGGTACGGCGTGGACGGCTTCCGCCTCGACGCCGCCAAGCACATCGGCCACACCGACCTGGCCGCCCTCGAAGCGCTGCTGAACAAGGACACGACGACCGGCCAGCCGGTCTACATCGTCCAGGAGGTGGCGCTCGGCAGCACGAACACGCAGTTGCAGCCGGACTCCTTCGAGAACACCGGCAGCCTGATCGGCTTCGACTACGCCGACGCGATCAAGACCCAGTTCACCGGCGACATCACCAACTTCGGCGGCTTCTCCACGTGGAGCCTGATCCCGAGCCAGTACTCGTCCACGTTCGTCAACAACCACGACACCGAGCGGGACGGCTCGAACCTGAGCTACAAGAACGGCGCCACATACGTCCTGGCCACGGAGTTCCTGCTGGCCTGGGGCTTCGGCACGCCGCAGGTGTATGCGAGCTTTACCTGGAACAACACCAATGACTCGCCGCCCTCAGACGCCAACGGATACGTGACCAACACGAACTGCAACAGCGGCTGGTACTGCACCGACCGGATCACCGGCGTCGCGAACATGGTCGCCTGGCACAACCTCGCGCTGGCCAACGGCGACCCGGTGACCAACTGGTACACCGACGGCACGAACCTGATCGCGTTCTCGCGCGGCCCGGACGCCTGGATCGCTCTCAACAACGAGTCGTCCGCGCAGACCCGCACCTTCACCACCGGCCTGCCGGACGGAACCTACTGCGACATCATCCACGGCTCGGTGTCCGGCGGAGCGTGTACGGGCTCGACCGTGACCGTGTCCGGCAACCGCGCCGCCGTCACGGTTCCGGCGAACGACGCCGTCGCGATCGACCGCAACAGCCGGGTTCCGGGGCCGCCCGCGACCACGTTCACCGTCAACGTGAACGCGAACGCGACGACGACCTGGGGCCAGAACGTCTACATCGTCGGCTCGATCCCGGCGCTCGGCAGCTGGAACACGGCGAACGCCGTCGCCCTCTCCTCGCAGAACTATCCCTCCTGGACCGCCGCGCTCAGCCTGCCGACGAACACCTACTTCGAGTACAAGTACATCAAGATCGACGGGAGTGGGAACGTCACCTGGGAGAGCGGGAACAACCGCTACTACACGACGGGATCGTCGGGATCGATCACGTTCAACGACACCTGGCACTCATGACCCGATCCCGATCTGATCCGACCCCTTACTTGCCGTAGCCCTGGAACGCGGTGGGCACCAGCCAGTGCCCACCCAGGAGCACCGCGCCCACCGCGACCACCACGAACAGGGCGACCCAGAACGCGCCCGGGGTGCGGGTCAGCTTCGCCAGCTGGTCCGCGTCGGAATTCGGCGCCCGGCCGGTCCGGCGCTGCCACTGGAGCTCGAACACCGGCCGCACCCCGCCGAACAGCAGGAACCACACCGCGAGATAGGCGAACCCGGCCTGCACCCGCGCGCCGGCGTACCAGGACACGACGAACGCGACCACGCCGGTGATGAGCACGGAGATCAGGCCGTAGAAGTTGCGCAGCATCAACAGCATCAGCGCGAGCAGCCCGACACAGACCCACAACAGGGCCGTGACGTGACCGAGCCCGAGCAGTGCCGCGCCGCCCAGCCCGAACAAAGACGGCGCGATGTACCCGGCACTCGCCGTCAGCACCATGCCGAACCCGTACGGCTTGCCGTAGGAGACCGTGACGCCCGAGGTGTCCGCGTGCAGCCGGATGCCGCTCAGCCGCCGACCCGTGATCAGCGCCGCCACCGCGTGGCCACCCTCGTGCGCGATGGTCACCGCGTTGCGGGCCACCTTCCACGCAGGCCGGTAAGCGACCGTGGCCAGCGCTACCGCCGCCACCGCCAGTACCAACGCGCGCGGCGGGGCGGGCTGCGCGCTGCTTATTTCATGCCACAACTCGGTCATACTCGACACGGCCATGCGGGCAAGGATGCTAGATCGGATAGGGTCCGGTCCAGCCTCCACTCTGGGCGGTGAAATAAAGCGGCGGTTCCGAGAAGCGGGCGAGCACGAACAAATCGAGCAGGCCGCCGCCGTCTCGGTACCCGGCGGCCAGCGGGGCGCCGGGCGGCAGACCGACCCCGTGCGGCACGACGCCGACCGACCACGTCCCGTCGGGTTCGTGCGCGTATTGACGTAGCCGGCCCTCCTCGTCGACGACGAACAGCAGGAGACGGCGGCCGCCGTCCCGGTACGCGGTCGTCAGCGCGGCGGGCGCGAGCAGCCCCCCGACCGGCAGCGCGCGCGCCCGCCAGCCGAACTGCCCGCGCTGGAACTCGTACAGCGAGCCGTCCTCGCCGACCACGAACACGCTCAGCTCGTCCGTGCCGCCCGCGTAGCCGGTGGCCAGCGGCGCGCCGGGCGGCAGCGGCGGCGGTTCCGCCAGGTCTTGTCCCAGGCTCTCCGGGATCCAGCCGCGCTCCGGCATCCCGACCACGCAGCGCAGCCGGCCGACCCGGTCGATCGCGAACAGGCTGAGCAGGGTGCGCCCCTCCTGATAGCCGGTGGCCAGGTTGGCGCCGTGCGGCAGAACCGACTCGGAGGGCAGTACCGCGGCCCGCCAGCGCCCGTCGTCCCCGCCCTGGAACAGCAAGGGCTCGCCGGACCGGCTGACGGTGAAGATATCGAGACGCATGGATGCGCGTTCGAGCGCAGTGACCAGGCTGGCGCCGGGCGGGATCCCGATCCCTCCGGGCACCAGGTCCGTCTCCCACCCGCGCACGCCGTCCGCCGTATAAATGCGCAGCAGCCCGTCACGGTCGACCGCGAACACGTCCAGCCGGTGCCCGCGCTGACGCTGCCCAGTGGCGAGCGCACCAGGAGGGTGCATCTCCGTGCCGAACGGCAGGCCGTCGGGCTGCGGCAGGGTGACCGGCGACCAGGCATGGCCGTCGTACGCCGTAGCCCGCAGCACTCCGGCGTTGTCGATATAGAACAGGTGCGGGCGATCCGGATCGCGCCGAAGCCCGGTCGCGAGCTGCCCCCCGACGCGGCTCACCGCTTCTCCGTCTCCCTCGTCCTCGTGGCGCTTCGTCCGGTTCGTCGGTCGACGTGCGGGCAGTGCTTCGCGTGTGCCGTGTTCACATACATGTTGGTACACCTGGGCGGTTTCTGTCGCGATTTTCAGTAACTTTCCCGTAGCTCGGTGGTGCGCGTGAGGTGCCTGGGTGCGCCCATGGCGGCGCTGACGCCGGCACCAATACTGGCGCGGTGATGATCTGTGGTCAGATAATCGATCCCGTGCACTCCGCGGATCCGGACCGCCGCTTCCTGTTCTGGGCCACCTTCCTCGGCGGCGACCCGGACCGGCCGCTGAGGGTGGCGTTCGAGCTCGAAGGCCATGGCAGCGGCTTCTACTTCCGGCACGAGGGCGACCAGCCGGTCAGCCTGCTGCGCTACGACCGCTGGGTCGACCCGTCCACCCCCTGGTACACCGGCCTGCCGCGCGGTGCGGTGCTGCGCGCGGCCTCGCCGTCGTTCGGGGGCGTCTGGCGGCCCAGTGAGCTGCCCGACCGCAACGTCCTGCTCGGCTCCGACTACGGCGAACCGGTCAGCTCGGCGGAGGCGACGGAGATCGCGGAGTTCCTGGGGTACGAGCCGTGGATCCTGGACGAGCCGACCGTCTCGAACCAGTAGGCCCGACTGAGGCATCGGGTCGGCCGCCCGGCTAGCTGGCGTACTCGGCCGTCTGCTGGTGGAGCCGCGCGAATGTCGGGACGTCACAGCCCCCGGATGGTACTGGACCCTGGTCGCCATAAAGGAAGTGCCGCTTGAACGCCATGATCGCGAAGTCGGTGGCCTTGCCGTAGTAGCCGGTGCCGTCCGGGGTGGGTCCGCGCTGCTGCTGGACCTCCCGGAGCGTCCATCCCGAGTCGCGGTACGTCGAACCATCCGGGGCGGAGTACAGCAGGCCGAGGTCGGCGAGCCGCCGCTGGATGTCGACCACGATCGCGCCGGTGCTGCCCAGGTTGATCCCGATCGGCGCGGTGCTGGCGGACGGGCTGGCCGAAGGCGATGCGCTCGGGGACGGGGAAGGCGGCTCCGGCGGCGGGACGCTCGGGCTCGCGGGCACCGCGTGCCGGCCCGGCGCCGGACGCGCGGCCTGGGCGGATGCCGGGCGTGACGAGACTCTCGCGGGCAGCGCCGTCGGAGCGAGCGGGCCGCCGTTGCCCCCGTGGTCGATGACGATCAGCGCGGCGCCCGCCAGCGCGGCCAACACTGCGCAGACCAACAGCGCTGTGGGCAGGCGCGCCGGTATCCGTCCGTTGTCGAGCTGCGCCGACAAGTCGTCGTCCGGCGGGCCGGGAGGGGCTGCCTCGGCGGGCGGCGCGGTGTACTGGATCAACGTCGGCGTGTTGACGGTCGGCAGCGAAGCGGAGACCTGCGCCGGCAGCCGCGCGGGAAGCTGTGCGTTCGGCCGCGGCTCGTCGGCGCTGTCCAAGGCCAGAGCCGCGCGCAGCGCCTCGACGTCTAGCGGCGTGGTCACGTCGAACGCCCCGCACGGCACCCGCCTGCCGCCGGAATCCTCGCCCACTGCCTGTACGTCGAGAGCGCGGCGGAACGCAGAAGTCTGAGCGGATCCGGCAGAACCGCGGGGATTGCCCACCGATGCCTCGGCGACCGCCTGCTTGTCGAGCGCCCGGCGGAACGCAGAAGCCTGACCGGGCGCGGCGGAGCCGGCCGGAGGGCTCGCCGATGTCTCGGCGCCGGGCAACTGTGGTGCGTCCACTCGTCCTCAGCACGTCACTTGGGTCGGGACACTACCTGTAGTCGCACGGACGCTACCGCAAGACACTCAAGTTCCGTAAGGGAGAGCCGGGCCTCAACGGGCGCGCGGCGTCTACGAGTACTGCGCCACGAACGACACAAGAGCGCTCCTAGCACACAAGCACCCTATTGTCGACCATGGAACGCCGGGCCAGGTGGTACCCTGATGCCGTGAAAGCAGTACGCCTGCTCCTTACCGGGCCGCGCTGAGAACGGTAGAGCCGGAAATCGGCTCCTCAGCGTGGCGACCCCTCCTGTGCGAGGGGTTTTTGCATATCCGGACCAAATTGGCGCAGACCGGTAACGGCGACAGACACCCGAGGGGACTTTCGATGAGCGAGAGCACCAGGCTGGCCTCCGACGAGCCCGCGCACCGCTACACAGCGGTGCTGGCGGGCGAGATCGAGGCGCGCTGGCAGGCGTACTGGGAAGAGCACGGCACGTTTCAGGCCCCCAACCCGTCGGGGCCGCTGGCGACCGGGAAACCGGTGCCCGGAGATAAACGTTTCATTCTGGACATGTTCCCCTACCCCTCCGGTTCCGGCCTGCATGTCGGCCACCCGCTGGGCTTCATCGCGACCGACGTGTACGGCCGCTACCAGCGGATGCTGGGCCGCAACGTGCTGCACGCGATGGGCTTCGACGCCTTCGGGCTGCCCGCCGAGCAGTACGCCGTGCAGACGGGCACCCATCCGCGGGTGACCACGGAGAAGAACATCGAGCGGTACCGCGCCCAGATCCGCCGGATCGGCCTGGCGCACGACAAGCGGCGCGGCGTGGCCACCACCGACGTCTCCTTTTACCGCTGGACCCAGTGGATCTTCCTGCAGATCTTCAACGCGTGGTACGACCAGACCGCGCGGCGGGCGCGGCCGATCGCCGAGCTGGTGGCCGAGTTCGAGTCGGGCGCGCGGCCGACCCCGGACGGCCGGCCCTGGTCCGAGCTGTCAGCAGCCGATCGCGCCGACGCGATCGACGGCTACCGGCTGGCCTACATCTCCGAGGCCCCCGTCAACTGGTGTCCCGGCCTGGGCACGGTGCTGGCCAACGAGGAGGTCACCGCGGACGGCCGGTCCGAGCGCGGCAACTTCCCGGTGTTCAAGCGCAACCTGCGCCAGTGGATGATGCGGATCACCGCGTACGGGGACCGGCTGCTGGAGGACCTGGACCGGCTGGACTGGCCCGAGCCGATCAAGCTGATGCAGCGCAACTGGATCGGCCGGTCGGAGGGCGCCCGCGTGCGCTTCCCGATCGACGGCACGCACATCGAGGTATTCACCACCCGCCCCGACACCCTGTTCGGCGCGACGTACATGGTGCTGGCCCCGGAGCACCCGCTGGTCGACGAGATCGTCCCGGCCGCTTGGCCCGCCGACACCCGGGCCGCGTGGACCGGGGGTGCCGAGACTCCGGCCGAAGCCGTAGCCGCGTATAAGGCACAGGCCGCCGCTAAGTCCGAGGTGGAGCGGCAGACCGAGGGCCGCCAGAAGACGGGTGTGTTCACGGGCGCCCACGCCATCAACCCGGTCAACGGCGAGCGTGTGCCGGTCTTCGTCGCGGACTACGTGCTGTGGGGCTACGGCACCGGCGCGATCATGTCCGTCCCCGCGCACGACCACCGCGACTTCGAGTTCGCCCGCGCCTTCGACCTGCCCATGCGCATCGTGGTCGAGCCCCCGGCAGGCACCCCCGAGCGGGTCGAGGACTGGACCGAGGCGTACGTCTCGCACGACGCGCCGATCGTCGCCTCCGCCAACGACGAGGTCTCGCTGGACGGCCTGATCGTCCCCGAGGCCAAGAAGCGGATCATCGCCTGGCTGGAGGCGAAGGGGTACGGCACCGGCACGGTCACCTATCGGCTGCGCGACTGGCTGTTCTCCCGGCAGCGATACTGGGGCGAGCCCTTCCCCATCGTGTACGACGTCGAGGACCTGACTCACGCGATCGCGCTGCCGGAGACGATGCTGCCGCTGGAGCTGCCGGAGATCGACGACTACGCCCCCCACGTGTTGGACCCGAACGACGCGCGGTCCGAACCCTCACCGCCGCTGGCCCGCGCGACCGAGTGGGTCGAGGTCGAGCTGGACTTGGGCGAAGCGGGCGGAAACCGGGGCCCGCGGCGCTACCGGCGCGAGACCAACACCATGCCGCAGTGGGCCGGCTCCTGCTGGTACCCGCTGCGCTATCTGGACCCGACCAACGACGAGCGCTTCGTCGGCGTCGAGGTCGAGAAGTACTGGATGGGCCCGCGCGACGCGCATGACGTCGGTGGCGTGGACCTGTACGTCGGCGGCGCAGAGCACGCGGTGCTGCACCTGCTGTACTCGCGCTTCTGGCACAAGGTCCTGTACGACCTGGAGTACGTCTCATCCGCCGAGCCGTTCCGCAAGCTGTTCAACCAGGGCTACATCCAGGCCTATGCATATACCGACGAGCGCGGTGTGTACGTACCCGCCGAAGAGGTCGAAGAAGTCGACGGCGTGTACTACTACCAGGGCAAGAAGGTGAACCGCGAGTACGGCAAGATGGGCAAGTCGCTGAAGAACTCGGTCACGCCCGACGAGTTCTGCGACACCTACGGCGCCGACACCCTGCGCGTCTACGAGATGTCGATGGGCCCGCTGGAGGTCTCCCGGCCATGGGAGACGAAGGCCGTGGCCGGCTCCTTCCGTTTCCTGCAGCGGGCGTGGCGCAACATCGTCGACGAGGAGACCGGACGCCCCAACGTCGTCGACGAGGACCCCGACATCGAGACCCTGCGAGCCCTGCACACCGCCGCGGCAGGCGTCCGCGAGGACCTGGACAACCTGCGCTTCAACACGGCGATCGCGAAGCTGATCGTGCTGAACAACCACCTGACCAAGCTGCCCGCGGTACCGAGGCCGGTGGCCGAAGACCTGGTGGTGATGATCGCGCCGTTCGCCCCGCACATGGCCGAGGAGCTGTGGGCCAAGCTGGGCCACGAAGAGACGGTCGCGTACCGCCCCTTTCCGGTGCCGGACCCGCGCTACCTGGTAGCAGAAGAGGTCACCTGCGTGGTCCAGGTGGCAGGCAAGCTGCGCGACAAGCTGCAGGTGCCTCCCGACATCAGCGAGGACGAACTGCGCGAACTGGCGCTGAAGACCGAAGGCGTGCAGCGTGC
>NZ_DASZGI010000313.1:0-3999 GCF_035938995.1 Actinocrinis sp.
AATTGGGCAGATCCGCCGGGTGGGTCTTCCGGTGCGACGTCGATGCGATCGGTCCCTGTGGAGTGCGTTCCGCTGGTGCTCTGCGTGGCGCGGGGTTGGTCAGCGGCGGCGTGAGTACCAGCCGGTGCCCACGCCGAGCAGGTGCAGTGCCAGACAGGTCAAGCCGGCCAACATCAGGCTGGTGGGACTGAACCAGGAGTTGGTCGACGTTCCACTGCCGTTGATGAAGAATGCCACGGCGAAGAGGACTGCGGCGATGGCGCCCATGCGGGGATTCCTTCCGATTGCCGTCTCATGGTGCGGATACCGCCGTGTTCCCGCCGCCGCCGTTTTCATGCGCGGCAGCGCGGCGCTCCCGTGACCGTGGTCCGCGTGGCTGTCCTGCGGGCGGCGGCCACGGCGGCTGCCGCGTTCCCTCGCTGGCTACTGCAACGACTACTGCAACTACAACTACGACGACGCTGAAGTCGACGAAGACCGCGGCCGCGCAGGCCATCCCCGGTGAGTGCGTCTGGATCCAGGACTCGGCGGACCGGCCCTTCGCCTCATCCCACGCCACCGTCGTCGCCAGACACGTCGATCGGTCCGTCGCGAGTACCCTGCAAGCTCGCCAGCATGGCTGGCGACTGGTCAACGCCGACCACCTGGCGTCCGAGTGCGGCAAGCGGCGTGGCGATCCGTCCCGTGCCGCAGCCCAGATCCAGCACGTGCGCGGCGGCCGCCGCGAGCAGCGGGCCGATGATCCGCACCGTCATCGCCGCGAGCGGCACCGCGGCTGACCCTAGACGAGAAGTTCCTATTGAATCAGTGGTCGTAGGCGATAAGTGACCTGGTGATCGGTGCACCGGTCTTGTTGTTGTGCCAGATCGCGGCCGAGGCACCGCTGCTGCACTGCGTGCTGTGCTGGATCTTCTTAAGAAGATGACACCCGAATCGCACTTGATCAGGAAGCGGCGACACAACCGCAGATCAATGCCGTGACACTTTGACGTTTTTGGATGCCGCCGAGCCCCGTGATGCACAGTCGGAGACTCTCGATACCGTCTCCGCTGCTGTGGAGATGTCAGTCAAGCTTCTTCGCCCGTCGTACCGCATCGCGCGTCTTGTCAGAACCTGTGTGGCCAAAGGTTTCCAGCTGTGCGCACGAGCTTGGCGCGGACCTGTGGGGGCGGGCTTCAGAGCTCGCGCTGCCGCCACGGGGCGATGACCTGCTGGCCGAAGCGGGCCATCTCCTGGTGCTGCGGGGAGAACTGAAGCAGCAGGAGATCGACGCCCGCCTGCTCGTAGGCTCGGATGCGCTGCGCGATCTGCGCAGGGGTGCCGATGAGGCCTGTGCGCAGGCCGCGGTTGGAGACGCTGTACTCCTCCAATGAGACATGCGACTGGAGTTGTGAGCCTTCGACGAAGTCCCGATAGGACGCGTACGCCTCGGGAGAGGAGCGCACATCCAGGATCCGGCCGAGCTCTTCGCGTGCTTCGGCCTCGGTGTCGCGGCAGATGACGTACCCTGCCACGCCGAACGTCAGCGGCGGGTGGCCGGACGCGGCGCGCAGCTGGCGCATCTCGGCGATCTTGCCCGCGATGACATCGGGCGGGTCGCCGTGCATGACGTAGGCGTCGCCGTGCGCTGCGATGACGTCCTTCGCGCGGGGCGACTCTCCGCCCATGTACACCGGCGGTACGCGCGAGGGCTTGGGCTCGACCTCGGTGCCTTCCAGCCGGTAGAGCGGACCATGGTGGGTGACCGTGTGCTCGCGCAGCAGACGGCCGAGTACGTCGAGCCACTCCTCGGTGCGCGCATAGCGGGCGTCGTGCACGTCGAACGGCGCGCCGTACTGTGACGCTTCATCTCTCCACCAGGAGGAGACGACGTTGAGGGACACGCGCCCCGGAGCGATCGTGTCGAGGGTGCTGATCGCCTTCGCGGTGGCGGCCGGCGGATGGTAGTTGGGCCGCACCGCCAGCATCAGCTCCAGGCGGGTGGTCACGGCGGCGACGGCGGGGGCCAGGGTCCAGCAATCCAGCGACGGTGCGCGGTGCCCCTTGATGTCGTTGAGGTTCAGCTCGGCGATCAGGGTCAGGTCGAAGCCGTGCCGCTCGCTGTCCGCGGCCAGGTCGCGGATGTATGGCCACTGCACGCTCATGCCCTCGTCGGGGACATTGCGCAGCCAACCGCCGAAGATCGGCATCCAGTAGCCGAAGCGCATCAGCGGCCGCCCTCCCGGTCGAGCAGGCCCTTGAGGTAGCGGGCCACCTGTCCCGGGCCGGAGCGCGGGGCCACGGCCTCGACCGCGGGGTTGTAGTTCGTGTTCGTGTTTACGTCGTAGGTGACCAGGCGCCCGTCGGCGCTTTCGATGAACTCGAAGCCGGCGATCTCGAGGCCGTGCGCCTCGGCGAAGCGCAGGTAGCGCCCCAGGATCGGATGGGCGAAGTCCTCCCGCAGGGCGAACAGGCTCTGCGCCGGGGCGGCGCAGGCGTCCGCGGGGCAGAGCTCGAATCCGCCGCGCGTGGTGTCGGCGGTGATCGCGTACACGACCTCGCCGCCCACGACCTCGACGCGTGTGATGAAGGGTGCTGCCGCGTGCACGTATTCCTGTATGAGCGTGATCCCGTCCACTGGAGGGTCGTACCCGGGCGAGTGCAGGTACTCGGCGAACTGCGCGACGCTCTGGAAGCTGCGCACCCCGATGCCCTTACCACCCTGGTTGTGTTTGACGATGAACGGCGCCGCGAACTTCCCCGCCACATCGGTCAGCAGGTCGCGGCCCGCGACCGCGATCGTGCGCGGCACGTCGAACCCGGCCGCCCGCAACGCGGTGAGCTGGTCGGCCTTGCTCATCTCCAGCTCCAGCACGCGCCGCCCGTTGACCACCCGACGGCCCCAGGATTCCAACCAGCACAGCACGGCCCGGGTATGGTCCTTGGCCAGCAGATGGCCGCGCGTGTGCGATGACGCGCTCATCCGGGACCAGAACACCCCGGGCGGCGGCTCGGCGTCCAGGTCGAGCGGGCCGTCGCCGAGCAGCCACTGCTCGTGTTCGACGCCGGCCGCGTCAAAGGCCGCGGCGAACGGTTGATACCAGTCCGGGTTCTCGTGCAGCACGTGGACTTTCACGGTGGTATCACCTCCGGGCCGCAGCGCGCCTCGCTGAGTTCGAACCTTGGTCGCGACCGGGCGGTCGCGACGGGACGATCACGATTGTCCACTGGTCGCGGCGGACCAGTCCAGTTCGAAGACCTCCGATGCGGCCCCTGATCTCGGCCCGGGTGAGTGGCGTTTGGGCGAAGCTCTGTCAATCTGGTGCCGTCGCGGCGCGAGTGTGGCGGTTGGATCAGGGTGCGAAGGGACCGTTGCGCCAGGGCAGGGAGCGGGTGCGGAAGGCGACCTCGAAGGCGGCGCGCGCCGCGAGGCGCGTCGAGTCCAGGGTGGGGAGGACGCGTCGGGCGTGACGAGTAGCGGGATCTCGGTACAGACGAGCGCGGCGGCGTCGCAGCGCGGACCGCTTATCGAACACGACACGCCGGAGCTCACCAGGAATCGGGCAACAGAATCTCACAGGGTTTGCTCCGTCTGGGGCTGGGTCAGCGCGGTCGTTCACCTCACCCGGTCCGGCCTACGACGAGCTGGTAGAAGATCGGCTCGCCGGTCGTCGACACCCGGTGCTGGAACCGGGTCCGCTCCATCACCGCAAGACCTCCGCCGGCCACCAGCCGCTCGACGGCGGCGCCGAACCCATCCGGATCCGATTCATCCATCCACTGCTCATCAATCGTGAAGACCACGGGCGCGCCGGGCGGCAGGACCGCGAGCGCACTTTCAAACGCCTGCGGTGTGGCGTGCGTGCCGCCGAACGCTCCAGCCGACACCAACCCCCCGAGCGCGTACGGGCGTAGCGCCTCACGCAACGCGTCGCCGGGCAAGAAGTCGCCGACCACGTACTCGGCGTAGACCCCGGGCCGGTCGCGCAGACTCGCCGCGCGCGCCGCCGGCAGCGAGTC
>NZ_DASZGI010000314.1:0-52731 GCF_035938995.1 Actinocrinis sp.
TGACCGACTTCGTGTTCATGGTGCGCGGCACCTCGCAGATGTTCATCACCGGCCCCGACGTGGTGCAGGCGGTGACCGGCGAGAAGATCTCGATGGACGAACTCGGCGGCGCCGACACCCACGCGCGCGTCTCCGGCGTCGCGGCCTTCGCCTACGACGACGAGGCCGCGTGCCTGGCCGACGTGCGCCACCTGCTGGGCCTCTTGCCCTCGAACAACCGGCAGCTACCGCCGCCGCGGCCCACGGACGACACGGCCGACCGGCGCTGCGAGGAACTTCTGGACCTGATCCCGACCGATCCGCGTCAGGCCTACGACATGCGGACGCTGATCGAGAGCGTCGTCGACGAAGGCGAGTACATCGAGGTCCAGGAGCACTGGGCGACGAACATCCTGTGCGCCTTCGCGCACCTCGACGGGCACGCGGTCGGCATCCTCGCCAACCAGCCCTCGGTGCTGGCGGGCGTCCTGGACATCGACTCCTCCGACAAGGGCGCGCGGTTCGTCCAGACCTGCGACGCGTTCAACATCCCGATCGTGACGCTGGTGGACGTGCCCGGCTTCCTGCCGGGGGTCGATCAGGAGCACGAGGGGATCATCCGGCACGGGGCGAAGCTGCTGTACGCGTACTGCAACGCCACCGTGCCGCGCATCTCCGTGGTCGTGCGCAAGGCCTACGGCGGCGCCTACATCGTCATGGACTCCCGCTCCATCGGCGCCGACCTCTCGTTCGCCTGGCCGAGTAACGAGATCGCGGTCATGGGTGCCGAGGGCGCGGCGAACGTGATCTTCCGCAGGGAGATCGCCGCCGCCGACGATCCCGACGCGCATCGCGCGCGCAAGATCGAGGAATACCGCAGCGAACTGATGCACCCCTACTACGCCGCCGAGCGCGGCCTGGTCGACGACGTCATCGACCCCGCCGACACCCGCTCGGTGCTCATCCGCTCACTCGCGATGCTTCGCAACAAGCGTGCGGACCTGCCCGCGCGCAAGCACGGCAACCAGCCGGCCTGAGGATGGATGTGCTTCGATGACTGACACCCGGAAGTCCCATGGCGCCGCCCGGCTGCGGGCGGTGCCGACCGGTTCGGTGGCCTCGGGGAGGCTGCGGTACCGGTCCATCCACGGCCACAAACACGCGTTCCGGATGGCCGGCAACGGCTCGGCGGTGGTGCTGATCCATGGGATCGGGGACTCCTCCAAGACCTGGGCGTCGATCCTTCCCGGCCTGGCCCGGCATCACCGGGTGATCGCCCCGGACCTGCTCGGCCACGGTTCTTCGGACAAGCCCCGGCACGACTACTCCGTCGGCGGCTACGCCAACGGCGTACGAGATCTGCTGTCGGTGCTGGGCGTCGACCGGGCCACCGTCATCGGCCACTCCCTCGGCGGCGCGGTGGCCATGCAGTTCGCCTATCAATACCCCGAGCGCACCGAACGCCTGGTGCTGGTCGCCACCGGCGGCGTCGGACGTCATGTCACCCCGCTGCTGCGATTCGCCTCGCTTCCCGGCACGGAGCTGCTGATGGCCGCGCTCACCCTGCCCGGCCTGCGCGGCCAGGTGGGAATGGCGGTCAAGATGCTGCAGAAGATGGGCACCCGGATAGGCGCCGACGCCCCGGAGCTGATGCGCGTCCTCGACGAAGCGCTGCCCGATCCCCGTGGCCGCCGCGCCTTCGTCACGACCCTGCGCTGCGCGGTGGACTGGCGCGGCCAGATGGGCACCCTGATGGACCGCACCTACCTCGCCCAGGGCATGCCGACGATGCTGGTCTGGGGCGATCAGGACCCGATCCTGCCGGCCCGGCACGCCGGCCTGGCGCACGTGGCCATGCCCGGCAGCCGGCTGGAGATCTTCCCGCACACCGGGCACTTCCCATTCCACACCGACCCGCGCCGCTTCCTCGAACTCGTCCTCGAATTCATCGACGGGACCGAGCCGGCCGGCTTCTCCCCCGAGCAGTGGCGGCAGCTGCTGCGCAACCGCAAGACCAGTGTGCGCCCGCCGGTGCGGCGGCCTGCCGCGCCGCCGGTCCTGCACGCGGCGTAGCGGCAGTAAGACCCCTGATCAGGCACCTCCACGACCGTTCAAGTGCCCGTCGAGGAACCACCCCGACGATGCGCGAAAGGCAAGGCACTGGCCGCAGCCGAACCATCCGGGCCGATCCGCGGTGTCCCCGGTATCCCGGGGCCTGCCCAGGCGCCGGGGCGGAAAGGACACGATCCGCTCCGCCCCGGCGCGAAATCCCGGACCCGGTCCGCAGAAGGGACGCAGCGAGTAGTGATCACCGACAAGAAAGCGCGCGAAACCCCGCCCGCACGGCGCGGCCGGACGCAGGTGGCAGCCGTGCGCACATTCCGAGGAGGGACGCGATGACCCGCCGTGTCGCCATCACTGGCATCGGCGTCGTGGCGCCGGGCGGAGTCGGTACGAAGGCGTACTGGGAGCTCTTGACTTCGGGGCGCACCGCCACCCGCACCATCACGCACTTCGACGCCTCGCCGTTCCGCTCGCGCGTCGCGGCCGAGGTCGACTTCGACCCCCGGCAGTCCGGGCTCAGCGCCCAGGAGGCGCGCCGGATGGACCGCAGCGCCCAGTTCGCGGTCGTGGCCACCCGCGAGGCGCTCACCGACAGCGGCCTGGACCCCGACGCGATCGACCCGGCCCGCACCGGGACCGCTATCGCCACCGCCGTCGGCTGCACCACCAGCCTCGAGCGCGAGTACGTGGTGGTCAGCGACTCCGGCTCGAAGTGGGAGATCGACCACGAATACGTGGTCCCCGAGCTGTACCGGCACTTCGTGCCCAGCTCGGTGGCCGCCGAGGTGGCCTGGGCCGCCGGGGCGCAGGGACCGGCCGCGATCGTGTCGACCGGCTGCACCTCAGGGCTCGACGCCCTCGGCTACGCGGTCGACCTGATCCGCGAGGGCAGCGTCGACATGGTCGTCTCCGGCGGCACCGAGGCGCCGATCGCCCCGATCACAGCCGCCTGCTTCGACGCCATCCACGCCACCACCCCGCGCAACGACGACCCGGAGCACGCCTGCCGCCCGTTCGACCGCACCCGCAACGGCCTGGTGCTCGGCGAGGGCGCGGCGATCCTGATCCTGGAGGAGCTGGAGTCCGCCCGCCAGCGCGGCGCCCGCGTCTACGCCGAGATCAGCGGGTTCGCCTCGCGGTGCAACGGCTACCACATGACCGGGCTCAAGCCGGACGGCCGGGAGATGGCCGAGGCCATCCGCGCCGCCCTGGACGAGTCCCGGCTCGACCCGACCGCGGTCGGCTACATCAACGCGCACGGCTCCGGCACCAAGATGAACGACCGGCACGAGACCGGCGCGTTCAAGGCCAGCCTGGGTCAGCACGCGTACAACGTCCCGGTCAGCTCGATCAAGTCGATGATCGGCCACTCGCTCGGCGCGATCGGCGCCCTGGAGATCGCCGCCTGCGCGCTGACGATCGAGACCGGCGTGGTGCCGCCGACGGCGAACCTGCACGAGCCGGACCCGGCCCTCGACCTCGACTACGTCCCGCTGGTCGCCCGCGAGCAGCGCACCGACGTGGTGCTGAGCGTGGGCAGCGGATTCGGCGGATTCCAGAGCGCGATGGTGGTCGCCCGGCCCGAGGCGGTGGAGAAGTGAGCGCAGCGGCTGTCATCACCGGAATCGGTGTCACGGCGCCCAACGGCATCGGAGTCGAGGAGTACTGGGCGGCCGCGCTGGCCGGGCGCGGCGGAATCGGCGCCATGACGCGGTTCGACGCGAGCAGCTACCCGGCGCAGCTGGCCGGGCAGGTGCCGGGCTTCGTCGACGAGGACCACGTCCCCAGCCGGCTGATGCCCCAGACCGACCGGCACACCCGGCTCGCCCTGGCCGCGGCGCACGAAGCGCTGACCGACGCCGCGGTCGACCCGGAGGCCCTGCCCGAATACAACATGGGCGTGGTCACCGCCGCCTCCGGAGGCGGCGTGGAGTTCGGCCAGAACGAGCTCGGCCTGCTCTGGAGCCAGGGCAAGGAGCACGTCAGCGCCTACCAGTCGTTCGCCTGGTTCTACGCGGTGAACACCGGCCAGGTGTCGATCCGCTACGGCATGCGCGGCCCGAGCGGCGTGATCGTCACCGAGCAGGCCGGCGGCCTGGACTCGCTCGGCCACGCCCGCCGCCAGCTGCGCAAGGGCACCACGCTGGTCGTCTCCGGCGGAGTCGACGGCGCGCTGTGCCCGTGGGGCTGGGCCGGGCAGTTGGCGACCGGCCTGCTGAGCACGTCGAAGGACCCGAACACGGCCTACCAGCCGTTCGCCGCGACCGCGTCCGGCTACGTGCCGGGCGAGGGCGGGGCGATCCTCATCATCGAGGACGAAGAGGCGGCCCGGCAGCGCGGGGCGGCCCGGGTGTACGGCGAGCTCGCGGGATACGCCGCGACGCTCGACCCGCGGCCCGGCGTCGCGCCGGCGCACGGCGAGTCCGGGCTGCTGCGCGCGGCCCGGGGCGCGATCGCCGACGCCGGCCTGACCCCGTCGGACGTGGACGTGGTCTTCGCCGACGCCGCCGGGGTCCCGGAACTGGACCGGATCGAGGCGGCGGCGCTGGTCACCCTGTTCGGCCCCCGCGGCGTCCCGGTCACCGCGCCCAAGACGATGACCGGCCGGCTGATGGCGGGCGGCGCCGCGCTGGACGTGGCGACCGCGCTGCTGTCCATCCGGGACGGGGTCATCCCGCCGACCGTCAACGTTCCGGAACCTGCCCCCGGCCTGCCGATCGACCTGGTCGTCGGCCGGCCCAGGCAGATCGCTCCGCTGGTCGCGCTGGTACTGGCGCGCGGCTACGGGGGATTCAACGCCGCCGTGTGCGTGCGCGGCTGAGCATTCGACGAACAGGAGAATAACCGCCATGTCCCAGACGTCCACCGGGCCGATCGACCGCGAGCTGCTGGTCCAGATGCTGCGCGAGAGCGCAGGCGTGGAGGAAGGCGTCGACCTCGACGGCGACATCCTGGACACGCCGTTCATCGAGCTCGGCTACGACTCGCTCGCGCTGCTCCAGGTCACCGGCCGGATCCAGCGGGAGTACAACCTCGTGCTGCCGGACGACGCCGTCTCCGAGGCCGAGACGCTGCGCGAGTTGCTGGAGCTCATCCAGGCCGCCCCGCTGGCCACGGTCCTTTAGCAGCACAGTCCTCTGACGGCCGTTGCTCCGGGAGAGGTTCCCGGAGCAACGGCCGTGCTGCCTCGCGGCCGGTGGGCTCACCACGCTCCGTCCGCGCACCGCGCACAAACCGAAGGTCCGGACCCTCACCGGGATCCGGACCTTCAGTCGTGTTCTGCCACCGGCGCTCAGCGCAGGTCGTCGCGCGTCACCTGACGCTCGCGCACCTGCCACTCGCCGTCGACCTGAACCAGCACGTCCTCGCAGATGGTGCTGAAGCGCAGCTTCGCCTCGCCGCCGAGCGGGATCTCGACGACCAGCGCGTAGCAGCGGGCCAGCAGGCTGCCGTCGGCCCGCTCGCCGACCGTGAGCATGCCCAGCCAGTGGCGGTGCCGCACGTCGGACCGGTCCAGCGCCTTGCGCGCCAGCAGGGCGCCCGCGGTGATCTTGTCGCGGCCCACCACCGGCTCCGGGTGGCCGTTCGCGTCGAACACCCCGTCCACGGTGAACGTGAGCGCCCACGCCTCGGTCTCGCCGCTGTCGAGCAGCTGCATCTGCCGGGCGTAGAAGTGCTGGATCTCCTGGTAGAGATCGCCGGTGACCGGCCGGTCGGCCACCTCGGTGACGACTGACATCCGTACTCCCTCCGGGCCGTCGCGGCGGCCGCGGTCAACCTGCGGGCGGCAAGCGGCCGCCCCGTCGGCTCCCAGGTTCACGACCTCGGCTCGACGGCGCGTCGAGGGCTCCTCGCGCGCCGCGCCGCCCGGAAAACCGGCCCCGACGAGCGCGTTCCGAATCGACCGCTGCTCGAGCGCGGTCGGCCACCCTGACGCGACCAGGGAGGCGAGCGACATGGGAAATCCCCCACCGGGTGCGCCGCGGCCGAGGCCGGTCGCGCTGCTTTTGCCAGGCCAGGGCGCGCAACACCGTGGCATGGCGCTAGGGCTCTACGACCGGGAACCTACGTTCACTGACGCGCTCGACGAGTGGTTCGCGGCGCTCGGCGCGGAAGGCGCGCGGGTGCGGGCGGACTGGCTGTCCGAGGACCCGCGCGTCCCGCTGGACGAGGCGACCCGCGCCCACCCGCTGCTGTTCGGCATCGAATACGCCATGGGCCGGATGCTCCAGGCCTGGGGCGTCGCGATC
The DNA here is from genome assembly GCF_035938995.1 of Actinocrinis sp. Taxonomy (GTDB): domain Bacteria; phylum Actinomycetota; class Actinomycetes; order Streptomycetales; family Catenulisporaceae; genus DASZGI01. The sequence goes on from NZ_DASZGI010000314.1 coordinate 6,294, forward strand.
CGGGCGCTGCTCGGCCACAGCGCCGGCGAATACGTGGCCGCCGTCCACGCGGGAGTGCTGAGCCTCACGGACGCCGCCGGCCTGCTGCTGGAGCGGGTCGCCGCGTTCCAGACCGCCCGGCCGGGCGGCATGCTCGCGGTCGTCGCCACCGAGGACCAGGTGGCCCCGTTCCTGACCGACGAGGTCGTGGTCGGCGCGGTCAACGGGCCCGGGCAGCTGCTGCTGGCCGGCCCCGACCCCGATCTGGACGCGGTGGGCCGCGCGCTGCGCGATGCGGGAATCACCTGCATGTCCGCGAAGGCGCGCCGCGGCTTCCACAGCCCGTCCGTCGTCGAGTCCTGCGAGGCGACCATCCCGGCGCTGGCCCGGGTGCCGCTGTCCGCCCCGCGCCTCGAGCTGTTCTCCTCGCACGTACCGGGTCTCGTCGACGCCGCCCGCGCCCGGGATCCGCGCTTCTGGGCGATGATCCCCGCCGCCCCGGTGCTGTTCGGCCCCGGTCTCGACGCCCTGCTCGGACACGGTGACTACCTGCTGATCGAGACCGGTCCCGGGCAGGGCCTGGCCGCGCTGGCCCGGCGCCATCCGCGGGTGATCGCCGGCCACAGCGCGGTGCTGGCGCTGCTCGGCCACAAGCCCGGGCCCCCGGAGGCCGACTGCAAGCACCTGCTGCGCGCGGTCGCCGGGCTCGTCGCCGAGGGCTATCCGGTCGACGCCGCCGTCACCGAGCGGCTCACGCAACAGCCGGCCGCGGCGGTCGCGGCCGGCGCCCGTACGAACTAAGAGGGATGAGGCGATGACGCAAGAGACGAGCCGCCCGGCGCTGATCACCGGGGGCACCAGCGGGATCGGGCTGGCAGTGGCCGAGCTGCTGGCAGACCGCGGCCATCCGGTGTTCGTGTGTTCCCGGACCGCGGCGGACGTGGACGCGGTGGTCGACAAGCTGCGGTCCGGCGGAGCCACCGTGGCCGGCGCCCGCGCCGACATCACCAATGGCGACGACATCGCCGCGGTGGTGGCCGCCGCGGTGGAGGCCTTCGGCCCGCTGTACATCCTGGTGAACAACGCCGGGCGCAACGGCGGCGGGATCACCGCGCAGATCACGGACGAGCTGTGGAACGACGTGATCGAGACGAACCTGAACAGCGTCTTCCGGGTCACCCGCGAGGCGCTCGGCAAGGGCGGCATGCTCGAGCGCGGCGCCGGCCGCATCATCAGCATCGCGTCCACCGGGGGCAAGCAGGGCGTCGTGTTCGGCGCTCCGTACTCGGCCGCCAAGCACGGGGTCGTCGGCTTCACCAAGGCGCTCGGCTTGGAACTGGCCCCCGCCGGCATCACCGTGAACGCGGTCTGCCCCGGCTACGTGGAGACCCCGTTGGCGGTGAAGGTGCGCCAGGGCTACGCCGGGCACTGGGGCACGAGCGAGGACGAGGTCCTGACCAAGTTCCAGGCCAAGATCCCGCTCGGCCGGTACTCGACCCCGCAGGAGGTCGCGGGCCTGGTCGGCTACCTCGCCACCGACACGGCGGCGTCCATCACCGCCCAGGCGCTCAACGTGTGCGGCGGTCTCGGCAACTACTGACGGGCCAGACCCCGGGCGGTGCGGCCGCCCGGGGCCGGCGGAAGGGATACACCGTGGTCACCCACCACACCACGCACGAGATCGCCGTCAAGGCTCCGGCCGACACCGTGTTCGAGCTCATCGCCGACGTCGCGGGATGGCCGCACGTGTTCGGGCCGACGGTCCACGTCGATCTGCTCAACGACGGGCCCGAGCAGCTTCTGCACATCTGGGCCACGGCCAACGGCGAGGTGCGCGACTGGACGTCGCGACGCACCCTCGACCGCGCCAAGCACCGCATCTCCTTCAACCAGGTGGTCTCCAGCGCGCCGGTCGCCTCGATGGGCGGCGAGTGGATCGTCGAGCCGGACGGCGAGGGCGGCTGCGCGGTCACCCTGCTGCACGACTACGAGGCGATCGGGGACGACGAGGAAGCCGTCGCGTGGATCGGCCAGGCGGTCGACCGCAACAGCACCGCCGAGCTCGCGGCGCTCAAGACGGCGGCCGAGTCGGTTCCCGGGCCCGTGGAGCTGCGGGTCACCTTCAACGACGAGGAGATCATCGAGGGCCCGCGCGAGCAGGTCTTCGACTTCCTGAACCGCGCCGACCTCTGGCCGCAGCGGCTCCCGCACGTGAGCCGGCTGGAGCTGGCCGAACGCGTCGCCGGCGTCCAGCACATGGAGATGGACACGCGCAGCGTGGACGGGAGCGTGCACACGACCGTCTCGGCGCGCCTGTGCTTCCCCGACCGCGGCGTGATCCTCTACAAGCAGCTGAAGGTGCCGCCGGTCATGCGCAGCCACACCGGCCGGTGGGAGCTGGAAGCCGCGGACGGGAAGGTCGTCGCAAGGTCCTGGCACACCGTCACCCTCGACCCCGAGGGTGTGCGCGCCGCGCTCGGCCCCGACGCGACGATCGCCGAGGCCAAGGAAAAGGTGCGGCACGCGCTTGGCACCAACAGCCGCACGACCTTGCGCCAGGCGAAGGAGTTCGTCGAGAGCGGTGGCGGCTCGGCCGGTTGACCGATGCTTATCACGTGCGCTTAACAGGAACCACGTGCGCTCAACAGATCGGGCCGGCCCGCCACTCGGGCGGACCGGCCCGATCCGGCTCTCGGCGAGCCCAGGCGCTTGGCTGCGATCGGTTTGACGCGATAAGACGACCGGTCATCTGTTAGCCCGCACGCGATGGGCTGGCGCGTCAGCGCACGCCACGCACCAAGCCCCGCGGTCGGTTTGACGGGCTTGAGACGACCGGTCATCTGTTAGCCGTACACGGTGAGGCCGTGCACCAGGCCACGCGGTCGGCGGCTGACACGTTCGAGACGACGACCGGTCACCCACCTGCCAGCAGCACACGGCTTGCGTGTCAGGCGGAGGCGGAAGCAATGCCGACCGCAGCCTTCGACAGCTCTGGGTCGACATCCCCGTCGAGGGCGTCCGCGAGCAGGTAGTCCGCGGCGTCGCGCAGGGCGAGCAGCGCAGCCGCGGTCATGTCCCGGTGCACTCCCACGGTGCCCCACTGCTGCTCGCCGTCGTAGAAGCGCAGCAGGACACGCACGCCCGCGGGGCCGTTGACGCCCGTGCTCGCCAGCACCCTGATCTCATGGCTCTTCAGCTCGAGGCGTTGGACCGCCGGGAACACCGGGATCAGTGCGGCGAGCACGGCCCGGTGCAGCGCCTTGACCGGGTGGTCGGCGATGCCGTTGGCCACGGTGCTGCGCCCGGCACGGGTGAGCCGCACCTGCACCCTGCTGCTGTCGGACGTGTCGCGCGGCCCGCCAAAGCTGACCGTGCGCCACGATTCGACCTCGAAGGCGTGCGGGACCGGGCTCTCGTCCAGCTCCTCGCGCAGCACCAGGGCGAAGGACGCGTCGGCGGACTCGAACGAGTACCCGGCCTCGGCGAGCCGCTTGACCCGCTCCACGGCGAGTCCGACGCGGCGGTCGCTAGCCGCCACCTCGACGCCCATCTCGCGCGCTTTGAGCGCGATGGAGGAACGGCCGCCGAGGTCCGAGACCAGTGCCCGCATCGAGTTGCCGACCCGCTCCGGCTCGATGTGCTGGTACAGGCTCGCGTCGATGCGCAGCGCCGAGGTGTGCAGCCCGGCCTTGTGCGTGAACGCGGAACCGCCGGTGTACGGGGCGGCGGGCGGCACCGGGATCGCGACCAGGTCGCCGATCGCCCGGGCGGTCTGCGCCATGTCAGGCAGCTGTGCCGCCGCCCGCAGCGGCTCCCCCTGCTTGAGCACGAGATTCGCCACCACGCTGAACAGATTCGCGTTCCCGCACCGCTCGCCGTAGCCGTTGGCCGTGCCCTGCGCGTGCCGGGCTCCCGCCTCGACCGCGAGCAGTGTGTTCGCCACCGCGCATCCGGCATCGTCGTGGCAGTGGATGCCGACCGGGATGCCGCGCGCCACGGTCTCGGCGACGATCTCGGCCAGCGGCTGCGGCAGCGTCCCGCCGTTGGTGTCGCAGAGCACGACCTTCTCGGCGCCGCACTCGACGGCCGCCGCGGCGACGGCGAGCGCGTAGTCCGGGTTGGCCCGGTACCCGTCGAAGTAGTGCTCCGCGTCGAGGAAGACGCGGCGGCCCTCGGCGACCAGGTGGCGCACCGTGTCGCGGACCATCTCGAGATTCTCCGCGAGCGTGGTGCGCAGCGCCAGCTGCACGTGCCGGTCGTGGCTCTTGGCCACCAGCGTCACCACCGGCGTCTCGGCCTCCAGCAGCGCGGCCACCTGGGGGTCGCTGTCGGCGCGGCCGCCGGGCCGCCGAGTGGCGCCGAACGCGGCGAGCTGGGCGTTGCGCAGTCGCAGCTCCGTGGCGGCCCGGCGGAAGAACTCGGTGTCCTTGGGCACCGCCCCCGGCCAGCCGCCCTCGATGAAGTCGACCCCGAAGTCGTCCAGGTGCCGGGCGATCTCCAGCTTCTCCTCCACCGTGCTGACGATGCCCTCCTGCTGGGCGCCGTCCCGCAGCGTGGTGTCGTAGACCTGGAATTCCGGTAAGTCGGCCATGCCCTTTCCTCCCTTCACCGGCCGGGGCCGGTGGTCGCGGTGTCCGCCCGCCGCGCCGGCCGTTCGCCGTTCGCCACCACCCCGCGGGCGAACAGCTCCGCCTGGTACCCGGGGTCGATGCCGAGCTCTGACAGCAGCTCGCGGGTGTCGAGCCCCGGCGCGCGGACCGGGGCGGGCGGGTCGGGTGGCGCATCCTGGAAGCGTGGGGCGGGAGCCGGCTGCCGCAGGCCGTCCACGGTCGGGAAAAGCCCGCGGGCGCGGTTGTGCGGGTGCACGGCGGCTTCGTCGAGGTCGAGCACCGGAGTGACGCAGGCTTCTGTCCCTTCGAACACCGCCGCCCACTCGTCGCGCCCGCGCTGTGCGACTATCTCGGCGAAACGCCGGCGCAGTTCGGGCCAGGCGGTCGGGTCGTCGCGGTCGGGCAGCCGCTCCGGATCGAGGCCGAGGCCGCGCACGAACGCCAGGTAGAACCGCAGCTCCAACGCCCCCACGGCGATGTGGCCGCCGTCCGCGCAGGTGTAGACGTCGTAGAAGGGGGCGCCCCCGTCGAGCAGGTTCGTGCCGCGCGGCCCCGGCCACTGCCCGGCCGCGGTCATCGCCAGCAGCATCGCCAGCAACGACGCGGAGCCGTCCACGATGGCCGCGTCGACCATCCGCCCCCGGCCGTGCGCGTGCCGCTCCACCAGCGCCGCGAGAACCCCGACGACGAGCGGCAGCGCTCCGCCGCCGAAATCGCCGAGCAGGTTGAGCGGCACGGTGGGCGGCTCGCCGGCCCGGCCGATCGGATGCAGCGCCCCCGACAGAGCCAGATAGTTGATGTCGTGTCCGGGGGCCTGGGCCAGCGGCCCCTGCTGCCCCCAGCCGGTCATCCGGCCGTAGACGAGCCCTGAGTTGCGCGCCCAGCAGTCCTGCGGTCCGAAGCCGAGCCGCTCGGCGACACCGGGGCGGAACCCCTCGAGCAGGACGTCGCTGCGCTCGGCCAAGCGCAGCAGCAGGTCCACCCCCGCCGGATCCTTGAGGTCGATCGCGATCGAGCGGCGGCCGCGGTCCAGGATCCGGTGCCAGGCCGGGAACGATCGGGCGCCGTCCACCCGGTCGACCCGGACCACGTCCGCGCCGAGATCGGCGAGCACCATGCCGGCGAACGGGACCGGGCCGATCGCGGCCACCTCCAGCACGCGTATTCCGCGCAGTGGACTCACGTCGGCATCCCTTTCCGCGTCGCTCTCGCCCGCCCGCCCCGACGGGCCCGCGGACCCTTCTAAAGCTGCGTCGGCGGCAGCCGGACGACCAAGCCGTCGATCGCGTCGCTCACCGGCAGCTGGCAGGACAGCCGGCTGTTCGCCTGCCGAGGGCTGGCGGTGTCGTACAGCAGCTCGTCCTCGACCGGGTGGATGTCCGGCAGCGGCACCGGGCAGCTCTCGTCGACGTACACGTGGCAGGTGCCGCACATCGCGCCCCCGCCGCACCGTCCGACGATGCCCTTGACGTTGTTGACGACCGCGCCGCGCATCACTGTGTTGCCGTTGGGCACATCGATGTTGCGCACGTCTCCGTCCGGCTGCACGTACGTGACCCTCGCCATTCGAGGCCTCCAGAGGTCCGGCCGACTCATGTCTGATCATGAATGTCGCAGAGCGGGCTGGAATGCGCCTCGAGCACCCGGGGAGCGTGTGTCAGTGCTCGCCGAACAGCACCGGGGGATAGGTGCGCACGACCGCCGTCTCATAGCGCAGCGCGACGTGGCTCGTGATGCCGATCACGTCGCGCCAGAAACGGTGCACCGGCGCGGATTCGCTCAGTCCGCTCGTCCCGGTGGCCCGTACCAGGCTGCTGATCGCGTCGGACAGCTGCTCCGCGGCGTACGTGGCGTTGCGCTCGTTGCGCGCCATCATGGCGGGGGTGAACGCGCGGGTGTCGAGCACCTCGGCATTCTGCTCCACCAGATGCCGCGAGACGTCTACGGCGCCGGAGGCCCGCACCAGCTCGATGTCCGACGAGACCGTGCGGCGCTTGTGGCCGAGCACCGCCGCGCACGCATGAAGAGCGCCGGTGGCCGCCCCGACCGCCGGCGCGGCGAAGGTGAGCCCGCCGATCGCCTGGAACGGAACGGTGTGGCAGTGCGCGGTCGACGCGGCGTTGGTGCCGTGCATCATGTCCGACCGCGGATATGTCAGATGGTCGGGCACGAACACGTCCTCGACCAGCGCGCTGTGGCTCCCGGTCGCACGCATGCCTGCGTTGTCCCAGGTGTGCAGGATCTGGAAGGTGCCGCGGGGGAGGGCGAAGAACCGCGGCTCGTTGTGGTCGCCCTTGGTCGCGGTCGCGCACACCAGCGCCCAGTCGGCGAACTCGATGCCGCTCACGTAGTTCCAGCGCCCGCTCAGCCGCCAGCCGCCGTCGACCGCGTGAGCCCGGCCGGCCGCGACCAGCCCGGTGACGACGAAGGCATCCGGCTTTCCGGACCACAGTTCCCGGTGGCCCTCCTCTGGCAGGTGCGCGGCGTACCTGGACGAATAAGCACACAGCGATGCGGTCCACGCGGTGGCCGGACAGACCGCGCCAAGCGCCATCACCGCACGAGTCAGCTCGATGAAGCTGCCTTCCCGCCCGCCCCAGCGCGCCCCGACGAAATGCCGCGAGAAGCCCGCCTCCCGCAGCGCGTCGAGTACCTCAGGCGCCAGGGTGCGCGTCGCATCCGCCTCCGCCGCGTACCGCTCGGCAACCGCGACAGCCCGCTCGACGGATGCCGCCAAGGGCGCGGCGGGTCGTGTCTCGACGGTCATGCGGACTCCCTCCGGAGGGTGGAGGGCGGGTGTCGCGGCCGCCCCCGGACATGCTCGAAACCGGTGACGCCGTCCTACAGGTTCACCTCGCGCAGCATGACGCGGCCGGCTCGAAGCACACTTCATCAGGGCTCGGAGACGGCCGGTGCGGGCGCCGTGCTCGAGCGCGTGTCGAGGCCGCCGCCAGCGGCCGATGCTGCACTCGGTGACACCCCCTAGACCCGCACCGCGACCGGACAGCCGGGGCGCGTTCCCGGCGGGACTGAAGGAGACTTGAGGTGAGCGTCCGAACCGACGACGCGCCGGCGGCGGAGCTGCTGAGCGACTTCCTGACGCAAAGCCCGCAGTGGACCGCGGACCCCGAGGTGCCCGGGCTCGAGCACGCGACGATCCACGTCCCGGCGGACTATTCGAACCCCGGCTGGCGCACCCTGGACCTGGCGGTCACCCGGATCAAGGCGGCCGATCCGGCGCGCCGCCGCGGTGTGCTGCTGGCTGTCAATGGCGGCCCCGGGGGCGTGGAGGGCCAGGGCCGCGACTTCCCGGTCAGACTCCGCGAGGGCAGCACCCTCGGCGAGGTCTACGACCTGATCGGCTTCGACCCGCGCGGCAGCGGCGCCTCGACCAGGCTGCTCGCCTACGCCACGGTGCCCAAGACGCCGTTCGACTCGCGCCCGCCGGACTCGCTGTTCGCGAGCATCGCCGAGGACCTTCGGGCGCGCGAAGAGGGATGCCAGCGCGGCGGCGGGGATCTGCGCCCGCACATCAACACCCGCAACACCTGCCGTGACATGGACCTGATCCGCGTAGTGCTCGGCGAAGAGAAGATCAATTTCGTCGGCTACGCCTACGGCACGGTCGTCGGCGCGGCCTACGGCACGCTGTTCCCCGAGCGGCTCGACCGCAGTGTCCTGGACTCCTGTGTTCACCCGGACTGGACCTGGCGCGAGCTGTTCCTGAAGCAGTCCGAGGCGATCCGGAACAACGTCGAGGCATGGGCGCGGTGGGCTGGAGACCGCCACCGCACCTTCGCGCTCGGTACCAGTGCCGAGCAGGTGCTGGCGACGGTCGAGGCGGTCGCGGCCGTGCTCGGCGCCGATCCGGCCACCGTTCCCACCCGGACCCTGTTCGACGGCGCCGTCGGCAACCAGGCCGTCGACCGCTCCCGCTGGGCGGAACTCGCCGAGCTGGTGGGCGCGGTGCACGTGGCCCTCGACGCGGACGACGTGGCGCAGGCCAAGCAGCTGCTCGCGCCCACCTCGACCTGGAAGCCCGGCGATCTGGAGGGCGACCTGCGCGACGGCGTGCTGGAGGCCACCACGCTTGAGACGTACGCGCCGAGCGACCTCGAGGTCTACTACGCGGACATGCGTGTCTTCCGCGAGCACTACCCCTACGGCTACGGCGTGCTGCGCGCGCAGCCCTGGGTGAGCGCCTTCCGTTCGTACGAACCCCTCGAGCCCGCGGTGCGCGCGGTCGGCGGGGGCTACCCGACCGGACTCGTGGTCCAGGCCGAGGGAGACCCCTTCGACAACTACGAGGGCGGAGTAGGCATGGCCGAACGGCTCGGCCACCGCCTGATCACCGTCACCGACTCGGGCGACCACGAGGTCTACCTGCTCGGGAACAACCCGGCGGTCGACGAGATCTGCACCCGCTACCTGGTCGACGGTGTGCTGCCCGAGGCGGATGTCCTCGTCGCCCCCACCGTCGCGCGGCCGGACGTCCCTGCCGACGCCGACTTGGCCGCCGCAGCTTAGCCCAGTCCAAACACGGCTATGGCCCCGTCCCGAAACTTCCGGGACGGGGCCACAGCCTTTCAGCTCAGCGTCCTTTATCAATGCTCCGGAGACGCAGCCCACGCGGGCCGGCTCAGGATCTCGACCACCGCCGCGCCCCAGGTGTAGCCCGCGCCGACGCCGATCAGCAGGCACCGGTCTCCGGGGGCGGCGCGGCCCGAGTCCACCAAGTGGCCGAGGCCGGCGAACTGGTCGCCCGCGCCGAGGTGCCCGACGGTCCGGCTCCAGCTCCACGCGGTGCGCTCCGGATCGATCGCGTACTGCTGGAGGTAGATCGCGTCCAGCCGGCGGAAGCCGAAGTGCGGCAGCACGACCCACTCGGCGTCCTTCAGGTCCAGGTCGGCGTCGGCGAGCGCCTGCTTGACCACGGAGCGCTGCCCGGAGTTCGTGCGGTTGATGGCGAACGAGATGCCGTAGCGCTTGACGAACACGTCCTTGGCCGCGCCGAAGTCCACCGGCATCCGCACGCTGAACGGGGCGGGGCCGAACGCGTCGTCGCCGCGGTGCATCTCCTCCAGCTCCGAGTCGGCCAGCACCGAGATCGACAGCAGCCGGGCGAAGCCGCCGCGCCGGGAGAGGACCAGGGCGGTGGCGCCGTCCGCGTACGGAGTGCCGGGGTCCGTGCTCCAGCGGTTGATGCCGGGCGGGCAGAAGCGGTCGGCGGTGGTCAGCAGGGCGTCCGAGCGCGGCCCCGCGGCCAGGTACGCGCACGCGAGGTCGAGCGCGGCCATCCCGCCGTTCGACATCTGCCGGATCTCCAGGGCGGAGCACTGGTTGCGCAGCGTCTCGCGCTGGATGTACGACGCGACCGGCCACAGATCCTGACCCTGGTGGTAGGTGTCCGCGTGCAGGATCAGGTCGACGTCGGTCGGTCCCGAGTCGGCCCGCTCCAGCGCCATGCGCGCGGCCGCCACCGCCATCTCGGCCGCCGACTCGTCCGGGGAGACCGCGACGCTCTCCACCTCGGTGCGGGCCACCAGGCGCGGATCGCACTCGCCGGACGCCACCGCGTCCTCGACCCGCAGCGTGGCGGGCAGTCGCAGGCCGGTGCCCCGCACGTAGATTCCCTCGACTCTCATCGCGGCTCCTCAGGGTTCTCCGGGGCGATTCGTGAGGACTGCCCGAGCGTCGCCGAGCGCGCTCGAACCGCGCTGCAACAGCGGCGGAAGGCGGTGTGGCGGCAGTGGCGCCCAAAGCGCGAGAGGCCGGCGTGGTCGCTCGCCGGCCTCTCGCGCGTCCCTGGCCGCCACGTCGCGGCCCGGGCACAGTCACCAGGTGATCGGCAGTTCCCAGAGGCCGTAGATGATGGCCCGCTCCTTGCTGCGGATCTCGTCGAACGGCCTGGCCAGGCGCAGCGTGGGGATGCGGACGAACAGCTTGCTCCACACGATCTGCATCTCCGCCCGGGCCAGGTCCGCTCCGATGCAGTGGTGCAGGCCGTGGCCGAACCCGAGGTGCTTGCGCGAGCCGCGCTCCAGGATCAGCTGGTCCGGGTTCTCGTAGATCTCCGGGTCGCGGTTGCCGGTCAGCCCGAGGCACAGGATCCCGTCGCCGGCCTTGATGGTGGCGCCGGCCAGCTCGATGTCCTCCATCGCCACCCGCGGCACCGCGGCGTCGCCGATCGTGAGGTACCGCACCAGCTCGTCGACTGCGGCGTCGACCAGCGTCGGGTCGGCCTTGAGCTTGGCCAGCTCATCGGGGTGCTCCAGCAGCGCGGCGGTGCCGAGCGAGAGCATGCTCGCGGTGGTCTCGTGGCCGCCGTTCATCAGCAGCCGGCACAGGTTGACCAGGTCCCGGGTGGTGAAGTCCTCGCCGGTCTCGCGGTATTCCTTGACGGCGCGGCTGATCAGGTCCTCGCCCGGCTCGCGCTGCTTGAGCTCGACCAGGTTCACCAGGTAGTTGTTCACGTCCACCAGGGCCGCCTGCCGCTGCTCCATCGTCGCGGTGCCGCCCAGCAGAATGGTGCCGTTCTCCTGGAAGAAGGCGTGGTCCTTGTACGGGATGCCCAGCAGCAGGCAGATGACCGTCATCGGGACCGGCAGCGAGAGTGCGTGGTGCATGTCCACAGGGGGCTTGTTGGCCAGCATCGAGTCGATGACGTCGTCGACGACCTTCTCGATCTGCGGGCGCAGCAGCTGTACCTGCCGGTTGGTGAAGGTGACCGCGGCCTTGCGCCGGGTGGCCGAGTGCTCCGGCTGGTCGTAGCCGATGAACGAGGTCTCGGTGCGGAACTCCGGCGGGGCGTTGAAGTAGAACGGGAAGTTCGCGTGCTTGCGAGAGGCGCTCACCCGGGTGTCGGTCAGCAGCGTCCGGATGTTCTCGTAGCCGGTGACCGCCCAGATCCGCAACCCGGTGGCCAGGGTGATCAGCTTCACCGGTTCGTCGCGGAAGGCGGTGTACTGCGCCGGCGGAGCGAAGGGGCATACGCGTTCGAACGGAAAGGTCTCCTCGTCAAGCGACGGGGGGGCCGCGACCGGACTCATGGACATCCTGGGATCCCTCCTGGACTGGGGGTGGGGGCCATCGTCGGAACGGGTGGTGGAAAGGGGACGGAGCGCCGCTCGAAGTGCCGCGCCGTTCCAGGCCCCCGCCTTCCGCAGGGCTCTGCGTCCACCGCGCTTCGCCGTCGTTCCAGCGCCCTTCGAGCGGCGCGCCGCACGGTGCGGGCATGACTTCCCCCGCCTCGTTGAACAGAGTTCTGCGTGCGTCCGCGCCGGACCGAGAGCCCGGGAGCGCGCGGTGACCGCGGCCCCGATCGTCATCGTCGGCGGCGGCCAGGCGGGCCTGCAGACGGCCGCCTCCCTGCGGGACCAGGGCTACAGCGGCCCTGTCACCCTGGTGTGCGGCGAGCCGGCCGCGCCGTACGAGCGGCCGCCGTTGTCCAAGCAGTTCCTGGCCGGGCAGTGCACGCTGGAGGACACCGCCCTGCGCGCGCCGGACTTTTACCCGGAGCAGGAGATCGACCTGCGGCTCGGCGACCCGGCGGTGCGGATCTACCGCTCGGACCGGACGGTGCTGCTCGAATCCGGGGCGCGTCTGCCCTACCAGCGCCTCGTTCTCGCGCTGGGCAGCCGGCCGCGACCGCTGCCCGTGCCGGGCGCGAACCACCCAGGCGTCCTCGCCCTGCGCACCCTCGCCGACGCGGAGGCGTTGCGCGCGCGGCTCTCGGACAGCCGCAGGGTCGTCGTCATCGGCGCCGGCTTCACCGGTCTGGAGGTCGCCGCGGCGGCCGCTTCGGCAGGGCTCGAGGTCACCGTCGTCGAGTCCTTCGACCGGGTGATCGCCCGCGCGGTCAGCCCGGCCGTCTCGGAGTACCTGACCGCCCTGCACACCGGCAACGGCGTTCGTATCCTTACCCGCCGCACAGTCGAGGCCGTCGAGGCCGGAACACCCGGCGGATACAAGGTCCGGCTGAGCGACGGCGAGTCGATTCCGGCCGACCTGGTCGTCGCGGCCGTCGGCGTACTGCCCGAGACGGCGCTCGCCGAACAGGCCGGGCTCGAGGTCGCCAACGGCATCGTGGTGGACCGGTATCTGTGCACTGCGGACCCGGCGATCTACGCGGTCGGCGACTGCGTCAGCTTCCCGACCCGGCACACCGCCGGGCTGGTGCGGCTCGAATCGGTGCAGAACGCGACCGATCAGGCGCAGCGCGCGGCCGCGAACCTCGCCGTCCCCGAAGCAGACCGCACGCCGTACGGCGAGCTGCCCTGGTTCTGGACGGATCAGTACCAGGACAAGGTGCAGATCGCCGGAATCACCGCGGGCCACGACCGGACCGAGACCGTCGGCGACCCGGCCGACGGCCAGTTCTCCGTGTACTGCTACCGCGGCGAGGAGCTGATCGGGGCCGAGTCGGTGAACACGCCGCTGGACCACGTCAGGGCCCGGCGAAAGCTGAAGAACGGCCCGGTGGCCGCCGAGTCGCAGCAGCCGGAGACGCGCCTGGCCGCCTGAACCGCCCGCGGCCGTGTGCGAGCCGCTCAGCATCCGATCATGCGGAGCGGATCGCACACGGCCGCGGTCGCGTGTGCGACATGCTAGCCGACGCCGTCCCACGGTGGGCCGCGGCCCTCGGCGGCAGGTCGACCCCGGCTCGAAGGGCGCCCAGCGTCGGCTCGGCCCGGACCCGAGGGTTTCTCCAGGTGTGGAGTTCATGGTCGGTGCCGTATATGCCCACTGCACAACCCGGAGGCCCAGGTGGAACAGAACGAGAAGATCAGGCGGGGCGCCGGAGCCGACGAGACGGAGTGGGCGGTGCGGGAGCGCGTCGACGCGCTCGAGGCGGGGTTCGGCCCGGTGGACGATCCGGATAATCCGCTCGGCCGCGAGGCGCTGCTGGCCGCGGACGAGCACTGGGAGGTGCTGGCCGAGGCGGAGCGGCTGCTGGCCGAGCGCGGCATCGGCGCGGAGCTGGTCCCGGTGGCCGACGGGGGGCGGCTCGACCGGCTCGACGCGCTCGGCCGGATCCTGCGGCCGATCTTCCGCCGCGATCCCTCGACCGGGTTCGGCCACGCGCTGGCCTGCCACATCGCGGCCGCACCGGTCTGGATCGCGGGCACGCCCGCTCAGCGGCGGCGCACCGCCGAGCTGCTGTCGGCGGGCGAGCGGGTGGCCGTCGTCCGGCGCGGCGAGACGCACGCCCACGACTTCGTGCGCGAAGAGTTCACCTTGGAGCAGGCCCCCGACGGACCAATACTGACCGGAGAGAAGTCGGCCATCGCCAACTCCGACCGGGCCGCCGCCCTCGTGGTGTTCGCCCGCATCGACGAGGCGCACCACGCCCACAGCCACTCGATGCTGCTGATCGAGCGTGAGGACCTCGGAGACCGGATCGAGGACCTGCCGCGCTACGCCACCGTCGGCATGCACGGTTGCTGGTTCGGCGGCCTCGCGGTGCTCGACGCGCCGGTGTCGCCGGACAGCCTCGTCGGTGCCGAGGGCGGGGCGATCGAGCTGTCGCTGCGCGCATCGCTGCTCATCCGGGGACCGGTCGCCTCAGCGCTGATCGCTTGCGGGGACACCGCGCTGCGCATCGCGATCCGGTGCGCGATCGACCACAGCCCCGCGCGTGCCTCTACTGGTGAAAGCCCTCGAATTCCTCAGCTCTCGCCGCACGACATCGGCGTGCTCTGCGGCGCGTTCCTGGACCTGCTCGTCGGGGACTGCCTCGCCCTCGCGGCGAGCCGGGCGGCGCACCTCATCCCGGACGGGATGAGCGCCTGCGCCGCCGCGGCGGCGTACATCGTGCCCAAACTGCTGGCGGACACCGCGGACGACCTGACGGTGATCCTCGGCGACGGGCAGTACATGAAGCAGGGTGCTTACGGCCTGTTCCAGAAGCAGTTGCGCGACATGTCCGTGCCCGGGCTCGGACATTCGGGCAGCGCCGGACGCCAGGCGACGATCATCCCGCAGCTGCCGCTGTTCGCGGACCGCTCCTGGTTCCACGGCGAGGAGCCGCCGGCCGGGCTGTTCCGCACCGACCGCGGCCTGCCGCCGCTGGACTTCGGCCGCCTGGCGGCGCTCGGCGAGTCCGACCCGCTGGCCGCGGCACTGCTCAGCTGCGCCCGGTTCATCGCGGCCGACGACTCGTGGGCGCGCGACCGGGAGCAGGCGGCGGCGCTGCACGACGCGGTGGACGAGATCGTCGGAGAGCTGGACCAGCTGCGCAAGGCGTGCGCCGAGCTGGCCGTGCAAGGGCGTACCGCGCTGGTGACTCCGCACAGTTACGCGCTGGCGGACCGCTACGCCTTCGTGTGCGCGGCGGCGGCGTGCCTCGGCGTGTGGCGTGAGCAGCAGGACGGCGGCGATCCGTTCCTGGCCGACGCCGCCTGGGCGATCGCCGCGCTGGTGCGGATCGGGCGGCTGCTCGGGCTTCCGGTGCGGCCCGGACCCAAGGACGGCGACCAGCGGATCGTCGCCGAAGTGTTCGAGCGCTACCACGAAGGGCGCAGTTACGACCTCTACCGGAGCGTTCTCGCGGCCTGACCGCCCGGCGCACGCGGGGCCCGCGGCCACGGACCCGGCCGGGAGGGGGTGCTGCCGCTTCGGAAGCGAAGTGGCAGGCTGGAGGAGTGACGTCGAACTCGCCCTCTTCCCCTTCCCCCGGGTCCGATACCTCGGGTCAGCCGCCGGACGAGATCCTCCGTCTGCTCGAACGGAATATCCGCGACTACGCGATCTTCATGCTCGACCCCGACGGGCACGTCATGACGTGGAACGCGGCGGCGGAGCGGATCAAGGGCTACTCCGCCGAGGAGATCATCGGCCAGCACTTCTCCACCTTCTATCTGCCCGAGGATCTCGCCGTCGGCAGGCCGGAGCACAACCTGCAGACCGCAGTGCGCGAGGGCCGGGTGGAGGACGAAGGCTGGCGGGTACGCCGGGACGGTTCCCGCTTTTGGGCGAATGTCGTGATCACCGCGTTGTATGACGAGCGGCGACAGCTGCGCGGGTTCGGCAAGGTCACCCGGGACATGACCGAACGCCGCCGGGCCGAGCAGGCGCTGCGCGAGAGCGAGGAGCGCTTCCGGCTCCTAGTGCAGGACGTCACCGACTACGCGATCTTCATGCTCGACGCGACCGGGCACGTGATCAGCTGGAACGCGGGGGCGGAGCGGATCAAGGGCTACTCGGCGCAGGAGATCACCGGCCGGCACTTCGCGGTGTTCTACCCTCGCGAGGACGTGGCCGCGGGCCGGCCGGAGCACAACCTGGAAACCGCGATGCGCGAGGGCCGGGTGGAGGACGAAGGCTGGCGGCTGCGCCAGGACGGTTCCCGCTTTTGGGCGAACGTCGTGATCACCGCGTTGTATGACGACCGGCGCCGGCTGCGCGGGTTCGGCAAGGTCACCCGGGACATGACCGAGCGCCGCGAAGCCGAGCGGAACCTGAGCGACCGGCGGCGGCTCCTGGCGCACCTGGTCAGGGCGCAGGAGGCGGAGCGGCGCCGGATCGCCTGGGACGTGCACGACGACTCCATCCAGGAGATGGCAGCCGTCGGGATGCGCTTGCAGTTGCTGGCCGAACAGCTTTCCGAGCCGCAGGCCGGACAGCTCGGGGAACTCGGCGACCGGGTCAACGACGCGGTCAACCGGTTGCGCAACCTGGTCACCCGGCTGCGGCCGCCCGGCATCGACCGCCAGTCGCTGGCCGCGGCGCTCAGCGACTACCTGGCCGAGACGGGGGCCGACTGGGGCGTGAAATCCACCGTGGAGAACAAGCTGGTGACCGAGCCGCCGCCAGAGTCCGCCGTGACCATCTTCCGTATCTGCCAGGAGGCGCTGACGAATGTGCGCAAGCACGCGCAGGCGAAAGCGGTCACCATCCGCCTAAGCCCTCAGGGCAGCGGCGTGCTCACGCAAGTCATCGACGACGGGATGGGGATCGAGGAGCCGAGCGATCTGCGCCCGGGGCCGGATCATTTCGGCGTGATCGAGATGCGCGAGCGGGCCGAGACGGTGGGCGGTTGGTGGACCATGGCGCGACGAGCCGAAGGCGGCACGGTCGTCGAATTCTGGATCCCGGCGCCCTCCGGCGAATCCCCCATCCGCGCGGGGGACTGGTGATGACCGCCGCCGCCCCGCCGCTCACCGTCCTGATCTGCGACGACGATGCCCGGATCCGCGAGGCGCTGCGGGACGTGATCAACGCGCAGCCGGATCTGACCGTCGTCGCGCTCGCGGCCGACGCCGACCAGGCCGTGGCCCTCGCCGCCCGGCAGCACCCGGACGTCGCGATCATCGACGTGCGGATGCCCGGCGGCGGCGCGGCGACCGCCCGCGAGGTCCGCGACCAGAGCCCGGACACCCGGATCCTGGCGTTCTCCGCCCATCACGACAACGGCGCGATCCGCGAGATGGAGCAGGCGGGAGCGCTGGACTACGTGGTGAAGGGCGCTCCGATCCGCGACATCGTCTCGGCCGTCCGCCGCGTCGGGTCCGCGGAGAGCCCGGACGATCCCGCGGATCAGTAGAGAATCACGAAATGGTGCGTCAGACCGCGCGACGAGCACACGCCGACGCCGACGCCGAGGACGGCAGCGGCGGCGCGCAACCAGCCGACTCCACATATCCCGCGCATTCGGCCCTTCGCGCGCGTACCGTGCACGATCTTGACGAGGCGTTGAGCAACTGCCGGGCGTGCCCGCGTCTGGTCGCATGGCGCGAACAGGTCGCCGCCGAGAAGCGGAAGTCGTTCCGCACATGGGATTACTGGGCCAGGCCCGTCCTCGGCTTCGGCCCGGCCGACGCGCCGCTGGCGATCGTGGGACTCGCCCCGGCCGCACACGGTGGCAACCGCACCGGCCGCGCGTTCACCGGCGACGCCTCGGGCGACACGCTCTATGCCGCGCTGCATGCGGTCGGTCTGGCCAACCAACCCTCAGCGACGCACCGGAACGACGGCCTGGAACTTCGCGGCGTGCGCATCACCATGCCCGTGCACTGCGCCCCGCCGGACAACCAGCCGACCATCGGCGAGCGCGACACCTGCCGACCCTGGCTGAGCCGCGAGCTGGACCTGCTGCGCCCGACACTGCGCGCCATCGTGGCGTTGGGCTCGTTCGCCTGGCAGTGCCTGCTGCCGTGCATCGCCGCCGCGCGGGATGGCCGGTGCCGCGCCCACGGCCGGTGTTCGGCCACGGCGTGCAGGTCACACTCACCGATCCGGTCACCGGACGCGAGCTGCACCTGCTCGGCAGCTACCACCCGAGCCAGCGCAACGTCTTCACCGGCATCCTCACCCCGGCCATGCTTGAAGACGTCCTCGGCCTCGCGGCCCAGATCGCCGGTCTGGACGTGCCGGGCTGAGCGTTCGCTCGCTCACTCCGCACCACCGTCACCGCACGGAAACCCGCCCGCGCGCATGCTTGCCGGGGAGCGTCTTTCTCCAGGACGAGCGGCAGCAGGAGGTGTACCCATGCGAGTGTTGGTCGTCGAGGACGACGAGGAGCTGGCCGAGGCGATCGGCACCGGGCTGCGCCGCGCGCAGATGGCGGTGGACGTGGTCTACGACGGAGACGCCGCGCTGGAACGCGCCGCCGGCGTCGACTACGACGTCGTCGTGCTGGACCGGGATCTGCCGCGGGTGCCGGGCGACGAGGTCTGCCGACGACTGGTGGCAGCCGGCGGTCGCGTCAGGGTCCTCATGCTGACCGCGGCAGCGTCGGTCGACGATCGGGTCGACGGTCTCGGCCTCGGCGCGGACGACTACCTCGGCAAGCCGTTCGCCTTCACCGAGCTGGTCGCCCGCCTTCGGGCGCTGGGCCGACGCGCCCAGCCGGCGCTGCCTCCGGTGCTCGAGGCCGGCGGCCTGACCCTCGACACCGCCCGGAGGCTCGCCTGGCGCGACGGCCGCCGACTCGACCTGAGCCCGAAGGAGCTCGCCGTGCTCGAATTGCTGCTGGCCGCGCGCGGCCGCGTGGTCTCCGCCGAGGAACTGCTCGAGCGGGTCTGGGACGAGGCGGCCGACCCGTTCAGCACCTCGGTGAAGGTGACCGTGAGCCGCCTGCGCACCAAGCTCGGCGAGCCGCCCGTCATCGAGACCGTGCCGCGCGCCGGGTACCGGGTCTGACGATGATTTCCCGGCCGACCCTGCCGCGCCGCACCGTCCGCCTGCGGCTGACCGCGCTCTACGGCGTCCTCGTCCTCGCCTCGGGCGCCCTGATGCTCGCGCTGACCTACGCCCTGGCCGCGAACTGGCTGCCGTGGCCCGGATTGCACGATTTCGGCTGGCATCCGGCGGGCATCGATCGCGCTTTGAGCGCGCCGCCGGGTGGGAACCCCGGACCGGGAGGGCCGTTCGGCGGCCGCGCGCGCGACGTGGTCGCTCTCGTCGAGGCCCAGCTCACCTCGCAGCGGACCGCCGACCTGCACCAGCTTCTGCTGGAGCTCGGCCTCGCGCTCGCCGCGCTGGCCGTGGCCTCGGTGGCGCTCGGCTGGTGGGCCGCCGGGCGGGTGCTGCGGCCGCTGCGGGCGATGACCGATTCGGCCCGCCGCATCTCGGAGGACAACCTCGGCGCCCGTCTGGCGTTCGCCGGGCCGCACGATGAGCTCAAGGACTTAGCGGATACCCTCGACGGCCTGTTCGCCCGAATCGAGGCGGCATTCGAGGCGCAGCGCCGCTTCGTTGCCAACGCCTCGCACGAGCTGCGTACGCCGCTCGCCCGCGCCCGCACCCTGCTCGAGGTGGCCTTGGACGACCCGGACGCCACAGTCGACTCGCTCAAGGCGGTCGGCCGGCGGGTCCTGGCCAGCGGGGAACAGCAAGAACGGCTGATCGACGCGCTGCTGGTGCTCGCCCGCAGCCAGCGCGGCCTGGACCGGCGCACCCCGTTCGACCTGGCGCAGCTTGCGGACGAGACGACCCGGCTCGCGCCGGACGGCCTGCGGCTCGAACGCGACCTGAGCCCGGCGCCCACCGCTGGCGATCCTCGGCTGGTCCGGCGGCTCGTGGCGAACCTCGTGGACAACGCGGTACGGCACAACGTGCCGGGCGGCTGGCTGGCCGTGCGCACGGGGATCCGGGACGGCCGCGCGGTGCTGCAGGTTGAGAACAGCGGACTGATCGTCGACCCGCGCGACGTGCCGACCCTGTTCGAACCCTTCCGTCGGGCCGGGGAGCCGCGCGTCGGCCGTCCGGACGGGCATGGGGTCGGGCTGTCGATCGTCGCGGCGGTCGCCGCCGCCCACGGTGCGCAGCTGAGCGCAGTCCCCCTGCCCGACGGGGGACTGCGGATCGCTGTCAGCTTCCCGCTCGCCGCGTCACCGCCCCCCGCCGCGATTCCGCAACGGGCGGCGGCATCGGAGCCAGATCCGTCAGATCAGTCAGGTCAGCGAGCCTGAGTACGCGGCGCCTGAGGCCGAGGCCGACGGCGCCGGAGCGGGCGAGGTCGAGGAGCAGGTCCCGTGCCCCCGCCCGGGACCCCCGAATCCGAATCCGCCATGGTTCGGTGCCATCCCCTGCGGCGGCGCGGGTGCGTTGCTCGGCGCCCCCGAGGGCGCGGACTGCGGCTTGCCGCCGAAGGGACCGAACGGGCGGCCGAAACCGAACCCGAAGCCGAATCCCGGTCCGGTCGCAGTCCCGGTCAGGTCGTTCTCCTCCACGCGCGTCGCGCTGATCGTGCCGTTCGAATCCACCGTCCCCGAGGCGGAGACGGGCTGGCCGACCTTGAGCGCGCTGACCGCGATCTTGACCGCCGTGGACACCTTCGCAGAAGACGGAGCGGTCACCGACACGTGCGAACCGTCGCTCGCGACGACCGTGAACCCGGTCGCCGTCCGGTTCGCGACCGTGCCGAGCGCGAATCCGTGGCTGGCCCAGATCGACGAGCCGGAGGGCGGATTCGTGAGGTTCTGGGTGAGAGCGGTACCCACCGCGATGGTCGAGGCCGTGAGCGTGTCGTTCGCGAACGAGCCGGCCACCGCGACCTGGTCGCCGTTGGCCACATCGCTGAGGCTGCCCGCCGCGATCCGCACAACCTGCGTGGACGACGTGGTGGTCACGGTGCGGGTCGTGGTGTCGCGAGCCTGCACGGTGAGCGTGGATCCGTTGTCGGACTTGAGCGTTCCCGCCACGCCGCGCATGGAGATGGTGCCGCACATGGGACCCGGTCCGGAGCCGTTGCCGGACTCGATCTGTCCGGCGGGCACGCCAGCTGCTGCCCCGGTCGGCGCCGCGTTTTGACCGTCTGCGGCGATGGCGATGCCGTAGCCTCCGGCGCCTAAAGCCACCGCGATCCCCGCGGCGACCGCGGCTTTACGTCCGAACCTCCATCGCGGCTTTTCGCCCCAAAGTGCGCCCTCACCGTCGAATGTACCGACCAGCTCCTCGTCCGAGCTGAAACCCTCCCCGGCAGGTCCCTCTGTCATTGCAGCCTCCTCCGCCTCGACCGGTAGCAGCCTTCCGAAGCCTGTTCTACCGAACTGGCGGTTGCGCCATAGTTACAGGCGTCACCCGGCCGCAACGGCGAAGTTCACCCCGGGGCTAGGGAGGGTTCGCTCTCAAGCTCCTGCAACCGCCGCGGCCGCGTGCCACCGTCCTTGACGACCCGTCTCGCCGTATCCCCGCCCCGCCCGCTGCCGGCCCCAGGGAACGAGGTCCTCATGTCAGCACCCACGCCGTCGCCAGATCCGTCCGAACACTCCGGGACGCCGCTCAGCCGCCGCCGGCTGCTCGGCAACGCCGGAAAGGCGCTCGCCGCCGGAGTAGTCGCACCCGCCGTCGTCGGGGGAAGCGCCGCCGCCGCCCACGCTGCGCCCGCTCGCCCCGCCGTGCCCGCGAACTCCGCGTCGATGGTCCCGCCGGGCGACCACTCAGCGGCGCTGCGCGCGCTTGGCCGAAGCGCGCTGCGTTTCCCCGGCACCCTGCCGCATCCAGCCGTACCTGCCGGGACGGACATGCTGCCGGGCATCGACCACATCGTCATCCTGATGCTGGAGAACCACTCCTTCGACAACTTCATCGGCATGCTCGGGCGCGGCGACGGATTCACCCTGGGCGCGGACGGCATGCCGACCGCCACCAATCCGTATCCGGACGGACGGATCCAGCACGCCTTCCGCATGCCGACCACCTGCCAGCTGCCGAGCACCCCCAGCCAGGAGTGGGCGGCGGCGCACAACTCCTACGACGGCGGGGCCAACGACGGGTTCGTGCGCACCACGATCACCCCCTACACCACGCAGATCGTCGGCGGCGTCGCGATGGGCTACTGGACCGGCGACGACCTTCCGTTCACCTACAGCCTCGCCTCAACCTTCCCGATCGCCGACCGGTGGTTCTCCTCGGTGATGGGCCAGACGGACCCGAACCGCCGCTACCTGATCGCGGCCACTTCGGCGGGCATGACCGACGACATCGGCAGCCCGGCCGGGGATCTGGGCCTGATCGTCCCGGCTGCCGGCACGATCTTCAACCTGCTGGACGCGTACGGGATCAGCTGGGAGAACTACGTCGCGAGCTATCCGACCGGCGCCACCCCGGACCTGTTCCCGATCAACGACGTGATCCCGGAAGCCTTCCACAACAAGCCGTTCGCCCAGTTCTTCACCGACGTCGCGGCCGGCGATCTGCCCGCGGTCACCTTGCTGGACCCGGATTACAACAGCCAGTCGCAGGAGAACCCGCAGAACATCGTGGTCGGCGAGGCGCTGCTGGCCGAGGTGGTGCAGGCGATCGGGACCTCGCCGCTGTGGCCGAAGACCCTGTTCGTCCTCGTATACGACGAGCACGGCGGCTACTACGACCACGTCCCGCCGCCGGCCGCGATCCCGCCGGACCTGATCCCGCCCGTCGTCCAGCTCGGCGAGTCGCTGTACGACGGCTTCGCGCGCTACGGCTTCCGGGTACCCGCCGTCGTGGTGTCGCCGTACGCGAAGCGCGATCACGTCAGCCACCTGCTCTACGACCACACTTCGGTGCTGGCGATGATCGAGCACAAGTGGAACCTGCCCGCGCTGACCTTCCGTGACGCCAACGCGAACGACCTGACCGACTTCCTGGACCTGGCGGCGCTCGCGGCGCACAGCCCGACCTTCCCGCAACTGCCGCCGCTCGCCGCGCCCGGCAACACCCCGGCCGCCCTGGCCTGCTCGGTCAACGGCCCCGGCACGATTCCGCCCCCGGGCTCCATCACCGGCTGAGCCGGATGCACTTCGGCGCCGACGGCCCGTCCGCACGCGCTGCCGCCTGCGGCTTGCCCGGCGTTCGCCGGAACTGAGTCCCGCCCGCCCACCCTCCGCTCCGCGGCCGAAACGCGGCGCCGGCTCCTCGCTGCGCTGCGGGGCCGGGCGCCGCTGCGGCCTGTAGTCCGATCGCGCTGGCCGGTGCGGTCCCAGCCATCGGAGGCAATGGCGACAACGAGTACGGAGACCTAGCCAAGACCGCTCAAACTGGCGGTGTCGCGACGCTCGCCCTATGCTTGAATCAAGTAGAGTGATCATGATTCAGGGGTGACTATGGCGACAACTGACGTCGGCGCGCGGATTGATCGCGCCCGCGAAGCTGCGGGGATCAGCCAGCGCAACCTGGCGGACACCACCGGCATCTCACAGTCCACCCTGTCGCGGATCATTTCCGGGGATCGGGAGGCGAAGCTGCCTGAGCTGGTGGAAATCGCAGGGGCAACGGGGCATACCCTTGCCGAGCTGACTGGGACCGGGACAGTGGCCGACCGAGTGCAGTGCGCGACGCGATCAACCAACGGCTCCGGTATGGCGGGCATGCGGGCGGCCCTTCTGCACTTCCTCGAACTTGATGACTACCTGGACGACCAGGCCATCCCTGCCACCATCTGACGCGGGTTGGAACAGCATGAGTCCAGAATCCGACGGCCGCGCCAGAGCCCGCCAGTTCCGCGATACGCACCACCTGGGCGTACAGCCTTTGGGTGATCTTGTAGCGGTTATCGAGCAGTCGGCCGAAGTCGATGTGGCGATACTCGACGCAGATCCGGATGAACACGGCATGGCCATGCGGGATCCGGCGCGCGGCGCTGTATTCATCGGAGTCGCGCGCAGTGTCAATCCGATGCGACAGCGCAGCACGCTTGCCCACGAGCTTGGCCACGTCCTGTTCGAGGACTGGACGGACAGCGCTACGGATAACTGGAGCGAGCGAGACTCGGAAGAGGTCCGAGCCGACGCTTTTGCTCGATACCTGCTCATCCCCATCGAAGGCCTACAAGAGTTCCTAGGGGCCAAAGAGACCGTTGTCCAAGCAGACTTGTCCGCGGTCGTTCAGCGGTTCCTCGTGTCGCCTGCTATTGCCGCCATCGCGCTTCATGAAGCCGGATACATTGACCAGCCCACCAAAGCAGAGTGGATGTCTCTGTACACGCCGCACCTGGCTGCGCGGTTCGGGTGGAGCGACCAGTATCGCGTACTGCAGGCCGATTCCGATCAGCGAAGGGCACCGCAACGACTGCTTGCGCGCGCAATCAGGGGCTATGCAGAAGGGGTACTACCTGCGCAGGCTATCGCTACTCTGCGCGGAATCCCCGTGGAGGATGCCGAGGCTGACCTGCGCGCGGCGAGGATCGCGCCTCCCGAGCACCCAGTAATGTGGGCCGACTATACTGAACTGCCTGAAGTTAACGTGGACGTCGTGGCACTCGAAGCCGACCTCAGCGCACCGGATGATGAGGCTGACAGCGCCGCGGCCGAGAGAGACGCGCGATGAGCCACCGGCCGATCATTGACGCCGGACCCGGCCTGAACTTTCTGTCCATCAACCAAGAACGCCTCCTCATTCATGTCTTGGGAGAACTCAGTGTCCCGGAGACAGTCGAGAAGGAGGTCTTGCGCAAGTCTGAGGAGCAAGACCGATTCCGCCCGGCCGCAGGGTCTGGCGGAAGCTGACTCCAAGATGGATGGAGATCCTCCCAGACAACCCGACGCCTGAGCTCGCAGCTGTTGTACAACGGGTTACTCGATTGCCCATGGAACAACGGCTGAAGGACTCCAAGAACCTGGGTGAGCTCATGGTCATCGCGCATGCGGTTGTCATAGCCGAGTCGGGAGAGGCGGTGAGAATCCTCATTGACGACGGCGATGACGCAAAGCTCGCCATGTCCGAGATCCGCCGACTCAAGCGGTTGAGGGCGGGCGGTCGTCATGTGGCAGACATCACCCTCGTGAACACGCGAACTGTGCTGATGAGAGCGGCGGGCACGGAATACATCCCAAACAGGGAAACTATGCGTCGCATCTATCAGCAGATGCGTTGTCTTGACGACGGTTTACCTGCGATCGGGCAGGCTGAACTCCTATCCGCTGATCTCTGGCGAAACACCTGACGACGGCACTGGCCAGCGTGACTGGACCATGAACCTAGCGGCGCCCGGCCCCGCAGCGCAGCGAGGAGCCGGCGCCGCGTTTCGGCCGCGGAGCGGAGGGTGGGCGGGCGGGACTCAGTTCCGGCGAACGCCGGGCAAGCCGCAGGCGGTAGCGCAGCGCGAGTGTGCGGGCGGACGGCCGAGTGCCAGCGAGGCCGGGAGCAAGTGCGTGAACAACCGCAGCCTCAAGCCAGCACCCGGTCGACGACATGGCGTTACAGGCGACGAGCGGTCTTACCATGGTCTGCGGAGGGTTTGATGGTGCTCGGCCGACCGCTCGAGAGTCTACGCAAACGGGTCGCGCGCGAGGTGAGCGACGCGATCCGCGGGCCCGCGGTGCGCTTCGACGCCTACCGCGAGCCTGGCGGAGATCCCGGCGTGCTCGGCCCGGACAGCGTCGCCTGGCGCGTGCACGCGGACCTGCCGGGGATGCTGGTCGGCGGATTCGCCGCGCTGCTGCTGCAAACGCTGCATCCGCAGGCCATGGCCGCAGTCGATCAGCACTCTGCGTTTCGCGAGGACCCGTTCGGCCGCCTGCACCGCACCAGCGCGTTCGTCGCCATGTCAACCTTCGGCTCGACCCCGGCATTCGAAGCAGCAGCCGACCGGGTCATCCGCATCCACGAGACGGTCAAGGGAACAGGCCCGGACGGCGTGCCGTACGAGGCGTCGGACCCGGCGCTGCTGACCTGGGTCCACGTCGCGGAGGTCTCCTGCTTCGCCGCCGCCTACCAGCAGTACGTGACCCCTCTCGCAAGTGACGACCTGGACCGCTACTTCGCGGAGACGTCGGTCATCGCGGAGCGGCTCGGGGCACGAGCGGTCCCGAAGAGCGCCGCCGAGATCGAGGCCTACTTCGCGCAGGCAAGGCCGCAGCTGAGAGCCACCGCGCCCGCCTTCGAAGCGCTGCGGTTCCTGCGCCGCTTCGGAGCGAACCTCCCGCAGCGGATCACGGTACGCATCCTGATGAACGGCGCCGTCGGAGTGCTCCCCGAATGGGCCAGTGCCGATCTGCGCCTCGACCGGCCACGCGCGGTCCGCACGCTGATCGACCGCCCACTGATGCGAGTCGTCGCCTGGATCCTGCGCTGGGCGTGCGAACCCTCGCCCGTCGTGGTCGCGTCCCTGGAGCGGATCTCGAACCGACCTACCGCAGCCGCCTGACAGCCGCGCGTCACCGCGCTGCTCCAGCACGCTCGAAGAACGCGCGCGCACCGCCCCGCCGCAGCGGCCTGACAGCCCTGATAGCTGCCCGTGACCTCGTTGCTCCGACCCGTCACTGATCTTGTAAGGTGCTGAGGACCCTTGACGGGATCAACCGGTTTGGAAATCCTGCCGGTGTGACAACGATGTCTTGGGCTTTCCGCGCGCAGGTCCACCGGTCCGTCCGGCCTACCAGGCGGTCCGCTTCGCTCCTTCTCGTGGCCGCGATGGCCATCAGCCTGTCGACAGCCGGTCCGGTCCAGGCGGCCACCGCCGCCCCAGCGGCCGTCTCCGATCCGGCCGCCCTCGTCGATCCGTTCGTCGGCACCGGCAGCGGGGGCGCGGTCGTCGGCCAGGTGGACACCTTCCCAGGCGCGGATCTGCCGTTCGGCATGATCCAGTGGAGCCCCGACACGACATCGCGGCCGGACGGCGGCGGCTACAACTACGACGACTCCGCGATCACCGGCTTCAGCCTGACCCACCTGTCCGGCCCCGGCTGCGCCGTCGCCGGAGACTTCCCCATCCTGCCGCTCACCGGTGCGGTGCCGGCGAATCCCGACTCCGCGTCGGCGTCCTTCAACCACTCCTCGGAAACCGCGCATCCGGGCTCTTATGCCGTCACCGCGGGCGGGGTGAGCACGCAACTCGCCGTGACCGCACGCACCGGCGTCGCCCAATTCACCTACCCGGCGACCAGCCAGGCGCAGCTGCTCGTGAAAGTCGCCGACAGCGCCAACGGCGGTTCCTCGGCCACATTCCAGACGATCGGCAACCAGGAGATCACCGGCGCCGTCACCAGCGGGCACTTCTGCGGACAACCGGACAGCTACACCGTGTACTTCGCCGCCCGATTCAACCGTCCGTTCACCGCTTCGGGCACCTGGGGCGGCACCAGCGCCGCACAGTTGGCGCGGAACCCCGGTGCCACCTCGGTGACCGAGAACGGCAAGCAGAATCCGCAAGCGAAGCGATACGGCAACGGCCACGCCGCTGCGACGAACGCGTCCGGGGCGGGCCAGCAGGGCTCGGGCGTCGTGGCAGGAGGCTGGCTCACCTTCGACACCACGCAGAACGCCAACGTCGGCATGCAGGTCGCCGTCTCATACGTGAGCACGCAGGGCGCACTCGGCAACCTGGCCGCCGAAGCGCATTCGTGGAGCGTCAGCTCGGTCGCCGCGAAGGCCGCTGACGCCTGGAACCACCAGCTGCGCACGATCGGTATCCACGGCGGCAGCGCCACCGCGCAAGCCGAGTTCTACACCGCGCTGTACCACGCCTCGCTCGAGCCCAGCCTGTTCAACGACGCGAACGGGCAGTACGTGGGCTTCGACGAGAAGGTGCACAGCGTGCAGCCCGGCCACTCCCAATACGCCAACTATTCGGGCTGGGACATCTACCGCTCCCAAGTGCCGCTGCTGGCCACAATCGATCCGTCCATCGCCGCGGACATGGCAACTTCACTGCTCAACGACGCCGCGCAGGGCGGCGCGCTGCCCAAGTGGCCGGTCGCCAACGGCGAGTCCGGAGTGATGAACGGCGACGCCGCGGACCCGATTCTCGCCGACACCTACGCATTCGGCGCCAAGGGCTTCAACGCCTCGTCGGCGCTCGCCGATATGGTCAGCGGTGCGAACGGCACGTCGGGCGTCGTCCAGGGCTGGTACGTCGAGCGCCCGAACGCGGCCGCCTACATCGCCGACGGCTACGTGCCGAACGTCGCCTCGGATTCGATCAGCCCGGTGCCCAACGGCGCCTCGGAGACGCTGGAATACGCCCTCGACGACTTCTCGATCTCGCGCCTGGCCCAGGACCTGCATCAGTCCTCGACCGCCTCGACGTTCACCCAGCGGTCGCAGAACTGGGCGAACGTCTTCGACACCGCCGTCGGCTACGTCGAGCCGCGCGACGCTCAAGGAGCCTTCCCGTCCGGACCGCCCGTGCCGGTGGCCACCGGCTTCGGCCAGGACGGATTTCAGGAGGGCAACGCCGCCCAGTACTCGTGGATGGTCCCGCAGAACCTCAGCGGTTTGATCCAGGGCATGGGCGGCGACCAGGCCGTCTCATCCCGGCTGGACACCTTCTTCACCCAGCTCAACGCCGGCCCGGACCAGCCGTATCAGTGGCAGGGCAACGAGCCAGCGCTGGACACCCCGTGGGTGTACGACAGCGTCGGACAGCCGTGGAAGACGCAGGCCGTGGTCCAGCAGGTCCTCACCCAGCTCTACTCGCTGACGCCCGGCGGCGAGCCCGGCAACGACGACCTCGGCGCCATGAGCTCGTGGTACGTCTGGGCCGCGCTCGGCCTCTATCCGCAGACACCGGGCGTCCCGATGCTCGTGCTCGGCACCCCGCAGTTCCCGCACGCGGAAATCCACGGCGCGTTCGGCGACCTGACCGTGAACGCGCAGGGCGCGGGCGACACTTACGTCGGTGCTCTCAAGGTCGACGGCCGCTCGACCAACAACACCTGGATCGATCCGAGCCGCGCCCACGAACTCGACTTCGCCCTCTCGCAGACCCCGAACACCGCATGGGGCTCCGCTCCCGGCGATGCTCCGCCCTCGTTCGGCGCCGGACCGGTCACGTTCCCGCCGAGCACGCGCGCCGCGCTGGCGGTGACCCCCGGCCAGGTGCGGCTGGCGCCCGGCACCAGCACGACCGTGACCGTCACGGCCGACAACACCCTGGGCACCAGCCCGGCCTCCGTGGCATGGCAGGCGACGACCCCGCAGGGCCTGACCACGGCTCCGGCAGGCTCCACGCTCAGCGCGCCGGCCGGCGGCACCGCGCAGACGACCGTGACGATCACCGCCGCGGCGGGCACCGCCACTGGCTACTACCAAGCCGCGTTCACCGCGCACGCCGCGAACGGCGCCGTCATCCCGTCCGTCTCGCTGCTGGTGACGGTCGCCCAGCCCGGCCAGAGCATCCCGACCGCCTACGTTTCGAATTACAGCGACAACACGGTCACGCCGGTGGACACACGCACGCACAACGCCGGGCCGCCGGTCCCGGTCGGCAGCGGGCCTGACGGCATGATCGTGACCGGCGGGAAACTGTTCATCGCCAACAACAACAGCAACAACGTGACCGTCGTCGACACCACGACGAACTCCGTGATCGCGACCATCCCGGTCGGCTCCGTCGCGGCAGACGTGGCCGGCACTCCCGACGGCAAGACGGTCTGGGTGACCAACTTCGGCGACGGCACGGTGCAGCCGATCGACGTCGCGACGCTCACCACGGGGCCGACGATCGCCGTCGGCAGCCAGCCCGAGCGGCTGGCGGTCAGCCCCGACGGCGCCGACCTCTGGGTCGCCAACCAAGGCGACGGCACGGTCAGCGAGATCGACCTGGCCACCCGTGCGGTCACCCGCACGATCACGGTCGGCGCCGCGCCGTTCGGCGTCGCGGTCACCCCGGACAGCAGCCGGGTGTTCATCACCAACGGCGGCTCGTCCTCGGTCTCGGTCATCGACTCGGCGACCGGCGCGGTCACCGCGACGGTGCCCACCGGCGCGGGTCCGCAATACGTCCAGATCTCTCCGGACGGCACGACGGCCTATGTCGCGGACTTCGGTGCGGGCGGCGTGACGCCGATCTCGACCGCGACGACCACCGCCGGTGCTTTCATCCCGACCGGCTCCGGCGCCTACGCCGTCGGCTTCAGCCCGGACGGAACGATCGCCTGGGTGGTGAACACCAACGCCAACAACGTCACGCCGGTCACGGTCGCGACCGGTGCGCCGGGCGCCTCGGTGCAAGTCGGCAACGTGCCCGACGGCGTGACAGTCATTCAGTAATAGGCACTGGGTAATGGGCGCTGCGTAACAGCCACCGGCTCGCTCACGAAACGCCGATCGGCTGCACGAAAGTCAGCTTGTGCAGCCAATCGGCGCCGCGCACCCGGGGAGCGCTCTCCACTGGTGCTTTGGCTAGACTGCACGTCACAGGGTCGAAGATGCAATCGGGCGATACTCGGACCTTGCGCGAAGAGTTCTTGGCCGACCCCTAACTAGGCCCTTGACAAGCCAACCGTCCCGGCGCGACTATTCCGGTGAGTGGAGAGCGCTCTCCGCTCGGAACGTTGTTCCTCGTGGGGGTGGGACCCGCCGTCCGCCCCCACGAGAGCAGCCTCGTGAAGGTCGTCCCTTGAGGCGCCCCTCTCCTCGCCGAATCCGGCGTTCGCCGCTGCGCCTCTACCAGCGCCTTAACCCTCACCGGCGGCTCTGACGCCACGGATCGGGCGCTCATCTCCACCTCGCACTCAATCGCTTGCGTGTGTTCTGCGCCTCTCTCCGTACCAAAAATCGGGGAGCGCTCTCCAATCGTGCTATAAAGCCATCATGAGCGATCTCCTCCAGCCGTCTCCCACGTTGGAGGACGTGGCCAGGGCCGCGGGCCTGTCCCGCTCCACCGTCTCGCGCGTCATCAACGGCACCCGCAACTTCGACCCGGCGGTCCGCGAGGCGGTCCAGCGGGCCATCGCCGCCACGGGCTACGTCCCCAACCTCGCCGCCCGCTCGCTGGTCGGCAGCCGCACCGGCACTGTCGCGCTCGTGGTGTCCGGCGCGGGCGACCCGCCCGACGGGGACGAGAACGCCCACCAGCGCGAGGTCTTCGCCGACCCCTTCTTCGGCCGGGTCGCCAACGGCGTGACCCGCTTCCTGCGCCCGCGAGGCGTGCACCCCGTCCTGATCTCCGCCGAGACCGACGAGGACCATCGCCACGTCCTGGCCTACCTGAAGCGCGGCAACGCCGACGGCGCGATCCTGGTCTCGACGCACGCCGACGACCCGCTTCCGGCCCTCTTCCCGGGCACCGGTCTGCACGCCGTCCTGTTCGCCCGCCCCGCCCGGCCGCTACCCATCAGCTACGTGGACATCGCACACCAGGAGGGGGCGGCTCTCGCGGCAGAGCACTTGCTCGCCCGCGGCTGCCGACGGGTCGCGACGATCTGCGGTCCCCTCGACGTGCCGGCCGCCCAGGACCGCCTCGCCGGATTCCGCACGGCGATGGCCAGGCACGGCTATCCGTACATCCCGCACGTCGAGGGGATATTCACGCTGGAGAGCGGCGAGACGGCCACCGGGCGGCTACTCGACGAGTACCCCGAGGTGGACGGGATCTTCGCGGCCAACGACCTGATGGCGCAGGGGGCGCTGCTCACCCTGCGGGACCGGGGCCGCCGGGTGCCCGAGGACGTCGCCGTCGTCGGCTTCGACGACAGCAGCGCGGCGGTCGCGTGCCGGCCGATGCTGACCACGGTCCGCCAGCCGGTCGAGGACATGGCGGCCGAGATGACCCGGATGCTGCTCGACCACATCGAGAAGCCCAACCAGCCGATCGGCTCGCGCATATTCGACCCCGTGCTGATCGTGCGCCAGTCCGCTTGAGCGGCTTACATCACGTGTAGAGACGGGCGGCTGAGCGGGTGCCGTCGGCGCGGTGACGGGAACCGC
The DNA here is from genome assembly GCF_035938995.1 of Actinocrinis sp. Classification (GTDB taxonomy): domain Bacteria; phylum Actinomycetota; class Actinomycetes; order Streptomycetales; family Catenulisporaceae; genus DASZGI01. The sequence continues at coordinate 37,955 of NZ_DASZGI010000314.1, forward strand.
GCCGACGGCACCCTTATTCGGCGTAGGTCAGCGAATGACAGGCGCGCACGGTTTGGGTGCGGTCCGCGCCGGAGCGTTGTATGCCTGTGCACTGACGTACGCGTGCTGAGTGGCCGTCGCGTCCGATGGCCACGAAATGGGGATTTCGCGGGACTCACCGGGCAGCAGCCAGAAGTAGTTGGCCCCGTACCGCGCGGGCGTCAGGCGCGACCCGTCAGGATCATGCAGCCCTAGGCGCACCATCGCGGCGATCGTGCTTCCCTCATTCGCGACGGTCGCGACGAGCCGGCCGCAGTCGACCGCGCGAACCGAGAGGCCGAGCTGCGTGGCGGCGAGCATGTCCAGCCCGGACGAATTCGGCCGCCGCGGGCTCTGGAGCGCCGAATAGCGCCAATACGCGTTCTCTGACAACAGCACGCCGTCGCCGTCGCGCAGTTCAAGCCGCACCACCTGGAACGGCGGCGCGGAAGGCCAGGAGATGGCGAACGCGGGCGCCGCAGACGACGGTGTGATGTCCACACCCTGCTGCTCGACGTGGCTGAGCTGCCGGCCGCCGGGATCGTAGACCTTCGCGGTGATGGTCGCGTCGATGAGCTTGTCCGTCGTGTGGTTGGCCGCCAGCACCTGCCACGTGGTCGGATTCACTTGGACGTGCAGCGCTTCGCAGCCCTTGCGCGAGCCGAAATACGCGCCGTCGTGGTCGTCCTCGAGGCCGTAGTCATCGGCCTGCCAGGCGGGGTCGTACATCCACTGCAGAGCCGAGGTGTCCTGCCAGAAGATCGCGTTCCAGACCTCGAACATCGCGCGGGCGCTTTCGTAGTCGGCGAACCGCGCCCTGGCGATGTCTCGCGCGCCGGCGGACGTTTCGACGCCCGGCAGCGGAGACACCGCGACGCACGGATGAACGCGGGCGCGGCGCCTTACCCGCTCATCCGCGAGCAGCGTGGTGCCCGTGGAGATGAAGTCGCGACGGGCGGACGCACCCATGCGGAGGTCCTTCCCTGGTCGGGATGACAACGTTGTCAACGGCATCCTGTGAGGGCGGCCGGGCGCTGTCAAGCCCTTCGGCGCACAGCGTTCCGCGACTGTGATCCTGTCGGCGGCGAGTCGTACGATCGATTCCATGACGGCGAGTGCCGTGCACGGCGACGGCGTGGGCGAACTCGGGCTCGAGCAGCTCGAGGAGCACCGCCGCGATCTTACCGGCCACTGCTACCGCATGCTCGGCTCGTTCTTCGAGGCGGAGGACGCGGTCCAGGAGACCATGATCCGGGCCTGGCGGGCGCAGGCGGACTTCGAGGGCCGCTCCTCGATGCGCACCTGGCTGCACCGGGTCGCCACCAACGTGTGCCTGGACATGCTGCGCGGACGCAAGCGGCGCGCGCTGCCCATGGGCCTCGTGCCGTCGTCCACCGCGGACATCACGGACCTCGGTCCGATGCTGCCCGAGGAAACCTGGGTGATGCCGGTCCCGGACGACCGGGTGATCGGCGACCACGCCGACCCCGCGCAGGTGGCGGCGCAGCGCGAGAGCATCCGCCTGGCGTTCGTCGCCGCCCTCCAATACCTGCCCGCCCGCCAGCGCGCGGTCCTGCTGCTGCGCGAGGTCCTGGGCTGGTCGGCCGCGGAAGTGGCCGACCTGCTCGGCTCCACCTCGGCGTCGGTGAACAGCGCCCTGCAGCGGGCGCGGGCCACTCTCGCTACGCGCGACCCGGGCGGCGCGCTTCGCCCTGACGACGCGGCGCGCCCCGACGACGAGGTCCGCCGCGAGCTGCTGGCCGAGTTCGTCTCCGCCTTCGAGAGCTACGACATCGAGCGATTCACCACCCTCCTGCACGACGACGCGGTCCAGGCGATGCCGCCCCTCGCGCTCTGGATCCAAGGCGCCCGCGAGATCGGCCGGTGGATGCTGGGCCCGGGCATCGAGTGCCGCGGTTCCCGCCTGGTGCCGATCGCGGTCAACGGCACCCTCGCGTTCGGCCACTACCGGCCGGATGGAAACGGCGGCCACAAGCCCTTCTCGATCCAGATCCCCTGGGTCGAGGGCGAGCGCATCAAGCAGATTCACACGTACCTGTATCCCGAGCTCTTCCCGGCGTTCGGGCTGCCGGAAAAGCTATAGCCCGACACCGATGAATTCCGGGAGACCGCTTCGTCCAAGTGGGTGAGAGCGAGAGCCGCAGCGGCTTCGCTAACCCTGGAGGTCGAGATGAGTCTTCCGCAGGTCGTCTCCCGCGAGCAGTGGCTCGTGGCCCGCAAGCAGTTCCTGGCCAGGGAGAAGGAGCTGACCCGGGCGCGCGACGCGCTCAACGCCGACCGCCGCCGGCTGCCGATGGTCGAGATCGAGAAGGCGTACGTGTTCGAGGGGCCGGGCGGGAAGGTCACCCTGGCCGACCTGTTCGACGGCTGCCGCCAGTTGGTGGTCCAGCACGTGATGTTCGACCCGGCGTGGGACGCCGCCTGCAAGGGCTGCACCGCCAGCATCGACGAGCTGTCCGAGGGCCTGCTGACCCACCTGCGGTCGCGGGACACCAACTTCGTCCTGATCTCCCGTACACCGCTGGCGAAGATCGAGGACTACCGCGCCCTTCGCCGCTGGCCGTACCGCTGGTACTCCTCCTACGGCAGCGACTTCAACTACGACTTCCACGTCAGCCTGGACCAGTCCGTCGCACCGGTGGAGTACAACTACCGCGGCGCGGAGGAGCTCAAGCAGGCCGGGATGGACTGGCTCCTCGAGGGCCCCAGCGAGCAGCCGGGCGTGAGCTGCTTCCTGACCGACGAGGGGCGCATCTTCCACACCTACTCGACTTTCGCGCGCGGCTCCGAGCAGCTCGGCGGCTCGTACGGCGTGCTGGACATGACCGCCCTCGGCCGCCAGGAAGCGTGGGAGGAGCCCAAGGGCCGCGTGGAGAAGCCGCACGGCGCGGACCCGACCTTCACGGACTAGGCCGCACGAGGGGCACTGTTCTGATGGGCGCAAGTTCGATGGGCGCTGGTTGGACGGGCGCGGCGGTGGTGTGGGTGCTCGTCGCCGCCTTGGCGACGGTCGCCGCGATCGCCGGGCGTCGCCTGTTCCTGGCGCTGCGTGGCGGCCCGTGGGCCCGCCCGGCGGTCCATCTGACGATGGCGCTCGGCATGGTCCTGATGGCGGTGCCCCGGGGGACGGTCGTGCCGGATTCCGTCCTGCGGGCCGGATTCGGCGCGCTGGGTGTGGTCCTGGCCGTGGGAAGTTTCGCGCTCGCGCGCGGAAGGCACGGGCTGCACCACGCGGCCATGTGCGGTGTCATGGTCCTGATGGCGGCTCCGGCACGGGGCGGAGCCACCGCGGCCATGGCACCGGGCATGGTCATGCCGCCGTCACCGAGCGGGGCCGGTGGCGGCGGTGCGTCGACTCTGATGCTCGCGGCGTTCGGCTACGCGTGCGCGCTCACTCTCGCGTTCGCCTGGCGGATGCCGCGCCGCACGCCGGACCCGCTCGGGCATGCGTGCGAAGTCACGATGCTGACCAGCACAGTGGTGATGCTGCTGCCCATGCTTTAACCGCTTTAACCGAGCGAACGAACCGGTGAACAACATATTGCCAATCGCGCCGACGACTGGCGCGGCGGCCGCCGCTCGGGTGATGCTTCCCTGGTGACCACCGAGAACGGCGACGCCCCGCACTCCCACCCCCTGCTCCTCGGTTCGCTCGGCGAGTTCGTCGATCCGTCAGCCCTGGCCGACCTGCGCGTGGACGACAGCGACGACGACGATCCGGTGCTCTACTACAGCGACGGGCGGCCGGTCGACACCTGGCGCGAGGACTACCCGTACGACGAACGGCTCCCACGCGCCGAGTACGACCAGCACAAGCGGCTGCTCCAGATCGAGCTGCTGAAGCTGCAGAACTGGATCAAGGAGTCCGGCGAACGGCTCGTCGTGCTGTTCGAGGGGCGCGACGCCGCGGGCAAGGGTGGCACGATCAAGCGGTTCACCGAGCACCTGAATCCGCGCGGCGCGCGCGTGGTGGCGCTGGAGAAGCCCTCCGAGCGCGAGCGGACCCAGTGGTACTTCCAGCGCTACACCGCGTACCTGCCCGCGGCCGGCGAGATCGTGCTGTTCGACCGGTCCTGGTACAACCGCGCCGGCGTCGAGCGGGTGATGGGCTTCTGCGACCCGGCCGAGTACCTGGAGTTCATGCGCCAGGCCCCCGAGTTCGAGCGGATGCTGGTGCGCGACGGGATCCGGCTGGTGAAGTTCTGGTTCTCGGTCTCCCGCGCCGAGCAGCGCACCCGCTTCGTGATCCGCCAGGTGGACCCGGTGCGGCAGTGGAAGCTGAGCCCGATGGACCTGGCGTCGCTGGACAAGTGGGACGACTACACCGAGGCGAAGGAGGCGATGTTCTTCTACACGGACACCGCCGACGCGCCGTGGACCGTGGTCAAGAGCAACGACAAGAAGCGCGCCCGGCTCGAGGCGATGCGGCACGTGCTGTCCCTCTTCGACTACCCGAACAAGGACGCCGGGATCGCCGCGCCGCCGGACCCGCTCATCGTCGGTTCGGCCGCGCTGCTCTCCGAGCCACACGTGGACGCGCAGCGGATCCTGCCGCGGCTGACGAAGCACGCAGAACACTGATCCGGCCGTCTCGCGCTCACTGCCGCTCGACCAGCGTCGTCTCGAACGAGTAGGTGTCCGAGCGGTAGACGTGGTCGCCGTACTCGATCGCCCGTCCGGTGTCGTCGAAGGTGGTGCGCTCCATCGTCAGCAGGGGCGCGCCGCGCTTGACCTCGAGCAGCCGGGCCTGCTCGGCGTTCGCCGCCCGGGCGCCGATCCGCTGGGTGGCGACGCATATTCGCACGCCGGACGAGCGCAGGTGCGCATAGAGGCCGCCCGCCTCCAAGTCCTGCTCGGTGAAGCGGACGAGCGCGGCCGGCAGCCAGTTGTGCAGGATCGCCAGCGGCTCGTCCAGCGCCAGGCGCAGCCGCTCGAGGTGCACGGCGGGCGCGCCGACCGGCAAGCCGAGGCGCACCGCCACCTCGTCCGGCGCCGGGGCCTCCTCGCGCAGCAGCACGCGCGTGGCGGGCTTCTGCTTCGACCGGGACAGGTCGTCGTAGAGGCTGGTCAGCTCGACCGGGCGTTTGACCCGCGCGTGTACCACCTGCGTGCCGACGCCGCGCTTGCGTACCAGCAGCCCTTTGCCCACGAGTTCCTGGATGGCCCGGCGCATCGTGGGGCGGGACAACCCGTAGCGGTCCGCCAGCTGGATCTCGTTGTCCAGCCGCGCCCCGGGGCCGAGTTCGCCGCGCTCGATCGCCTGCTCGATCTGCTGGGCGACCTGGAAGTACAGCGGCACCGGGCTGGACCGGTCGAGTTGCAGGGGGAGTTCGGCCACGCGCTGCTCCTGACTGCGCAGTCCTGACCGCCGGGGCCGCCGCCCGGCGTATGACGACGCCGCCCATCATCGCACCGCCATGTAAAAATGTCCTAACAAATCGTTGACCGAGCCTCCGCCCAGGAGCATTCTCAGTCGCGTGCGCCGGACGCACGGGGCCGGCGCAGCGACCGACGGACGACCGACGGATGATCAACACAGGGTGAGCATGGCGCGGCTGGGCCTGGTCGGAGTGGGACGCATCGGGGCGTTCCACGCTGCGACGCTGCACGGGTTGGCGCAGGTCGAGGAAGTGCTGATCGCCGACGCGGACCCGGCGCGGGCGCGGGACGTCGCGCAATCGCTCGGCGCGGGGGCGCGATGGGTCGCCGACGCGGATGAGCTGTTCGCGCAGGGGCTGGACGGCGTCGCGATCGCCGCGCCGACCGGCGCGCACGCCAAGCTGATCGCGCGCGCGGTGGAGGCCGGGCTGCCGGTGTTCTGCGAGAAACCCGTTGCGCCGAGCGGCGCGCAGACGGCCGAGGTGGCCGAGCTGGCGCGGAAGGCAGGCGGCCGGGTGCAGATCGGCTTCCAGCGCAGATTCGACGCCGGATACCAGGCGGCCCGTGCCGCCGTGGCCGACGGCTCCCTCGGCTGGGTGCACACGCTGCGCGGCGGGACCTTCGACCCGGCGCCGCCGGCCGCCGCGTACATCGCCACCTCCGGCGGGATCTTCAAGGACTGCGGCGTGCACGACTACGACGCCGTGCGCTGGGTGACCGGGCGCGAGGCGGTCGAGGTGTACGCGACCGGTTCGAACCGCGGAGAGCCGTTCTTCAGCGAATACGGGGACGTCGACACTGCCGCGGCCGTGCTGCGGATGGACGACGGCGCGCTCGCACTGCTGTCCGCGACCCGGTACAACGCGGCCGGATACGACGTGCGGCTTGAGGTGTTCGGCTCCCGGGACAGCATCGCAGTGGGCGTAGACGAGCGGCTGCCGCTGCGCTCGGTCGAGCCGGGCGTCGACTGGCCGGCCGGACCGGCGTACGGCGGTTTCATGGAGCGGTTCCGCGCCGCCTACACCCGCGAGCTGGCCGCCTTCGTCGAGTTCGCCGCGGGCCGGACGCAGAGCCCGTGCACGATCGCCGACGCCCTCGAGGCCATCTATATCGCAGAAGCCTGCGAGCTGTCGCGGGCCGAGGGCCGGCCGGTGCGGATCGACGAGGTGCGGATGACGGGAGCGCAAACGTGAAGATCGCGGGGGCCCCGATCTCCTGGGGCGTGTGCGAAGTACCCGGCTGGGGCTATCAGTTGGCGGCCGACCGCGTCCTGCGGGAGATGCACGACGTCGGCCTCACCGCGACCGAGTTCGGCCCGGAAGGCTTCCTGCCCGCCGACCCGGCCGCGAAAGCCGACCTGTTGGCCAGGTACGGCCTGGCGGCGGTGGGCGGCTTCGTGCCCGTCGTCGCGCACGAACCTGGCCACGACCCGCTGCCCGAAGTCGACGCCGTACTCGACGGCTTCGTCGCGGCGGGTGCGGACATGCTCGTGCTGGCCGCCGCGACCGGGCTCGACGGCTATGACGAGCGGCCGCAGCTCGACGAGGACGGCTGGAAGACGCTGTGCGGGAACCTCGACCGGCTCGCCGCTCTGGCCGCGGAGCGTGGCGTGCACGCCTGCCTGCATCCGCACGTCGGCACGATGATCGAAACCCGCGACGACGTGTACCGCCTGCTCGACGGCGCCCGGATCCCGCTGTGCCTCGACACCGGGCACCTGTTCGTCGGAGGGGCTGATCCGGCAGCGCTGGCCCGCGAGGTACCCGAGCGCGTCGCGCACACCCACCTCAAGGACGTGGATGCGCGCTTGGCCGAGAGCGTTCGCGCAGGCGAGCGTACCTACACCGAGGCTGTGCGGGAGGGCATTTACCGGCCGCTCGGGTGCGGCGACGTGGACATCGCCGGCATCGTCCACACGCTCGAGGCGCACGGCTATCAGGGCTGGTATGTGATGGAGCAGGACACGGTCCTGGTTGCCGAGCCGGACGGGGCCGGCCCGCGAGCCGACGTGGCGTCGAGCGTCGCCTATCTCAGGAGCCTGCAATGAGCGCCGGGGCGCAGCCGTATGACGTGCTCACGATCGGGCGCGTCGGGGTGGACATCTACCCGCTCCAGAGCGGCGTCGGGCTCGAGGACGTCGAGACGTTCGGCAAGTTCCTCGGCGGCAGCGCCACCAACGTGGCCGTCGCCGCGGCGCGTCACGGCCTGCGCTCGGCTGTGATCACCCGCACCGGCGCCGACCCGTTCGGCCGCTTCGTGCGCCGCGCGCTGCGCGATCTCGGCGTGGACGACAGCTACGTCGCCGCCGTCGAGCACCTGCCGACCCCGGTCACCTTCTGCGAGATCTTCCCGCCGGACGACTTCCCGATCTACTTCTACCGGTGGCCTAAAGCCCCGGACCTGGAGATCGCGGCGGACGAGCTGGACCTCGACGCGATCGCCGCCGCCCGGGTGTTCTGGGCCACCGCGACCGGCCTTTCCCAGGAGCCGAGCCGGGCAGCGCACTACGCCGCCTGGTCCGCCCGGGGCCGCGCCGGGCTGACCGTGCTCGATCTCGACTACCGCGCGCAGTTCTGGCCGTCGGCGCAGCACGCGCGCCAGCACGTCCAGGAGGCCCTGCCGTATGCGACCGTCGCCGTCGGCAACCTCGAGGAGTGCGAGGTCGCGGTCGGGCACCGCGACGCGCACAGCGCCGCCGCCGCGCTGCTCGACCACGGGGTCGACCTCGCCGTCGTCAAGCTCGGGCCGCGCGGCGTCCTCGGCCGCACCGCGACCGAGACCGTGCATGTGCCGCCCTTCCCGGTGACCGTGCTCAACGGGATCGGCGCCGGCGACGCGTTCGGCGGGGCGCTGTGCTACGGCCTGCTCGCGCAATGGCCCTTGGAAGCCGTCCTGAACTTCGCGAACGCGGCCGGGGCGATCGTCGCCTCGCGGCTGGAGTGCTCGACCGCGATGCCGACCACCGCCGAAGTCCTCGCCGCCCTGGAGGAGTCCGCCAGTAAGGAGTCCGACCGTGCTGCGGCTGGATGAGCTGCGCAAACTGCGCGAGATGCGCCTGCACAATCCGCGCGCCGTCGCGGATGCGGCCCTGCGGCGGGTGCGCCGCCCGCTGGTGGGCGAGAGCGGCAGGCTCATGCTGATCGCCGCCGACCATACGGCGCGCGGCGCACTGAGCGTGCGTGGCGATCCGCTGGCCATGGCGGACCGCGGCGAACTGCTGCGCCGTCTCGTCGCCGCGCTCGGCCGCCCCGGCGTCGACGGCGTCCTGGGTACCCCGGACGTCGTCGAGGACCTGCTGTTGCTCGGCGCGCTCGACGGCAAGGTGGTCTTTGGCTCGATGAACCGCGGCGGCCTGCAGGGCTCGGTATTCGAACTCGACGACCGGTTCACGGCGTACGACGCACGCTCCGTCGTCGAATACGGGCTCGACGGCGGCAAGATGCTGTGCCGGATCGACCCGTCCGACCCGTCCACCGTCGCGACGCTGGAGTCCTGCGGCCGAGCGGTCTCCGCGCTGGCCCGCGCGGGCCGGGCCGCCATGATCGAGCCCTTCATCGCGTACCGGGAGGGCGCGGCGCTTCGCAACGACCTGAGTACGGCGGCGGTGATCCGCTCGGTATCCGTCGCCGCCGGACTCGGCGCGACCAGCGCGTACACGTGGCTGAAGCTGCCGGTCGTGGACGAGATGGAGCGGGTGATGGCGGCGACCACGCTTCCCGCGCTGCTGCTCGGCGGCGATCCGGCCGGAGCCCAGGACGAGACCTACGCGGACTGGCAGAAGGCACTCGCGGTTGAGGGCGTGCGCGGGCTAGTGGTTGGCAGAGCACTGCTTTATCCGCCGGATGGCGACGTGGAGGCGGCTGTAGATACTGCGGCGTCCCTGGTCGCTGGCTCGGCTCCTAAGGCCGGTGAATCCTGATGCAGCGGTTGCACTATCCGGCCGGGTCGTCCGTCGACGGGCCGTGGGCGCTGTCTCTGGTTCCTGAGCGGGTCGGCTGGAGCTGGACCGGACTGCGGGTGGTCGATCTCCCGCCGGGCGGCACAGCTGGCTTCGCGACCGGATTCGCGACCGGCTCGAACGAGGTCCTCGTGCTGCCGTTGGCAGGGTCCTGTGTTGTCGAGAGCGAGGGGCGGCAAGTCGAGTTGACCGGCCGTGCCGACGTGTTCTCCGGCCCGACGGACTTCGTCTATGTGCCCGTGGACACCGTGGTCAGCATCACCAGTGAAGGTGGCGGGCGGTTTGCCGTGCCAGCTGCCCTCGCACAGGCTGCGCACCCATTCCGGCACGTCGCCGCGTCGCAGGTCTCGGTCGAGGCGCGCGGCGCAGGCAACTGCTCGCGGCTGGTCTATGGCTACTGCATGCCGGACACGCTCGAGGCCGACCGGCTGATGGTCTGCGAGGTGATCACCCCAGGCGGCAACTGGTCCTCGTATCCGCCGCACAAGCACGACGAGGAGCGCGAGGGCGAGAGTGTCCTGGAAGAGATCTACTACTTCGAGGTCGCGGATGGCCCGGCTCAACCAGGCGTCGCATATCAGCGGCTCTACGGAACGCCCGAGCGGCCGATCGACCTGCTGGCCGAGGTGCGCAGCGGTGACGCGGTCCTGGTGCCGCACGGCTGGCACGGGCCGTCCATCGCGTCGCCCGGATACGACCTCTACTACCTGAACGTGATGGCCGGCCCGGGCGAGCGCGCCTGGCGGATCTGCGACGACCCAGCCCTCGCATGGATCCGCGACACCTGGCCGGACCAGCCGGTCGACCCGCGCGTTCTGAACCTCTTGCACACCCGGAGAACCACATGACGGGCACATCGCGCCCTATCGTGCGCCTGACCACGGCCCAGGCTCTCGTCCGCTTCCTGATCGCGCAGCACAGCGAGCGCGACGGGATCGAGCGCCGCCTCATCGAGGGCTGCTTCGGCATCTTCGGGCACGGGAATGTGGCTGGGATCGGCGAGGCGCTGCTCGAACTCGAGCTCGAAGACCCCGCCGCGCTGCCCTACCGGCAGGGCCGCAACGAGCAGGGCATGGTGCACGCGGCGGCCGGGTTCGCCCGGATGCGCAACCGGATGTCGACCCTCGCCTGCACCACGTCTGTCGGCCCAGGCGCGACGAACTTGGTCACTGGCGCGGCTTTGGCCACGATCAACCGGCTGCCGGTGCTGCTGCTCCCTGGTGACGTGTTCGCCACCCGGGTCGCAAACCCGGTCCTGCAAGAGCTCGAATATCCGCAGAGCCACGACGTCTCGGTCAACGACACGCTGCGCCCGGTGTCACGGTACTTCGACCGGATCCACCGCCCCGAGCAGTTGCCGCACGCGCTGATGGCAGCGATGCGAGTGCTCACCGATCCGGCCGACACCGGAGCGGTGACCCTGGCCCTGCCGCAGGACACGCAGGCGGAGGCGTTCGACTGGCCCGCGGAGCTGTTCGCCCGCAGGGTGTGGCACGTTCCGCGGATCAGACCGGACCGCGCCGCCGTGCTGAGCGCCGCGCAGGCGGTCAAGCGGTCGCGCCGGCCGCTGATCGTCGTCGGCGGGGGAGTGGTCTACTCCGAGGCGACCTGGGCCCTGTTGCGCCTGATCGACCCGACCGGAATCCCGGTCGCGCAGACGCAGGCGGGCAAGGCGGCGATCCCCTTCGACCACCCGCTCGCGCTCGGCGCCGTCGGCGCGACCGGAACCCAGGCGGCCAACGCGATCGCCCGCGACGCGGACCTGGCCCTCGGGATCGGCACGCGCTGGTCGGACTTCACCACCGCGTCGCACACCGCGTTCGCCCACCCGGACGTGCGCTTCGTCAACATCAACGTCGCAGCCTTCGACGCTGCCAAGCACGCCGGGATCGCAGTGGTCGCCGACGCGCGCGAGGCATTGGAGGAGCTGGCCGAAGCGCTCCGCGGCTGGACCGTGACGCCGCAGTACCGCGAGGAAGCGATTCAAGCCGCCCGTGCCTGGTCCGACGTGGTCGACGCCGCCTACACGACCCGGCACAGTCCGCTGCCCGCGCAGTCCGAGGTCATCGGCGCGGTCAACGAAGCCGCTGGCCCGCACGACGTGGTCGTCTGCGCTGCCGGATCGATGCCCGGCGATCTGCACAAGCTCTGGCGTACCTGTGACCCCAGGGGCTACCACGTCGAGTACGGCTATTCGTGTATGGGCTATGAGATCGCAGGCGGCCTCGGGGTGAAGCTGGCCGACCCGGAGCGCGAGGTGTTCGTGCTCGTCGGCGACGGCTCGTATCTGATGCTGGCGCAGGAGATCGCGACCGCGGTCCAGGAAGGCGTCAAGCTGATCATCGTCCTGGTGCAAAACCACGGATTCGCTTCCATCGGTGCATTGTCCGAATCACTCGGCTCTCAACGCTTTGGCACTGCCTACCGCTACCGCTCCGCACAGGGGCGGCTCGACGGGTCGGTGCTGCCGGTGGACCTGGCCGCGAATGCAGAAAGCCTTGGGGCGCAGGTGCTGCGCGCCACCACGATCGACGACCTGCGCAGCGCGCTGGCGAAGGCCAGGCAGTCGTCCCACACCACCGTCGTCCACATCGAGACCGATCCGCTCCTGCCCGCGCCCGACAGCGGCGCCTGGTGGGACGTACCCGTCGCGCAGACCTCCGCGCTCGACACCACCCGGGCCGCGCGCGCGGCGTATGAGGACGCGAAGAAGGCCCAGCGTCCGTACCTGTGACTTGTGACCGTGACTTGTGACTGACCTGCCCGGGACCTCGGCCCCCGGGACCTGACAACACCCCCATAAACCTGTGACTCCCGCCAAGCCGACCACAAAGGAGTGGATCATGGCTAGCCGACGCAGACTCCTGTTCTCCCTCATAGCGGCGCCGCTCGTGCTGATCGCCGCCGCGTGCACCACGTCGACTCCCGCATCGGGCACCAACAACGCGGTGGGCGCCGGTGGGTCGTGCCCCTACACCTTCGCGGTGATCACTCACGGCGACAACGGCAACTTCTGGAGCGTCGTCTATAAGGGGGCGAAGAACGCGGCGGCCGACTACGGATGCAAGCTGAGCGAGGTCTACGGATCCCAGCAGCAAGGGCAGGCGCAGCCGGACGACAATGCGGAGAACGCCCAGATCCAGAACGCCGTCAACGCCAAGGTCAACGGAATCGTGGTGTCCGACCACGACCCGTCCATCATGAACTCCACGCTGGCTTCGGCGCGGGCCGCGGGCATCCCGGTGGTCCTGATGAACGCAGGATGCGACGACGCTGACATCGCCGCGTCGCAAGCGCTGACATGCGTCGGGCAGCCGGAGACGCTTGCGGGCCAGAAGGCCGGTGAGCGGTTCCACAGCCAGGGCGCCACGAACGTGCTGTGCGTGGTCCACCAGTCGGGCCAGAACCTGCTCGACCGCTGCAACGGCATCGCGCAGGGACTCGGCGTCGGCACGACGTGCTCGACCGGTACGGCGCCCGCGAACGGACCCGCGTGCACCGAGCTGATCCTCTCGACCCCGAACGCGGCGTCCAACCCGCAGCAGGCTATCGGCCAGGTCACTGCCTATCTGCAATCGCACCCGGGCATCGACGCGGTGATGACGTTGAACACTGCGATCGGCCAGGCGCTGGTGTCCGCCAAGCCGGCAAATGTCAAGATCGCTACATTCGACCTCGATTCCGATATTCAGAACGACCTGCAGGCGAGCCCGCCGACCCTGGACTTCGCGGTGGACCAGCAGCAGTACCTCCAGGGCTACCTGCCGATCACGTTCCTGTACCTGTACGACAAGCACGAGGGCAACGCGGTCGGCGGCGGCACGACGGTCGCCAGCGGCCCGCTGCTGGTGGACAGCACCAACGTGAAGAACGTCGCGGCGGCGATTGCGGCCGGCGATGACTGAACCGGCCGCGCGGACGGCGGAGCCGGAACCGGCCCCGCCGTCCCCACCTCCATCCTCGTCCGCCGCGGAGGCGGTGGACGAACGCCTCACCCAAGCCTCATTCCTCACCAGGGTCATGCGACGTCCGGCCCTCGGCGCGCTGCTCGGCGCCGTCGTGGTGTTCATCCTGTTCACCGCGACCGACGCCACACCGCAGCACCTGTGGCTCAGCCAGACCGGCCTCGAATCGTGGAGTCAGCAGGCTGCGTTCTTCGGCATCATGGCCGTACCGGTCGGCCTGCTGATGATCGGCGGCGAGTTCGACCTGTCCACCGGCGGGATGACCGGGTTCACTGCCATTCTCATGGCCTTGATGGTCGGGAACCTGCACTGGAACACGTGGCTCGCCGTCGCGCTCACGTTCGTGTTCGGGATCTGCATCGGCCTGCTCAACGGCGTCATCGTGGTCACGTCCAAGCTGCCGAGCTTCATCGTCACGCTCGCGACGTACTTCGTGTTCCGCGGCTTGAGCATCGGCGGCGTGCTGAAGGTGAACCACGGCAGCACGTCAATCGGGCTGAGTGCGGGCGCGCATCCTGGCCTGAACAGCGCGAAGGCGGTCTTCGGCAGTTCCTTCGCCCGCAGCGCCACGCTCCCGAGCGGATATCAGACCGCGATCTTGTGGTTCATCGGGGTCACCGTCGTGGCGGTGTGGCTGCTGGGCCGCACCACCTTCGGAAACTGGATCTTCGCGGCCGGCGGCGACGCGAACGCCGCGCGCAACGTCGGCGTGCCCGTGGCCCGCACCAAGATCCTGCTGTTCGTAGGCACCTCCACGGCCGCGGCCCTGGTCGGCGTGATCTCGTTCCTGCAGAGCGACTCGGCGGTCTCCGAGCAGGGCGTCGGGTACGAGTTCTACTACATCATCGCGGCGGTGGTGGGCGGCTGCCTGCTCACCGGCGGCTACGGCTCCGCCGTCGGTGCGGCGATCGGCGCGTGCATCATCGGCATGGCGTTCCAGGGGGTGATCTACTCCGGGTGGGACAGTTCCTGGGACTTCAGCTTCCTCGGAGTGATCCTCTTCCTGGCCGTCGTGGTCAACACCGTCGTCTACCGGCGGGCCACGAGAGCGAGGCGGTGACCATGCCTGAGAGGAGCGCGATGACTGGGATGGACGGAGCGCCCGAGGCCACGACTGACTCTTTCATCCAAGCCAAGCAGATCAGCAAGTTCTTCGGCAGCGTCAATGCCCTGCGAGAGGTCTCACTGGAGGTCCGCCGCGGGACGGTCACGTGCGTCCTCGGCGACAACGGAGCGGGCAAGTCCACCCTCATCAAGATCCTGTCCGGGGTCTTCCCGCCCGACGAGGGAGAGTTCCTGGTGGACGGCCGCCCGGTCCACTTCGCCAGCCCGCGTGATGCAAGGTCGGCCGGAATCGCGACCGTGTATCAGGATCTGGCGATGGTCCCCCTGATGTCGGTGTGGCGCAACTTCTTCCTCGGCAGCGAGCCGACCAA